>JADFPO010000204.1 GCA_022562295.1 Gemmatimonadota bacterium
TTCTCTATCCCTATCAAGTGCTTGTGAAGAAGTACTCTCCTTCCGCTACGCCGCCGCGTCCGAACGCCGCCCGTTCGATTGCTCCGTGGCCACGGGGAGCACGCTGTCGAACACGTTCACCGCGCGCCGCATGTCGTCCATCGTGCTGATGGAGATGCGCGACCATTCCCGCTCGTACGGCGGAAAGTCCCGCCCCACCAAGATGCCTCGCTGCTGGTTGGCGGCACGGAAGTCGCCGGCAGGTATGCCAGTTCTCGCGAAGATGAAGTTGGCCTGTGAATCGGTCGTCGCGATGCCCCTGGAGGCGAACCAATCGATCGTGAACTGGCGGGCCGCCGTGTTGCGCTCGGCCTCCCGTGAGATACGATCCGGATCCTCTATCGAAGTTCTCGCCCCGAGGAGCGACGGGATGTTGAGACTCAACCCGTAGTGCCACTCCCGCATCCTGGCGATGGCGTCGGGATGCGCGACACACCAGCCGATGCGCATGCCGGCCATGCCGTGGGCTTTCGAGAACGTGCGTGCAACGATGACGCGTTGCTCCTTGATGGCGCGCGGGATCTGCGTCTCGTAGTTCTTGTCGGTCACGTAATCGTGATAGGCTTCGTCCACCATGATCATCGCGTCGGTCTCGCTCAATACCCGATCGATCAGCGTCCCAATTGCCTCGCCGCTGTGCAGCGTGGCGGTGGGATTATTGGGGTTGTTCACGAACACCAGCCCCGCGCCGCGCGCCGCGTCGGCCATGGCGTCGAGGTCGAGCGACATTTCCTTGAGCGGCAGCTCCTCCACCGGGTGGCCGTTCAGGCCGGCGTAGTCTCGCGCTTCCTCGTACGACGGCGACGCCGTGACCAGATGCTTCGATGGCGACGTGAAAACTTGAGTCGCCGAGCGTAAGAGCTGCGTGGACCCGTTCCCGACCATCACGTAATCCACCGGGACGTTGTTCATCATGGCAATCGATTCGACCAATTCCGTGATGGCACCGCCCGGATAGCGACCGGCCTTCGGTCCGCCCTCCAGCGCATCGTTCATCGCGGCGATCACGCGGGTGCCAGGACCCAACGGGTTCTCGTTGTTGTGCAGGAGCAACGGACGCTCTTGCTCCGGAAGCGCGAGCGACATGGCTCGTGCCCAGGAACGCGGCCCGTCGTACGACATGATGGCGGCGGCCGAAGCACCGAAGCCGATGCTCTGGACGAACGACCGGCGCGAGACGTCGTTCCGCATCCCGTCGGCTTTCTTATACGTCTTCATGCCAGCACCTCCTCAAAGACCGCGCAAGCACGCGTCATCTCGTCCATGGTTCCGATGCTGATCCGAGCGTGGGTTCGCTCCATCGGCGGGAAGTCGCGGCCGACGGCAACACCGTGCTCTCGACAGCCGGCCCGAAAATCCGCTGCCGGTTTGCCCAACTCCACGAAGATGAAGTTGGTCTGCGAGTTGTAAGACTCGTAGCCCAGGCGCGCCAAGAAATCGATCGTGTACTGCTTCGCCTCGGTGTTCCGGCGCTGTTCGGTGCGAACGAAATCCCTCTCCCGCACCGCGGCGTATCCCGCCGCGAGACCGGGGACGTTTGTGTTCACGGTGAGCGAGTAGCGCCGCAACGTTGCGATCGTATCGCGATGACCGACGCCGTAGCCGATCCGCATACCCGCCATCCCGAACAACTTCGAGAAGGTCCGCGTGACGAAGACGTTGGGCCTCTCGAGTGCCAATTCCATTGCCGGCTCGTAGTCCGGATGCGTGACGTACTCGTGGTAGGCCTCATCGAAGTGGATCACCGTGTTCGGTGAGTTGCGCCGCACGGTTCGCGCGAACGCCCGCACGTCCGACCCCGTGTGCACGGTGCTCGTCGGATTGTTCGGATTGCACAGGAAGATCAGCCCCGCACCACGCGCGGCGGCCTCCATGGCATCGAGGTCCAGCTTCCCGTCGGCTCTGTTGACCGGAATCGACACGACCGTGGCACCCAGATACCGGGCCACGCGACTGGGCTGGAGGTAGGAGGGGGTCCCGGTGACGAAGTGGCGGTCGCGGTTGGTGAAAGCGTGCGCCGCATTCTTGAGGATCTCACCCGAGCCCGCCCCCAACACGATGTTGTCCGGCTCGCAGCCGTGTTTCTCGGCCATGGCGCGTGTCAGGTCGCTCATGTTGGGCTGCGAGTTGAAGGGGTAACGGCCGGCGTCCCTGCCGAAGGACCCACGAATCGCCTCGACGGCAGCCGGCGGCGGCCCCAAGGGGTTCTCGTTACTGGAGATACGGATCTCGCCGTCCTGGGGGGGCTGGATCACTCCGATTTCGCTGCCCAGGGGACCGAGTTCTTCGGACAGGGCCTCACGCCCCCTGGCGATGATGAGCGGCGCGGTCGGCTGGCTTGCACTCACCTCGAGTCCGAAGAATGCTCTGCGGGAGAGCGGCATGGGGTTCCTCCTAGCTGGAGATGGGGCGTAGGTGCCGAGGTTAAAGTAAAGCTCATGAACATTGGTGGCTAGGAGGAAGAGGCAGGCGGGCGGGCGGGCGGACCAAAGCGGAGCGTCTCGCTCGCAATGTGTCCCGAGCAAGAAAATGGCTGTCCCGCTTCAGAAAGAGATCGTGTGCTCAGATGACCGAGAGTTCTCCAAGCACGAGGCCGAGTACCATCGCGATACGGGACTTCATGAACCACGCTCGCGTTTGGCCCGGCCCGATGTGTGGAGGTGCACGATCAACCAACGACCGTCTCGCTTTTCCAACACCGCGGTCCCCCGACCTTCGCGCTCCAAATGCCCGCGCTGTGTATCCACCGCGAGATCGTAGCGGAACGACGACCAAGCGACGTCCCCGCGGACCTGGGGCTCGATGCCGTAGAACCGATACTCGAAGTTCTCGAAGCTCTCGAGCTCAGGGCCGAGGTGGTTGTCTCGGTAGTCCACCCACCCGTGGTTGATCCCGGCACCCTCGATGATGTGGATACCGCGCTCTGGCGCAAAGAGAGTATCGATCGCATCGAGATTGTTGGCTTGAGAATACGCAGCGACCGCTTCTATGACCTGACGGATGGCGTCCGCGTCAGCGGTCTGTGCTTGGACCATCGGCGGTACAGCGACCGCCACCAAGCCAACCCAACCAACGGTGCAAAAGGTTCTTTTCATCGTTACCTTTTTAGGTTGTGGTCAAACGGTTCCCTGAGGCTTGCGAAGCAACAAACCACCGCCGACAAGCGCGATAATGATCCCGACAACGGCCCCACCCCGAACCCACGGACTGCCCGCCCGGTCAAGGATCAATGGCTCGTCCGTTGGGGCGTCTTCCGCGGATTCCGCATCGTGTGAGTGACCATCCTCCACGTGCCCGCCCTCGTCTTCTGAGAGCCCCGGACCTTTGTCCGGTGCCGGCGACTCTGCTAGCAGTTCGACGTTCAGGCTCGCGACCTCGTCTCCATCCACCGCGATGGCGACGAGGCGATAGGCTCCGAGCTCGAGATCCGCCGGAATGTCAAACGACTCGGTAAATGCCCCGACCGAATCGGCGGTGACATCGCCCAAGCGAAAACGGCCAGCGACGCCAACAAGCAACAGTTCCAATTTGCCGTGCTCAGCGAATTTTTCTCCCCCAATCGGAACCGTGCTCCCGGCAACGAGCTGGCGCTCCGCGAGTTTCAGTGTTCCTTCAGGATGCCTGAGGGCGTCGGCCGCAACGGCGGCGGCCGGGAGGCTCGTGATCACCGCCA
>JADFPO010000092.1:0-6282 GCA_022562295.1 Gemmatimonadota bacterium
TTGCGCATGAGGCAACATGCACCCTGCGCTCACCGAAGCGCGTACCAAAGCACCGCGCGCGTAACCAAACCAACGCGGGACGGCCGAACCATCAGCCATGCCCCTCATTCCTTGTCGTCAAGGCCGCCGTTCCCGGGGTACCGGATCGATTCAGGGCGGAGTTGCGCTCGGGGGTGGTGTCGAGGGGGCCTGGATCGTCATACTGCTCTATGCCCGAAACCGCGAAGAAAGACGCGCTCCTCACGCTACGCCAGTATCGCCAGATCGCCCCTTGGAATCTGCACGACTTCACGGCCGTCACGGGTGCGCTGCTGGAGGCCTCAGGTGTCCGGCCCACAAACGCCGCTGCGAAGGCGCAACCGAGCGACCGAACCGTCCGCTATTACATCGCCCGAGGCCTGATGGCGCCTCCGGACGGTCGCGGTACCGCGGCCACATATTCCTACCGACATCTACTGCAGCTGTTGGTGATCAAGCTCCGCCAGATGGAGGGCGCTCCGCTCTCGAACATCGCGCAGGAACTCAAGGAGCAGACCGGCGACGTCATCGAGCGACAGGTCGCCGCGGCCCTCGGCCCGAATATCGCCCCAGCGAGCCAGTTGAGCCTGCGCGACCCGACAGCGACCCGCGGTCGGGCGGGTCGGGCGATTCACACGTGGAATGCCCTCGGGAAGATCGCCGATGACGGGAGCGAAACCGGCAAGCGGTTCGCTACAACGAAGTGGCATCGAATTCCCATAGTTCGCGGATTGGAGCTGAACGTACATGAGGGACACCCGGCGGCGAAGCATATCGCTCGCAGTTCCGAAATTGCGGATGCCGTGCGGTTAGCGGTGAATCGTGTCCTCCTCTCCGCCGACTGAGCGAAGCGCAAGCGAACCGGATTCTCTCGACGAACGGCAAGGCGTCGTTGCGCACGAGATGGCGCACATCCGCAATCACGACGTGAAGCTGATGACTTTGCTCGCTGCACTCATCGGGGTCATTGCGCTCGCGTCGGACGCGGCCCGGCGTTCCATGCGCGTCGGCAGCCGCACAAGAAGCTATGGCGTTTCGCTACGACCAGACCGGAACGTTGCCGGAGAGCATCTAACGGCCCGTCGGCCGCCGGCATTGGACGACGCGCTCGCGATCTGCGTTTGGCTTCAATCGCCGTCGGACAGATCGTGACGCACTACGCGCTCTGCCCTCCGAAGCTGCCGCAGCAGCATGCGCGCGAGTTCCTGCCTTTTGTCACTCCGGTCGTTCCTGCAGAGAAGGGTCGCGACGCACCTCACCGCCGCCAGGCAGCTCCGAAGCTCCGCAACGGCGGCTGCGCGTGTTGCCTCCCGCCCAGTGGGCATCTGGTACCACATGCACCTAGATTAACCGGATCGACCGCGTCCCACGTTACCGAAACGCTCCGGGCATGTACAAATTTTTTCGGTAACAATGGGTAAAACGAGCCACTATTGGTGTTCCGGGCGCGCTCGGCACCTGCGTGACGGTGCATGTCTGGTCGGGGTCGGCGGCTGAACTGGCCACCAAAAAAAAGACGGCCGACAATCCACGAGTGGATCATCGGCCGTCCTACGCATAGGCTACCCGGAGTCAGGGGATTACCTCCCTCTGTTCTCCTTCCTGACGCCGCCGGGACTGATCCGTCACGGTAGGGCTGTCAGGAGCTCCGGCTTCCATCCCCAAGCAGCCCGGCCAGGGCCACGAGGTTCACCAATGCGGGCGCTGCGATCAGGCCGAGTCGCGGACCGACCTTTCGCACTGCACGCCGAGGCACCACTTCGACGTGGACGAGGCACGCGACTGGCCTCGTCTGCCCAGGAGAAAGTGATCACCCGGATCGCCATTCGCCTAAGCCCTTGAAATTAGACGAACTCCCCGGAATTTTCGACCTGGGCGCAGCACTCAGGGCGTCTTCGGGAACAGAGTTCCCGCCCTTCTCCTAAGCGCCGCACCACACAATATAAAATCGATCTAGAGTCGCGCAAGTGCCGATGTTTCTTCGGTTTACGCGATTTTGATGTGAACAAAATGTGGATACTAAGGCGGCTTGAAACACCGTCTTAGAGAACTTTTCCACCACATGTGGATTTGTGGGATGTCGAAAAATGTAACTCCCCACACCGGCACCGAAGCACTGTCGAGCACCCGCAAGCCTCATTCGCCCTCACTCCCACACCCACCACTACCGACCTCCTCGTACACATAAGGCATCCCCTCGCCACGCGGGCCGAACAAGACACCTGCAGCGCTCGTTGCGAACCATCCCGCCAGAAGATTGTTGGAGCCCAGCCGATCGGGATCTCGCAGCAAGCTTCCCAGCCACCGCTTCACGTGACGCAATTCGGGGGCACGCTTCGAGAGAATGGAAAGCACGGCGCCAACCCCCTGCGTGGCACGGATGAAGTGCGCGAGGGCATGAGCGCGCTGTGCAAATTCGTAGGCGCGCACGCCAGGCTCATCGTAGAGTAGCGACCCCTCATGCGGATCCGCTGGCGGCGCGTCCATGCGAGGCCCCATGTAGACGAACACGCGACGGTTGTCTTTCCGGCGTTCCACCATTGCGGCAGCTGTTTCACCGCTGAGTCGAGCGGCATGAATCAGATCGTCATCTACCAGGATTCCGACGGCGCCCGTCCATTCGAGCACCGACAAACTGTTGTCTAGCGGACACCCCAGTTCGTCATCATAGGCCACGAAGCGCGGCGCGTCGCCAGCGGCGGAGAAAAAGTGCCCCAACGCGGCAGCCCGATCTTCGAACGTTCGTGTGCTACGTAAAGGAGGGGTCACTGGTGCCGCAGCCATGATGGTGGAAATTTAACTGCATTCAACCTTCACCGACGAAATAGGTACGGGGCTTGCAACTCCTGACCTCAACCGAACCGAGGGACAACGTCGTGAAGAAGCTTCTTGTTGCAACGTTAATCATGTGGGCCGCGCCTCACGCAGCGGAATCCCAAGGCTTACGTGAAGTGCCACAACGGTTTGCGCACATCCAACCCATCGGATTGCTGATCGGCCTCGGGACGGCCGGCGTCGAGTTTTCGGTTCGGAGAACCACCACCGTGGAAATAGGCGGACTCGGAGTGTACTCAGAAAAGGACGGTATAAAAATTTTCGGCGGCGGTGCGGGGGTTGGTCTACGGCAATACTTCGGCGAGGGTGAGGCGGCCGGGATGGTGATCGGAGGGCGAGTCGACGGAGTCTGGTTGCAGGGTGACAACTCGGGTGCGACTCGCCGCTTCTTATCTACCGGGCCGTTATCGAGCCGACGAGGGCATCTCTACCTGGGAATGGGGCTGCTGCTCGGGTTCCGGTGGGTTTCCACCAACGGCTGGTTTGCCGAGCCGATGGTGAGCTACGAGTACTTTGCGGGCCCCCGGCCTCTGGTGCCAGGATCCCGTGACTTGCAGGAAGAACTCGGGTTGTCCGCCGGGATCGCGTTCGGAGTCGCTTGGTAGCGATTCGCACAGTCGCTTGCCCGGCACGCCGGCCCAAGCCATGCTTCAGACCATGAAGGCGATTGGCAGTGGGCTCCTACGAGCGGTGTTGGTGGCAGCCGTCATCACGACGGCTGGGCGGCGGGGAGCGGCGCACGCGCAGGACTCCAGTTCGGTCCTCACGGTTCCCTCCGACTCGCAAGAAAACCGGCTTCTGCATCGTTGGGTCGGGGCCAAAGTCAACGGCCTCCCGCTCTGGCTCGATTTCTTCGGCGACTCGATGCTCGTGATCAGCGACAACGTGAACCAATTCGCCGCCAACTACGCGCTCACCCCGAACGCCCTTGTGGTGTACGGCGATAGCGTGCTCATGCGCATTCTCGCGACGGCCTTCAATCGGAATCGGGAGGGAGAGGACTTTGGCGAGCGTTCCAGCTTCGAGATCCGGTACCGCTTCTCGCTGGAGCGCCTCCTGGTCGAAGCCGACGGCGTCACCATAACGATGTCGCCGCAGAGCGTGCTAGCGCGGCGGATCGAGGCGCGGTGGATCGCCGACCTCCCGGACGGCCATCAAATGGAACTCAGGTTGGACCGTGCTGGAACCGTGCGGTATCGGGTATCCCCCGGAGGATCTTGGGTGTGGGGAGATTGGGAACGCAACGCACGCGAAATAACCTTCGATTGGAACCGTGACTCTGCGGAGGTGCCGGAGGAAACGTTGATATGGAACGGTGCCTACGACGCGCGAGGTGACCAGATCGTTCTGGAGAATGTCGGCGTGGGGACGGGCACGACGATCTTCCGCCGCATCATCCGATAGTTCACGATCCTAAATCACGACCACGGGGTGCAGCGTTTCACGCCACGCCTCAAACGCCTGCTCGGCGCGCCCCAGAAATTCCGGCAGATCGGGATCGCGCGAATCCGAATACTTGACGCTCGGCTCGATCGCACCCGTAAAGCGACGTACCATAACCAATGCCCGCGTCACTTCGCAGTACTCCGGTTGACTGTCGGTGTAACCCGATGTCAGGAGGCCTCTGAAGAACGGCAACGTGACCGGATCGCTCAAGACAAACAACGATTCCAGAATTCGAGGGCTGAGGAACGTGCGTAGGATAAGATCACTCCGCGTCGTGTCGAACAGCGACACGAGTTTCTCGACAGCATTCTCGGTGGGATAGTAACGCGCCGTCTCGGCCGCCGCCCCGACGAACGCGTAGTGCGCGTCCGCTCTGAGGTAGGTGGCAAACAGCGACCACTGTGTCGGCGGATGTCGCTCGGCAAGGGAGAAAAACGAAAAATACCGCCGCGCTACAGGGGCGGCGTCGTCCTCCAGGACGGTACACAAACCGGCCGCACCGAAACGCTGAGCCACGAGGGCGGCGGCGGCAGCGTGTTGTAGGCGCTCCAACTCCGACCGACGGAAGGTCCGCACACGTTGCGCGGTTTCTCCGCCGTGCGCGGTTATGACGGAAACGCGGTCCAATAGCCGGAGCAGCAGTCCGTCTACCTCTCCCGACGTGGTTTCCCCGTACCGCTGATCGTGCCGCCATGCCCTCTGCAGCGCGGTCCAACCCAGATCGCTCACGTGGAGTGATTCCCAAACATCCTCGAAGGCATCGGGGGTGCGAGTGGAGAGAAGGGCGCGAAGGGCCTCAGCGAAGCGAAAAATCGGCTCGGGCATCTACCTCCAATCTGCCTGGTTATAACCCATTGAAACTTCCAACCGACAACATCGGCCCAAGATCAACCCTAGCGTTTCTTTCCCTTGGCCGGCGTCTTCTTTGCGGTCGTTTTCTTGGCGATGGTCTTCTTTGTCGCCTTTGCCTTTGCGGGAGCCGGCTTGACGATTTTCTTGGTGCGTGGGGCCGTCTTGGTGGTCGGCTTCGGTGCCGCCTTCCTGGCAGCACGCTTCGCGGCTCTAATCCGCTTCGCGGCTTCTTTGACCTCCGCGAGCAGTTCTTCCCCCTCTTGGGCCCCCATTAAGCCGCGCCTCACGGCGTACTCAACCAGTTCCTTCGCTTCCGTCTCATGGAAGTCCCCGAGACCCGCGCCCGCGCGAATCATGGCGACGATCGCGTCGGCCACAGGGCTCCGCAACACGCTGGCAATCCCTGGTAAGCTCTCGAGGAGCGAGGTGACCTGTTGACCGCCCAACCGTCGTCTTGCCATCACGCCTCTTTCGTCATCGGAATTTCGGAGCGGCAACCTATCCGGTCTCACCCCTTACGTCAAGCGCGACGCGCAGCGGCCAAAAGGCACGTAAACGTTTATCTTTTAATAGCTTACGGTCGTCACAAGCGCAGCGATTGATTTGAGGGTGCGGGCAATCACACTCGGCAACGCGAGACTCCCGGTTGGCCTGGCATCCACTCGTTTCGGCAACGATCGAAATGCGGTTCGGCTTTATTTCGGTTCTGCCGCCTTGGGAACGCGCTTGCGCCGCGCCTGCGATTTGAGCGGTTGACGGGCTCGGCGTAACACACGCCACTCGGACTGGGAGAGAATCTCCCCTAGAACGGAGCGTGTGCGCTGATCTATGGGTATATCGATGTGCATTTCCAAGACATAATCGGCGCCGTCTGCGCCGGTACCCTGAAGCTGGAATCCTCCGGCGTGAGGACGGACCGTGGTCACCTCAAGTTTGGCGACGGACACGTATCCGTGTGGGGGGGTTGCCATCCGAGCCTCCGAAGCATCGAGTCTCCCGCCATGTTGCCTCTTCTGGACGCTCTGGTCAAGACGTTTCGTGCGGGATAGATTCCCTGTCCATTGAATCCACGAGGTAGGTGCTTGGCACGTCGCGGAGTCAAGGAGTTCCGGGCAGACGAGGCGCTCCAAT
>JADFPO010000092.1:6380-13701 GCA_022562295.1 Gemmatimonadota bacterium
TGTTGCCTCTTCTGGACGCTCTGGTCAAGACGTTTCGTGCGGGATAGATTCCCTGTCCATTGAATCCACGAGGTAGGTGCTTGGCACGTCGCGGAGTCAAGGAGTTCCGGGCAGACGAGGCGCTCCAGTTGATTTTGGCCGATCGAGACCGTGAGCCGCTGGTGTGCCCGAGCTGTGGCGGCTCCGAGTTCGAGCGCACGCCGAAACGCAGGGTTTCGAGCGCCCGCTGGGATCGCCACCGGCAAGTATCGATCAAGTGTGTATCCTGCAGCAGGCGGGCGGTGTACGTCCCCCGCAACGTGACACAGCCGTCACATCCTGAATTGACTGTCTAGGAGTCCGATGGCCTGTGGCGGGTGACGCGATTCAGATGATGGGCACTGTGAAGGAAGTGCTCCCCAACACGACTTTCAAAGTAGAACTCGAGAACGGCCACGAAGTCCTAGCCTACGTTTCCGGCAAAATGAGAAAACACTACATCCGCATTCTCCGCGGCGACCGCGTCTCCGTCGATCTTTCCCCGTACGACCTCACTCGCGGACGAATTACCTACCGCTATAAGTCGTAAGCCTCGGGTCCCCCAGTCTTTCCTCACCCACGTGCCGCCTTCGGCGCGCGGCCTCACCGCAAAAGGGTAAACAGCCTCCTCCAGCGTATGGCCGTGAAAAACGGCAGGGGCAGCAAACCGTTTTTGTCGTAGCTGTAGTACACAATGAGCGCCTTGCCCATGATGCGATCTCCCCCCAAGAAACCCCAGTAGCGGCTGTCGTAAGAAAAGTCGCGATTGTCGCCCATCATCATGAATGAATCGGGCGGCACCGCGAGGGGTCCCCAGTTCTTCAACGAAGGGGCGTAGTGCAATCGATCTTCACCGAGGAAGTAGCGTAATTGCCAGGCTCGCATCTTCGCGTCGGCCGGATCCCCCAGCTCGTCCGTTACCACCGCATGAGGTTCGTCCAACCGTTCCCCGTTTATCAGTACGACATTGTCCCGCATCTCGATGGTGTCCCCCGGCACGCCGATGATCCGCTTCACCACGGTGAGCCCGGGTTCTTCCGCCGAGTCGAACACGACCACGTCCCGTCGGCGGGGTTGTCGAAACGCCGGCAGACGCTTGTTGGTGAGTGGAATCTCTGCACCGTAGAGCGCCTTATTCACGAAGAGAACGTCGCCGACGAGCAGAGTGCGCTCCATGCTGCCCGAGGTGATATGGAAGGCCCCCACCAACATCGTACGCAGCAGGAGCCAGAGAACCAGCGCGGCGGCAATGGACTTGATCCACCCCATGGTCCGCTCGCCGGCGGTCTCTCGCTTGGGATTGTTCTTGGTCTTCGGTTTGTTCTTGGCCATCAATTCGGCCGGGAAAAGAATCGCGACCAGCGGATCGCCGTCAAGAACGGCAAGGGATACAGGCCCCGCTTGTCAAAACTGTAATACACAAACATCGGCCGGCCCCGAATCCGATCGCGGCCGAGGAATCCCCAGTACCGGCCGTCGTACGAGTTGTCGCGGTTGTCACCCATGACAAGAAAAGAATCGGGCGGTACGACGAGCGGCCCCCAGTTCTTGAGCGACGGGTCGTACGACTCGGCCTGACTGGAGTCTGCCAGGTACTTGATCTGCCAGGCCCGCATACGCGGGTCTCGCTGATCGCCCGGCGAACCGCGCACAGCGTAATCCTCCGTGACGCGCTCGTCGTTGATGAACAGTACGTTGTCTCTCATGGCGATGGTGTCACCAGGCATACCCACCATCCGCTTCACCACGCTCACGCCCGCATCCTCCACGGAATCGAACACCACGATGTCCGACCGCCGAGGCTCGCGTAACGCGGGGAGACGCTTGTGCAGGATCGGGACCTCAGCGCCGTATAACGCTTTGTTGACGAAGAGAAAATCTCCAATCAACAAAGTGTTCTCCATGCTCCCCGACGGTATCCGAAAGGCCTGAACCAGGAAACTCGTCAACAAGAACCAGATCACCAACGCAATGGCCAACGACTTCACCCACTCCCACACCGCATGGCCGGCACGCTTCGCCTCTGGTGCTGCGGTTTGCCCGTCGGTGTTCCTGCTCTGGGTATCAACCACTTCGCTTGTTCCTCTGGTTATCGATCAGGTTCTACCCAGTCCGCAATGAATATGTTCGTCTCGCCCGGCACAGTACCATAACGGTTTGCGGCAAACACGAGTTTCGTCCCATCGGGCGAAAACATCGGAAAGCCGTCGAACTCGCCGTGAGTGGTGACCTGGGTGAGGTTGGATCCATCCAGATCGACCAAGAACAGATCGAAATCTCTCCCCGACTGTACATCTGCGTGGTTGGAAGAGAAAATGATCCGTCTTCCGTCCGGATGGAAAAACGGTGCGAAGCTGGCGCCCCCGAGATCCGTCACTTGCCGCTGATTCGATCCGTCGGCATTCATCACCCAGATCTCCATCCGGCTGGGGCGAACGAGATTCTGCGCGAGCAGCTCCCGGTAATCGGCACGTTCACTCTCGGTTTGCGGATGCCCGGATCGGTAGACGATCAGCGATCCGTCGGGGGAGAAGAACGGACCGCCGTCGTAACCCAAGGTCGAGGTCAGCCGCTTCACCTCCGACCCATCCACGTTCATCGTGTAGATGTCGAGGTCACCGTCCCGCATTGACGTGAACACGATGGTCTCTCCGTCGGGAGAAAGCGTCGCCTCGGCATCGTACCCGTCGCGCTCGGTGAGCCGCTGCAAGTCGCTTCCGTCCGGCAATGCCGTATACACGTCGTGATCCTCGAGCGGCCACACGTACCCCTGAGAGCGGTCGGGTGGCGCGGGACACGCCGCGCCGGCGTGAAACGTGCTGGAGTAGAGTATCCGCTCATCGTGCTGATAGAAGAACCCGCAGGTCGTGCGCCCCTCTCCGTTCGACACGCGCCGCATTTCCGACCCGTCGACATTCATGACGTATTGCTGGTCGCAGCCGGCGTCGCCCACCTGGCGCTGGAAGATGAGCTGCGTGCCGTCCGCGGAAAAATACGCTTCTGCGTTCTGTCCTTCGAACGTCAGTTGCCGCAGGTTCCTGAAAAAGCGCTCTTGCGGCTCCACCGCCCTGGGTCGAGCCGGCGCCTGCTCGGACTGGGGTGCGGGGCGACAGCCGCTCAGGAGCCAGGCCGTGGCCGCCATTGCCGTCGAAAAGCTGATTGCCGTCGCAGACCTCATCTCACTCGGCTGAGCTGGTTCCCATTCGCGCACGAATCGGCCGCAAGCAGCCGATTCTATGGAGTGTGGAAAAGTAGGTAAGGAACCCAAAGGCCCCAAGGGGTCGACTGCGGTCAGCCAGCCGGACGCAGCTGCAGCGTTACTCGTGAATCAGAAAAAGAACCCGAAATCGAACCGGGCGCCGGCCCCCTTGGCCTGCTTGAGGAAGCCGCCCAACGACTGGCCGGCCACTTGGAACAGCATGTTCCGCGCCTCGAACGCGAAACCAGCGGAGTAGCCGAGGCCTTGATGGCCGCCGATGATCAATCCGGCCCGGAGTGGCAGGTTCTTGAGGAACCGCCAGGTGGTTCCGACGTCCATGATGAGCGGCGTTTCGAACTCGCCACCCACGGGCATGGTGGTCGACAGATCCAACTGCAGGATGCGATTGGCCCACGCGCTGGCGGTGAACCTCACGATCCGCGGCAGTCGCACGTCGATATCCACCGTGTCGCGAGTCTCGAACGAGAGCGCATCAAGGGCATCGACCAGATCGTTGAGCGGATCGGCCGTGGCGACGAAGAGACTCGCCGAATCCCGCTCCAATTGCTTGATGGTCGTGGTCCCGATGTTGGCCACCATCGCCTCGAAGGCAAACCCCTGCGTGGGCCACTCGAGTCGCATCAAGAAGTCACCTACCACTCCACTCCCGAAATCACCGGTGAATCGCTCATCGATCTTGTCGGTGGCGAGGAGCGTCTCGAAAGCCAGGTCGAGCACGATGCTGTCGGCGGTGACGCGGATCGTTCGCGGACTGCCCACCTCCGTACGCGCCCTCACATAGACGCCGGGGCGCACGAGCCGCCCACCGATGCCCAAGGCGAGATTCATACCGTCATCTCCGCCGAACGGCCCAAATCGAAGCACCGTGTGGACCCCTATATCGGCCGTCACAAGACCGGAAGCGCCCGAGTTGCCCAGATTGAAGTTCTGCTGGTTCAGGTTCCCGTCTCGCACAATCGCGACTGCGGAATCGGCGATCTTGGCCGACCCATAGCCACGTGCCTGCGCTGAAAAGCCGATGCTGAAGTGACGGCCAAACGGACCGCCGAGATATGCTCCACCCTCTCCCTGCCCGACGGCGCGCACGCCCTTGCCCGCGGGGATCAGTCCCGCAATGTCGATCATGTCGCTGGGTTGGATCTCATCGTTGTCACTGAGGAAGATCAACGCACCCACGTCCGAGAAATTCAGGACGGTGTTCGAACCCGATCCTCCGGCCGAAACCACCAAACCCCAGTGCGGGATCATGACGTGACGGAACGGATCGACGCGAAACGACGTGAATCGGCGGTATCCCATGTCGACCCGGGCCGCCTGCGACCGATCCGGCACGCCCTGGGCGGACGCGCTCGTGGCGGTCAGTCCGACCGTGATAGCAGCCAGCAGTGCGATACGCATCATCTACCTCCCCGCCGGATTCGAATAAGCGCCGTCGCGCCGATGACGATCTTGTCCTCGGTAAGAATCGCACCGCGACCACCGCCGCCCATCCCCGCGAGGAGCCGTACTCGAATGCCCGCGGTGAAGAACTTGCCAAACAGCACCCGCGACTCCTGCCCGGTAATCGCCACCGCGACCGAATCGGTCGTGGTCCCCTGCCGTATCCCCAGCGCGTCTACCGTGGGGGCGCTGAGTGCCATGGTGTCGAGGAAGATGGCGTTGGGCTGCGCGAACACGTCCACGGAATCGGCCAACGAATCCGGGGCGATGGCCACAGTCACCTCGAGTCCGAACGGTGTGAAGTTCTCCGCGCTGGCCGTGCCGCCGACGTCCACGACGCGCGAAGCCAAATCGTCGGCGTCCGCACTGTCGAGATCGATACCGTCGGACACCTGGTTGATGTCGAACTGGATGCCACCGGCCGGTAACGTGAAGTCGAGCCCCACCGTCACGTCGAAACCCACGCCGACCTTGTCACCGCTGGAGATGCTACCCGGCGTGGTGCCGTCCCCTGCGATTACGTTCCCTGCGGTCAACAGCGCCGCGTCAGTGCCGCCCAACGCCAGCTTCACCATCCGGTCGACCAACGGCGCCGCGTTTAAGGATATCGCTCTGCTCCCCAGCGGCGCGACCGCGAGGTCTGTTTGACCGGAATCGGCAACGGGGACAGTCAGGTCGGCTCCGTTGGCATCCACCTCATAGTCCGGATTGCCCTGCGCGTCTCGCCTGATCGCGCCGGCGGCATCGAGCTGGACCACGCCCAGCGTCAAACCACTCAACACCAGCGGTATGTCAGCACCGTTTGTTATCGTCAAATCCACCGTGGCGCGGTTGATCGTGGACTGGCGCATGGCGTCATTGAGGTCCTCGAAATCGACGGCAGAAGCATCGAGCGCGGTGAACTCTTCGACCGCGATTGTCAGTTCTGGCGTCCGGGCCGGGTCCAACGTGCCGGCCAGGCGCTCGACCACGATGTTGCCCGTCCCATCCACCACCGCGGCGTCGGTGGCCGCGGCCGGTGTGACCGTAGCGGAGGCGGCCGTGGCCCTGCCGATCACGTTTGCCCGCACCGACGCTGAGATAATCGACGCACCAGCCAGGGGGAACACCAGCGTGGCGCTGGTGGTGGTTCCGTCGCCGGGGGCCGCGGGAACCACCGTGGAGTCCCTGAGCGGTGCCCCGCTGGGTCCCAAGATGCCGTTCATCGTCATGTCCACGGCGAGGGGCATCGGGAGCCGATTCTGCACGACCACATTCAACGACCCGCCCGATCCGACGATCGTGTCGATCGCCTGGATCCGCGGTTCCGAATCCAGCGCCCCGTAATTCTCGTTGAAGGTCTCGTTCACGTTGGTCAAGTCCACCGAGGCCAACGTCATCGGTGGGAAGGTGATCGTGCTTTTAACGTTCGATCCAAACGACGGCACGCATGCCCCGAACGTCGCGGTGGTACTGATGTCGATGAAACCGGATAACCTGGCCCCCGACATGCTCGCGGTATCGACCACGGTGACATTGGCACCGAGCGCCACGTTGGGGGGGAAGGTGACCACCGTGGCTCCGAGTGAATCCACCAGCGAAATGTTTACGGTAGCGGGGCACACCGTATTGTTGGTCATCGTGCGGATCGCGAGCCCCGAATCAACAGTCGCGCCGCGGACGTTGGATCCTCCGGGAGTGAGGAAACTGACGGTGTCCCGCGGCTGTCCGGGAACGAACGCGGCAGCCGCAGGCGCCGCCGGTCCCTGAGCCGGTGTGGGAAACGCCACGTTCGTTGACGCCTGTTCGGTGCGCAGCATGTCATCGAAACTGAACGTGAACTGATCGAACACGATGTTGTCGAACTTCAGATCTTGACCCACATCGACGGTGATGCTGTCGGACTGGATCCGAACGCCGAGGATGCCTCCAGCCAGGGTGACCGTATCCGCCGGTAGGATCTTGCTGATGAAGAACGTGTCGCTCACAAGGGGGATCAGGAGCGAGAACGTGTCGTTGGACCCGCGTCCCAGCTGCTCTCGGGCTTCGGTGATCGAGCCGGGCTCGCAACCCAGCGCGACTGCACCAAATAGGGCCGCTCCGATCATCGGAGCCAGGAGTCTTCGCTTCATGAATATTTCCAGGCGGCAGTGTGGACCGTCAAACCCCGTGTTCAGGGCCGACGTGGCGGCCGATCTTCCTAGGTTCAAATCCCGCACGAACTTACGAGGCTCCGAACCCGCCGCAAAATTCCGGTATTGTGCGGCATCCGTCAAGGGCAAAAGTCACAGTTTTTCCAGGTCACCGCTCTACCAGTGGTGGTTGGCCCCCGCCCTCAGCCAAGCCGGCCGGTCCGGTAGTCGTCTATGCCTCCTCCATAAAGGGGTATCGGTAGTTCGTCGGCGGAACCGACAGTTCCTTTATGGTTCTGGCGGACACCCAACGCACCAGATTCAGCATTGACCCCGCCTTGTCGTTGGTTCCGCTGGCTCGCCCCCCACCGAACGGTTGCTGACCGACGACGGCCCCGGTGGGCTTGTCATTGATGTAAAAATTACCAGCGGCATACCGTAGCGCACGCAAGGCCTGCCGCACCGCCGCCCGTTCGGTAGCGAAGACGGCCCCGGTGAGGGCATACGGCGACGTGGTATCGACCAGCCTCAG
>JADFPO010000205.1 GCA_022562295.1 Gemmatimonadota bacterium
CGTACAATTCGATGTGCTCGATCGAAATCCATCGCACGAGAACCCTCATCGCGACTGCGATGCCGAGGGTGTACAACGACATCATCACGAGGAAGCCGTCGCGGTAGATCCCGCGCACGTCACGTCGTAGTAGCGCCGCCACCTTGCTCACGCGAATTCCACCTCACCGCGTACGCGGGACGAGTACGTGGCGATCGCTCCCCACCATGCCGCGGCGGCAAATACGCCCAGCAGGCCAACCGACCCGGCGTAGGCCGGCATGCTTACCGCGTCGTGACTGAGCATCCCGAAGACGACCAACGCTGGGTCTGACGGGATCCACTTGAACGCCCACCATGGTGCCAGCTTGAAGAATGCGAGGAGTGGCAGCGAGTAGATCATGATCGCGGGGATCGAGCCCACGAGGAACCGCGTGAAGTCCCGGAACATCGTCGAGAGGACCAGCCCGATGCTGCCCGAGATTACGGCGATCAGGTAGAGCGGTGGGACGATGAGGAGTACCCGTCCGTCGAAACCCTGGACACCTGCCTGGATCAACGCGGCGGCGATCGTCGGAAGCACCGCCGATCCGAGGATCAAGGCGGAGACGTATTCCCCACTGCTGAGTGGTGTCACGAGGATCGCCACCACGCTTCGCTCTCCGCGCTCCAAGTAACGATGTGCCGCCACCATCAACACGCCGAGGCTGCCCGGTTCTCCGAACAGAAACGCGGGGAGCACCATCGGGATCAGCTCGTCGGGGACGAGCGTGCGGAACACGATCACCGTGAAGACCGTCATCCCGAAATAGACGTGCGGGAACTTGGCACGCGATTGAATCGTCAATACCAATCGGACGGCCACCGTTATGCGCCGGCTCACGACAGCCCTCGGCCCGTGACCCGAAGAAACACGTCCTCGAGCGACGGCTCGAGCGTGTGGATCGTCTCGATCTCCCGCGTCTGGATCGCGTCGACGAACGCCTGTTTCGAGGCCGGGTCGTCGAGGTGAAACTCCTCGCGTGCAAGCGTTCCGCCGTCTGCCGGATACTCGATCCGCACCAACCGTTGGTGGTCTTGCAGCTTCAGCGCCCGGGGCGTGTCGACTACAACGAGCGTCCCGTCATTGATGAAGGCCACGCGATCGCACAGCTTGTCGGCGACGGTCATGTCGTGGGTGGTCAAGAACACGGTCGTGCCGCCGTCCGCCATTTGCCGGATCATGTCCCGGATCTGCACGGCGTGGAGCGGGTCCTGGCCGGTGGTCGGCTCGTCGAGGAACCATAGCTTGGGCCGGTTGATCAGCGAGCGGGCCAACACCAGCCGCATCTTCATCCCCTTGGAGAACGCGCCCACCCGGCGGGAGTCTCCTACGGGAAGGTCGAATCGCTCCAGCAGCTCCCGCGGTTCGTCCGTCGGCACGTCGAAGAAGCCCCGATAGAACTCCAGGTTTTCTTCGGCCGTCAGTTTCTCGTAGAGGTTGGGAAACTCGAACGACACACCGATGTGGTTGTAGTAGTCCGATCGGAGCGAGCCGAGGTCCTTGTCGAACACCTTCACCGCGCCCCGGTACGACGGCAAGATGCGCGTCAGCACTTTCTGTGTGGTGCTTTTGCCCGAACCGTTGGGGCCGAGGAACCCGAAGATCTCACCTTCGCTGATGTCGAAGTCCAAACCGTCGAGCACGTCTCCGGCGCCGCCGGGATAGCGAAATCGCAGGTCACGCACCCGTACGATCATGCCCGTCTCTTCTCAAGAGCTGCCTGCACCCTATCGATCAGTTGCTGCATCGCAACGAGTTGGTATGAGCCAGAGAGCCGTTATCAGCTTTCAACTTTCAGCGTCCGGCGTTTCGCCGTCCGGGCAGCCGTCGGGGAACCGCGGATGACGCTGATGGGACGGACAACAGCGGATCCCCCCCACCCCCCACCTCCACACCCCAACAAAGTATTTGATCCGTGTTCACCCGCGTCTTCCGCGTTATCCGGAGTTTCCGGAAAGCGGCGGGACCCACCGCAGCCGGAGCTGAAGCTGAATGTCGTCAAGTGATCTAGCGCGGCTGCCGCTCGGGACGACTCGGCAATGCCCAGCGCCGCTCGGGTAGCGGTGCAAGATCTTTGCGCCACTCGCCGAACCCAAGCCGATCGCAGGAAAAGGGAAGTGCCGCCTCTGCGAAGACAGTCTCATTCAAATCGAGGGTGACGGTCCCGGCCCTTGGCATCGAGAACTCGACCCACCACTGATAGGGCAGGTCGGCAATGACGGCTTCCGCCCACATGGCGTAGTTGCCGGGTGGAACTCCTTCGAAAGAGTAGCGCGCCGCCACTCCGGCCGAGACCTCGTCGACCGTGAGTGCCATCAGGATTTCGAACATCCCGTCTCCCGTATCCTCGAACAACGCGATGAGCGAGTCCACGACCTCTTGTTCCTCCGCGGCCAGTTGTCGCAATCCAAGCGTGGTGTACGCCCCCGACGTACGCTCTCGGTAAATGCGATGCCACAGCTCGGCGAGGTCCAGGTAATAGGCGTCGTGTTCGCGGCAGAGGTCATAGGCCACTCGATGCAAGTCGCGCAACGCGACGAGCCGCACCGTCTGATTCACCGCCGGCCAATATTCGAAGAATGCGGAAGGCACGGAGACCTCGCCTTGGATTGTCTGAGCCGCGGTCGGTACGCCAAGCAGTGCCGCGAAGCCGGTAAGTGAACCCGCGGCGAGTGTTCGAAATGTGTCCATGACGCGCATCCTCCAGTGGTATCGACGTTGCCTACCGCGCGTAGAGGGAGTTGGGAGCCGTCGTTTCGGCATGAGTTCGAAACACGTCGTCGGCCCAGACGACCGCCTCCCGGTACAAGTCCGCGATGGGCACATCCGACAGGGAGAGTTGGGCGGCGAAGCGGTCAACCGTTTCCCAAGCTCCGCGCTCGTGAGCCACCACGAGGGCGCGGATGATCGCCATAGGAGAATCGGTTTCGATGAGGGCTTCGCGGATTTCCTGCGAGACGGCGAGTTCATCCAGTACTTCGATCAAGGGACGGCCGACCAACGCGTCGATCAGCGAGAGCATCCCAACTAGGAACAAGTCGTGGTCGCGGTCGTGGAGACGTGCGGCCTGCCCCAACAGCTCACAGAACCGAGCGCGCACGAGGCAGGTCACGACGAGTTCGCGCGGCTTGTCCTCTCCCATTTCGGTCATGGCGATCATCGACGCCCAGCGCTGCATCGTTCTTTCCCCCAGCACGAGAAGCGCCTGCCACACCGTGTTCACCCCGCCGAAATAGCCTAGCCTCGCCGAGTTGAGCAAGCGCAACAACTTGACAGAAAGAGACACTTCCCGCTCGATGATCTGCTCCAACCGGTTGAAGTCGAGCTCGGGTCGGGAGAGTTCTTCAAAGAACCGAAGGTAGTTGAGCTTGAAACCCGGAATGTCACGCCGTGCGATGATTTCTGGCTTACAAAAGAAAAACCCTTGGAAGTACTGGTAGCCATGTTCGATCCCTTGCTCGACGTCCTCGAGGGTTTCCACCTTTTCCGCCAACAACGCCACGCGCGACCCGTACCGCCGGGCGATACGCCAACGCTCATCAGCGGATGTGTCAAGAAAATCGACCTTGATGAAATCGGCCAGCTCGATAAGCGGTGCGTACTCCGGCCGATCGACGAAGTCGTCCAGGGCCAACAG
>JADFPO010000093.1 GCA_022562295.1 Gemmatimonadota bacterium
ATCCGCGTCCTCACGAACCCGGGAACAACCACGGTGATCTGGATGTTGTCGGCATGCACCTCGGCGCGAAGCGATTCAAAGAAGCCATGCAGCGCGTGTTTCGACGCCGAGTAGGACGAGACCTGCGGCCCTCCATATTTGCCGGACAGGCTACTCACGACGACAAAACATCCCGAGCGGCCCTGCAACATCGAAGGGAGCAATGCTTTGGTGATCGCGATCGCCGCGAAGTAGTTCACATCCATGATCTTCCGATCGACGCTGCAATCGGTATCGACAACGCGGTCTCGTAGGGCGACTCCGGCGTTGTGCACCATGTAGTCGATGTGGCCGAAGAGCGACAAGGCACGTTCGGCCTGGGAGCCGAGCGCGTCCAGATCGGCCAGGTCGAAGGGGAGCACGTGGACGTTTGCATCGTTGTGGCACACTCGCTTGACTTCTTCGAGGCTCTCTTGGTTGCGCGACGACAATATCAGCTTTGCGCCAGCGCCGAAGAATGCGAACGCGAGAGATCTCCCGATGCCCGAGGAGGCTCCGGTTATCCAGACGGTTTTGCCGGCAAACGTCTCTTTGGCCATGTCGTCGTCGGGTTGGTGCGTGCGAGGCACTTCTACAATACGGGCTCGCGGCTCGCGCTACTAGTCCATGGGGGCGGATCCAAGTAGAAACCTCAACGGCAGTCGAGGACGATCGAACCCGGCCGCGTAGCCATCAGCTCATAGCCATTCCGGGTCCTCTCCCCCAAATTGCATTCCGTCATTCTTCCACCCAACAGAAGGTGTCCAGTGCTTCGAGCCCAATCATTCGTACGATCCCTCGCCGTTGTGCTCTTGCTCGGTCCGGTGGGGACCCAAGCCCAAACCGCTCCCCCCCCCAGTCCGGAGGAGCATTTCGGCTTCGCGATGGGGACCACCGGACGGCTGGCCCGGTGGGATGGCATTCTCGAGTACTTCTCTGGCTTGGCCGCACGGTCGGCCCGTTTGCGTGTCGATACGCTGGGCCCGACGACCCTCGGCAACCCGTTTGTGGTGGTCACGATGTCGTCGCCCGAGAACCTCCGGCGGCTCGCTGCGATCCACGAGACCTCGGCCCTGCTGGCACGGGGGCGGGTGCCGCGCGAGGAAGCCGAGCGCCTCGCGGCCGATCTTCCGGCCACGGTCTTCATCAACCACAACATCCACTCCACGGAGATCGGCGCATCCCAGACCAGTGTGGACCTGGTCTACCGGATGGCCACGAGCGACGACGCCGAGATACTGGACATCCTGGACAACGTCGTCACGGTGCTCATCCCGTCGGCCAACCCCGACGGGCAGATCATGGTGGTGGACTGGTACAACAAGGTGAAGGACAGCGAGACGCCGAGGGCCCGGATGCCCTACCTCTACCATCACTATGCGGGGCACGACAACAACCGGGATTTCTTCCAGGGCGCTTTACCTGAAACCCGGTACTGGTTCGACGTCATGTACCATCGTACGGCGGCTCAGGTCTATCTCGACCAGCACCAGATGGGAGGATCAGGCCCGCGCATGTTCGTGCCGCCGTACCCCGACCCGATGAACCCGTTGATCCACCCGCTGCAGTGGCAGGCGCTTCAGGCCCTCGGCGGCGGCATGGTGCGCGATCTCCAGGCCGCAGGTATGCAGGGGATACTCAGCGGCGAGATGTACCGCATCTTCGGACAAGAAGGCGCACTCACGCAGCGCTATCACAACGTCATCGGCATCCTGACGGAGACGGCCAGCGCGAACCTGGCCAGTCCCGACACCGTCGAGATGGACGCGCTCGAGCGCGGGACGAGACGGCGCGGGCCCATGGCCGCATACGAGTTCTCGGTCAACATGCCCGATCCCTGGCCGGCGGGAGAGTGGACGCTCGGCGACATCGTGGCGTACCAGACCGTAGCGGCATTCTCCGTCCTGCGCCAAGTAGCGCGCAACCGACAGGACTACATCTTGGGCCGGTGGCAGATGGCGAAGGAGACGATGGAGCGCGCCGAAGCATCCGGACCATACGCGATCGTGATACCGGCCGGCCAGCGTGATCCCCTCACCGTAGCCGACCTCATGTCGCGGTTGTCATGGCAGGGCATCGAGATCCATCGGGCGAACGAAGCGTTCGAGGTCTTCCCCACCGTGCTGGATACCGTTGCGGACATTGCGGGAATCAGGCAGCCCTTCCAAGCAGAGACTGAAGACGACGACGAGGACGCGGATGAAGACGCGGAGCACGCTGCTGCCGATGAAGACGCCGAAGACGAGGACGAGCACGACGATGAGGACGCGGAGGACGCTGCTGTCGATGAAGACGCCGAAGACGAGGGAATCCTGGAACCCGTCGCGCGACGTTTCGAGGCAGGCAGTTACATCGTGTTGGTCGCACAGCCCAGCCGAGCCGCCGTGTTGGATTTGCTGGAGCCGCGCTTCCTGCCGGTTCGGAGGGAGTATCCGAACGGCCCGTTCCTCCGCATGTACGACGGCGCCGCCTACACCATGTCCATGCAGATGGGTGTGGAAACCGTGCGCATCGAGGAGCCGTTCGACGTGGACAAGACCCTTGTGGCAGAGGTGCCGGCGCCGGAGGTAGCACCGCCGGGTCGGGCCCAGCGGTGGTACGCGATGAGTTCCGAAGTGAACCAGAGCTACCGGGTAGCGAATGACCTCATGACGGCGGGCTTCGCGGTGCACCGGGCGCAGGGCGAGATGGAGATCGAGGGCATGCCCGTACGGGGCGTGTTCCTGATTCCTGCGGATCAACCCGGTATCGAAGCAGCGCTGCTAGAACACGCCGCCGGTGTTCCGGTGTACGCGGACCCCGCCGACGTTCCATCCACAACACGCGTCGTGCAGCAAACACGAGTCGGTCTCTTCCAAGGGTGGGCGGGCGCGATGGACGAAGGTTGGACTCGGCTCATGCTCGAGGAGTACGGGTTCGTGCACGAAACCTTGAGCAACGATGACATGCGCGATCCAAACCTCCGCGGCCGTCTCGACATCGTGATCATTCCATCGGAGATCGCGCTAACACGTCTCATCAAAGGGGTCCCGGAGGATTCCACGCTGCCTGGGTATTCGGGCGGCATCGGGGACGAGGGGGTCGAGAACCTCAAAAACTTCGTTCAAGACGGCGGCACCCTCATCACGTTCGACCGTGGGGACGCGGTGGTCCTGGAGCATTTCGACGTCCCCATTCGCAATGCGCTCGACAGCTTGAGCCGAACCGAGTTCTTCCTCCCCTCGTCACTGCTGAACGTGGAATTGGATGAGAACCATGATCTCACGGCGGGAAGCCCCGGAACGGTCGTTGCCAAGTGGGCCGGTGGCCGAGCCTACGAGCCCACGGGATGGGACGGGGCATCGGGCAAGATCAACGTGGTCGGGCGATGGGCGGCCGACCCGAAGGACGTCCTGGCCGCCGGTCAGCTCATCGGCGCGGAGAAAATGGCAGGCAAAGCCGCGATCCTCGAAGTGGAGTACGGCAACGGTCGTATTCTCATGTACGGCTTCCGCGTGCAGCACCGCATGCAGACGCATGGCACGTTCAAGCTGCTGTTCAATGCGTTTTTCAAAGAGGGGACAAGACCGACTAGTTAGATAGAAGACGATCTAAGACGATCTAAGACGATCGAGGACGAGGCGGATAGACGGGCGGACGAAAAAGGCGGACAAGGGCGGTCGGGGGAGGCGTCGTAGCTCGAGGCTCGTAGCTCAAAGAGCCCACGATTGGCTATATGACCACTCATGACTATATTATGACCATGAGGTCTGTGAAGATAGCCGAGCTGAAGGCCCGCCTGAGCGAGTACTTGCGGTATGTGCGACGTGGACATGTGGTCACGATTCTGGATCGCGACACCCCCGTGGCGCGGGTCGTTCCCATGGAAGGGGCCGATGCATTACGAGTGCGTCAACCGGCAAAGCGCGTGCGAAAGCTGCAAGACGTTCCGCTACCTCGTCCCCTTCGCGTCGGCCTGGACGTGGTAGACCTGTTGTTGGAGGAGCGTCAGGGCGAGCGGTGATAGCCTATCTCGATTCATCTGTATTGTTGCGGGTCATACTGGGCCAGCCCGGCAAGCTCAAAACGTGGAAATCGGTCGAACGTGGCGTGGCAAGTGCACTGGTGCAGGTTGAATGTCTACGCACGCTGGACCGACTTCGACTTCGGGTTGGTTTGTCCGACGAACACCTCGCCGCGAGGAGACAAGCCGTTTTCCACTTGATCGAAGAGATGGAGATCGTGGAGCCCTCGATGGCGGTGCTCGACCGAGCCGCGCGACCCTTCCCCACGGAGCTTGGCACATTGGATGCGATTCATCTTGCTACCGCACTCATGTGGCGTGAGGCGCGAGGCGATGAGATAGTCATGGCAACACACGACCGGGCGCTCGGCACGGCAGCTCAGGCGAGCGGATTTCGGGTTGTAGGGTTGAGTTGAAGCGCCTTAAAGACGGAGGGAAAGGGAGGGAGAGCCCAAAGCTCACAGCCCAAAGCCCACAGCCCAATGCGCCTCTCTAAATCCCGCTTCGTCGCAGGCGTCCAGTGCCACAAGCTCTTGTGGTGGAAGGTGCACGAGCCCGACGCGGTTGAGCTGCAACCCGACATCGTGTTGCAGGACCGGTTCGATCAGGGAAGCCAAGTGGGAGAGTTGGCCCAGACCCGGTTTCCCGGTGGGACCCTCATCGACTTCCCGTACCGCGAGGTGGACGCCAAGATCGAGGCCACGAGGCTGGCGCTGGATTTTGCCGCGCCTGCGATCTACGAAGCGAGTTTCCTGGCCGACAACACATTCGTGGCCGTCGACGTGCTGGAGCGTTTGGATGACGGGTTCCGTATCATCGAGGTCAAATCGTCGTCGTCGCAGAAGGACGAGCACATTCCCGATGCGGCCGTGCAGAAACACGTGCTGGTGCAGTGTGGCATCGACGTGCGCGCCGTCGAAATCATGCACCTCAACAAGGAGTACCGGCACCCCGATCAGGGCGACCTGTTCGCCCGCACCGATGTCACCACCCCGGTCGACGAGTGGCTGGGACGCATACCGGCCGAGTTGGAGGCGCAGCTCGCGATGTTGGCGGGGCCCTGCCCCGACATCGAAATCGGCGAGCACTGCTTCAAGCCCCGTGACTGTCCGTTCATGGAACGGTGCTGGCCGGACTCGCCCGACCACATCATCAAACTGTACAACGTCGGCGGTGTCAAAGCAGCGGCGTATATGGATCGCGGCATCCAATGGATCTCGGGCATTCCGGCGGACGAGAAGCTCCCGGCGGCCGCGCAACGCCAACTGCGGGCGATGCAGTCCGGCGAGGTCGTGGTCGAGAGCGGCCTAGCCAAGGATCTGGAACCCTTCGACGTGCGGCTCGGCCACCTCGATTTCGAGACGATTCAACGCGCCGTTCCCGTGTGGGAGGACCAAGGTCCGTGGCACCAGGCAGCAGCACAGTTCAGTTACCACCAGGAGGACGGGTCCGGTGGTTTCACGCACGCCGAGCACCTCGCCGAAGGTCCCCTCGATGCCCGCCCAGCCCTCGCGCGAGCGATGATCGAGGCTACCGCCGATGCGGAGCGCGTGGTTCACTACTCCCCGTTCGAGAAGACGAGGATCAGGAGTCTGCAAAAGTCGGTGCCCGAACTCGAAGGAGAGTTGAAGGAACTGGAGTCCAAGCTCATCGATCTGCTGCCTGTGATTCGGAACAACGTGTATCACCCGGATTTTCAGGGCAGCTTCAGTCTCAAGTTCGTGCTGCCGGCGCTCGTACCGGAACTCAGCTACGACGACCTGGTCATCGTGGACGGTATGGTTGCTAGCGTGACGATCGCGCGGCTGCTGTTCGTGACCGGGAAGCTGAGTCCCGAGCAGCACGAGAAGACTCGGCACGATCTGTTGGAATACTGTAAGCGGGATACGTGGGCGACGGTGAGGTTGCTTGAGAGATTGAGAGAATTGGCGGAGGTGTAGAATAAGACGGTCGAGGACGGTCGAGGACGGTCTAGGACGGTCGAAGACGGAGCGTCGGCTCGTAGCTCGCGGCTCGTAGCTCATTTTGCGAGGAGGCGGGGGACCGTGGGGAGGATACTAGGTGTGCGGGGCTGCCGACCCCACCACCCGCACTCGCACCCGTCGCGAGTCGCCCGGGAGATAGGCAAGCGGCAGATCTTCGATCTCCACGACGGACAGTGAGGCCTCATCGGCGCCAGCCTCGACGGCACGGCGCCGCGCGTGTTCGGTCGCCTCTTCGATAGCCTTGTCGCGACCCACGCCGCTGAACACCCGATCGACCTCGCCACTCACCTGCGCAATGGCGGCGCCGACGGCGTTGGCTACTGCCTCGTGCTCCACGTGCACGACTTCCGAGATGCCCGGCAGCCGGCGCGGCACGAGAAACGCGGCGCCACCCACGGCAATCAGAGGTACGTCCGCGGCGTCGGTCTTCATACGATCCACTCCCTCGGCGATGGTCGCCTCGATTGCGGCGATACACCGCTCCACCGTTGCGCCGTCGAGCCTCGCCACCCGGTCGGGGTCGCCCAACTCCACCAGCCCGCGCGCCACTGCCACATCGGTAGCGGTTATTTTCTCGCCGCCAAACACCAACGCCTCGTCCACGATGCGGTATCCCACGCTGGCCGGTCCCACGGTCATGCTTTCGGTGTCCACCAGAGATCCACCACCCAGCCCCAGCGACAGCAGATCGGGCATGCGAAACAAAGTACGAACCCCACCGATCTCCACCACGTTGTTGGCCTCGCGCGGAAACCCGGCCTTGAGACAACCGATGTCCGTGGTTGTCCCGCCCACGTCGATCACGAGAGCGTCTTCCAGCTGCGAGAGGAACGCGGCACCGCGCATGCTGTTGGTCGGTCCAGACGCGAAGCTGTAGACCGGAAACGCTTCGGCGGTGGCCGCGCTCACGATGGTGCCGTCGTTCTGCGTCAGGAACAACGGCACGTCGATTCTGCTCGCGAGAAGCGCTGCGTTAAAGCTGTCGGTCGTCTTGCGCGCCAACTCCACCAGACAGGCATTCAACAGGGTGGCGTTCTCGCGCTCGAGCAACCCAATACGTCCGAGCTGGTGCGACAGCGTGATGTCCACATCCGGGCATATCGACCGCACGATGTCCGCCGCAACAGTTTCACACTCGGCGGTGAGAGGCGAGAACACGCTGGTGATGCCCACCGCCTTGATGCCGGCGTCCCGTATCCGCGCCGCAGCTTCTCTCAACGCCGCCGTATCCAGCGGCACCAACGGCCGTCCGTCGTACTCGTGTCCTCCCTCTACAAGAAACACCTCGCCCCGCACAACACCAGACAAATCCTCCGGCCAGTCGATGAACGGCGGGAGAGACTTCCCCGCCGGCAACCCGATGCGGATCGCCGCCACCCTGGTCAGACCGTTACGCTGCACCACCGCGTTGGTGAAGTGGGTCGTCCCGATCATCGCCGAGTCGATGTCAGCTACGGTTTCGCCCGCCGCGCGCACCAAGTCGGCGAGCGCGTTTACGATCCCGCCGGTCACGTCCTCCGTGGTTGCCGTCTTGACCGCGTGAACCACGCGATCTTCCTCGACTATGACGGCGTCCGTGTTGGTGCCACCCACATCGATCCCGATCCGTCTCATGTCGCGAACACCGATGTAAAGTCGAGGTCGTAACCGAACGCGCGCGGCCCCACGTGCTCCAGTCCTTTGGCGGTCAGCTGCACAGCCGGCGCCGGCAGCGCGACCACCGTCACCCGTTGTCCGTAACGCAACGTCTCCGTACCGATGGCGTCTCCGGACACGCTGTCCATCATGCAGATGATTTCCGGCACCGTTACCCGCGCAGTGCCGTCGAGCCATCCGACCGTGAACTCGTTTTGAAAGTCGAGCTTGAACTCGCGACCGCGATCGTCGTCCAGCCCCTCGATCGAGGCCGTTCCCCTGAGGAAGCCTTGCGTTGTGCGCCGATCCACGTCGGTGATCTTGCCGCGGAACAGTACCAGACCATTCTCCACCTGCACCACTGCTGCAACCGGATCCCGGTGCTCGCGTCGCGCCTCATGCACCGCGTGCCCCAGGTCGATCGCCTTGGTAACCGTGTACAGCACGCCCCACTGGTTCACTTCCTTGCCGCTGCGGGGCGCCTTGCACGTCGCCGCCACCGAGCCGACCTCCGTACACACATTGCGGCTGATGCGCTCCATCCACTTCCAGCTCGCCGCGTGCGACACGATCACCGCGTTGTCCCGCACGTCCGCGAGCGAGAGGGGATACGGCTGGAGGTCGCCGATGGCAAAGCTGGAATGCTGCGCCTCCGGAAAGGCACGACCCATCGTGTCAGCGTCCACCACCGGCAGATCGGCGAGGGCCGCCACCATCAGCGGCTGAAACGAGTTGGCGCCGCCGATCTCGAGCGACATCACGGCGTCGAACCGCCGGCCCAGGAATCGCTCCATGGCGCGCACGGACTTGAGCGCCACCTCCGGGTCCACCAGACGCTCTTCCCCCACCAACGGCGCTCCCATGGTAGATACGACCGCCACCAGGTCGTCATCTCGCAACGTGGCCGGATCGATCAAGCGACAGCGCCGCCCCTGGCGGTACAGCTCCCGCAGGTTGAGCAAGGCGTGGTACGGATTGCCACCCCCACCGGCACCCAGGATCCACGCCCCGGTAGCGAGCAGCTTCAACTCGTCTCTCGTTATCTCTCGCTCTGCGGACATAGGCGCACGACGGCGTGAACTGGTGAACGTATGAGACATGAAGTACCCACGTGTGACGGAGGACGATACCACAGGGGCGCCGCCGTGGCCACTCGAACGACGGCATTGCAACGCGCAAGGAAACGGGCGTACCTTTTGCCCCATGAAGGGAGCAATGCGGGCCGCGTTCGTGACGATCGGGCAGACACCCCGAACCGATCTCGTGCCTGAGATGGCCGCTCTGGTCGGCGCCGGTGTCACCATAACGGAATTCGGCGTGCTCGACGGGGTGAGCGACGAAGAGATTGCGCGTGCCGCACCGGGCGAGGAGGACGAGCGGTTGGTTACGCGCTTGCGCGACGGATCCCAGGTGGTCGCACGCAAGACTTGGATACAGCAACGCCTACAGCAGTCGCTCGACCGCATCGCCCAGAGCGATTTCGACCTCGTCGTGTTACTGTGCACCGGGCATTTCCCCAACCTGCAAACACGCGGTCTCTTTCTCGAAGCCCAGGCGATCGTCGACCACGCCGTGTTGGCGTTCGGATCCGGCGCCACATCGATCGGTGTCATGGTGCCGGTGGAAGAGCAGATCCAGGAGTTTAACTTCCAAGCGCGCGCCGGTCAGCGACTCAGCGTCAGCCACGCCTCTCCCTACGCCGAATCTCGTTTCGCGGATGCGGCGCGCGAGCTGGCCGACGTCGACCTCATCGTCATGCACTGCATCGGATACACCGAGGCCATGCGCAAAGAGGTCGCGACCGTATCCGGTCGCCCCGTGCTGCTGGCTCGCCGCCTCGTGGCGGGAGCGGTGGCACAGCTCGTGTGATGGCGCAAGCATCTGGTTGATTTGGAAACTTCTCGATCCAGCGCGAGCGGAGCCCGCACTTGAGCCAAACGAGCCAATCCCACGGCGGGATGGCGATCGAGTACGACGTCGCGCACGTCCCCGAGCGGCACCCTTCCGTGTTCGAGCCGGCGACGTTCGTGTTTGCCGTGCTGCTGGCCGTGCTCGGCGTGATCATCGGCCTCGAGTTGTTGACGCGTGTCGGCATCACCCCCAACAGCTCCATTATCGGCGCCGTGCTGGCGATCGCCGTGGCGCGGATACCCGTTGCCGTGTTGCGCAACTTCACCAGCCTCGCGCGGCAGAACCTCATGCAGACCGTCATCTCCGGCGCCACGTTCGGCGGAGCCAACGCGCTGCTGCTCCCGTTGGGAGTGCTGTGGCTGGTGGGGCGTATCGACCTCGTGCCGGTCATGATGCTCGGCGCGTTTCTCGCGCTCGTGATCGACGCCACCATCCTGTACCATGTGTTCGATTCCAAGATCTACCCCGCCACCGGCTTGTGGCCCGGCGGCGTCGCCACTGCAGAGTGCCTCATCGCCGGCGATCGTGCCGGAACGCGCCGCAACCTGCTCGGCGTCGGCGCGGTCGTGGGCGGCACCGGCCAATACTTCGGCATACCCATGGACGTATTCGGCGTGTGCTGGATCGGCAACATCTGGGCCCTCACCATGTTCGGCGTCGGGTTGCTGGTGCGGGGTTACACTCAGCCGCTCACCGGGATCGATCTCAGTGCACACTACGTGCCGCACGGCATCATGATCGGAGCGGGACTGGTCGCGCTGGTCCAGATCGCAATCGCCACCGTATACAAGGAAAGGGAGCGTGCCGGCAAGCGGGGGCAGGAGCCGGAAGGGACAGCGCCGCGTGAGCTGGGGCCTCCGCTCCGCTGGGGCTTCCTCGCTTTTGTCGCGGCGGCCGCCGTGATGGCCACCGCGGCGGGACTGTACGCCGAGATGTCTCCCGGCATGTTGGTTGCGTTCGTGCTGTTCGCCGCCGTCGCGGCGCTAGTGTCAGAGTTGGTGGTCGGGATAGCCGCGATGCACGCCGGATGGTTTCCCGCGTTCGCCACCGCGTTGATCTTCTTGGTACTCGGCATGTTGATGGGGTTTCCCACCCTGCCACTCGCGTTCCTGGTCGGGTTCACGGCGGCGACCGGTCCCGCGTTTGCAGACATGGGTTACGATCTCAAGGCCGGATGGATCATGCGCGGTAGCGGCCGGTATCCCGAGTACGAGCGACAAGGTCGCCGGGAGCAGTACCTGGCTGAGCTGTTGGGCATTGGAGTGGCGGCGCTGGTGGTGCTGTTGTTGTACGAGAGCTATTTCGCGCGCGACCTGTTTCCACCGGTCGATCGCGTGTACGCCGCCACCATAGCGGCCGGAACCACACCGGGTCTGGCCGTCACTTTGATGTTGTGGGCGGTACCGGGCGCGGTGGTCCAATGGCTCGGCGGCCCGCAGCGCCAGATCGGCATCCTGTTCGCAACCGGTCTACTCATCTTGAACCCAATAGCCGGATGGACCGCTCTAATCGCGCTAACCGTCCGAGTAATACTGCTCCGCAAATACGGCGAGCAAATCCAGGGCCCGATGTATGTGCTCGCTGGTGGATTCATCGCAGGGTCCGCGTTGATGAGTTTTGGGAGAGGGATGGTGAGTAAGTGATTTGGGGACGGAGAGAGACGATTAGAAGACGGTCGAAGACGGAGCGTCGCTCGTGGCTCAAGACGGGCAGTTGGGCAGTTGGGCAGATGGGCGGTTGAAGACGTTCTATGACGGTCGGAGACGGTCCCACCCGTGAGAGATTCGTAGCTCGTAGCTCACAGCTCGTAGCTCACAGCTCATAGCCCAAAGCCCATAGCCCAAGGCCCATAGTTAAATTCCCACAATTCCCAGCCGGAGTACTAAGAAAATGTCCCGTCCGTTTCCACTCGCGATCCTCCTCGCCGGTTCACTGACCCTTCCACTTGCTGCACAATCGCCCCGCACGCTGGAGATCGACGACCTGTTCGCCGTGAAGCGCGTCGGGAGCCCCCAGATCAGTCCCGACGGTAGCTGGGTGGCATACACGGTGGGCCGCACGATCCTCGAAGACGAGAAGTCGGAGACCCGAATCTGGATGGTGCCCGCACAGGGGGGGGGCGGTGACGCGATCCCGATGACCGCGGAGGGATACTCGGCCAGCCGGCCGCGGTGGAGTCCCGACGGCAAATACCTCTCTTTCCAGGCATCCCGCGATGAGGGAGAGACGCAGGTTTGGGTTCTCAACAGGCTGGGCGGCGAGGCACGACAGCTCACGGATGTGAAGCAGGGGATATCCAGTTACGACTGGTCGCCTGACGGAGCGACGCTACTGCTCTCCATCCGCGATCCCGAGGACGAGGATGAGGACGACGAGAACGAGTCCGACACGCGGGAGCCATGGGTCATCGACCGGCTCCAGTTCAAGCGTGACGGCGCCGGATACCTCACGGGCAATCGCCACACCCATCTCTACGTTTTCGACCTGGCCTCCGAAGAACTGACGCAGGTCACGTCCGGCGATTACGACGAATCGCAAGCGGTGTGGAGCCCGGACGGGAAGCGGGTCGCATTCGTCAGCAACCGGACCGAGGACCCGGACGCCAACTCCAACAGCGACATCTGGATCGTGGCGGCTGACAACACCGATCAGGGACAGACACTGTTGCAGGTCACGACGAATCCGGGCTCGGACGGCTCACCGGCGTGGAGTCCCGATGGTGAATGGATCGCCTACACCACCGTCACCGAACCGGAGATCATCTGGTACGCGACGGGTCATCTGGCAGTCGTACCGTCGAGCGGTGGCGAGCCGCGGCTCTTGACGACTCAGCTCGACCGGAACTTCAGGGGCGCGAAGTTTTCCGCCGACGGACGCTGGATCTATGCGAGACTGGAGGACAGCGCGGAGAATCATCTGGTGCGAGTGAACGCCGGGAACGGCCGCGTCGAGCGAGTGGTGAGTGGCGGCCTCGCCGTGCGCGACTTCGTGATGGGACACGACGGGCAAATGGTCGCGCTGATCGGCCACCTCGACAGACCCAACGAGATCTTCACGATCGACGGGAACGCTGCCGTGCAGCTCACGCACGAGAACGACGAACTGTTGTCCGGTTTGCGACTGGCGGACGTGATGAATGTTCAGTTCCCGAGTGAGGACGGGACCGAGGTCGAGGGCTTCATCTACCTGCCCCCCGGGTACCAGGAGGGTTTCAGGTATCCAACGCTGTTGCGCATACACGGCGGTCCGGTCTCCCAGTTCTCTCACAGCTTCAACTTCGAGGCACAGCTGTTCGCGGCGAACGGCTACGTGGTCGTCACGGTCAACCCGCGAGGCTCGTCGGGCTACGGCCAGGAGTTTTCCAAAGCGATCTGGGCCGACTGGGGAAACAAGGACTACCAGGACGTCATGGCCGGCGTTGACTACGCGATCGAACAGGGCTACGCCGACCCCGATCGGCTGGGCGTCGGCGGTTGGTCGTACGGCGGGATCCTCACCAATTACGTCATTACCAAGACCGATCGGTTCGAAGCGGCGATCACCGGTGCCAGCGAGGTGCTCTACATCGCGAACTACGGCCACGACCATTACCAACGGCAGTGGGAGGCGGAACTCGGCCTGCCATGGGAAAGCCGAGAAAACTGGGAGCGCATTTCACCGTTCAATTACGTCGAGAACATCGTCACGCCGACGCTCATCATGGGCGGCGAGCGGGATTGGAACGTGCCGATTCTCAACTCCGAACAACTGTACCAGGCGCTCCGGCGGCTGGGACGAGAGACGCAGCTCGTGGTCTATCCGGGACAGTCGCACGGCTTGCGGGTTCCCTCCTACCAAAAGGATCGGTTGGAGCGGTACCTGGCGTGGTACGACAAGTACGTGAAACCGGCCGGGAAGCCGGCGACGGGGTAGGATGGGCGGATGGGCAGTTGGGCAGGTGGGCAG
>JADFPO010000094.1 GCA_022562295.1 Gemmatimonadota bacterium
TCGGGACCTCTTGGTTAGTTAAGGGCGAGACGCTGTGGAAGGACGCGTAGAAAAGCCCTGATGGTAGGCCCGTGATACTTCCTAGGAGATGTTGGTCGGACCGATCCCGTAGCAATAAATGTTTGGAACACTTCGATCCCCCCTTCCGTCCTAGCCCCGAGTTTTCCATGCCTCATGACGACTTCCGGTTCCTTGATGGTCACTTCCTGGTCCGGCATAAACGTTTGAAGGACCGGCTCACGGCATCAGACGAATGGACCACATTCGAGACGCAGTTGTGGGGCCAATCCGTCATGGAAGGCGCACGCGCGCATGAAGATGGCGGCGCCATTGGTGCGGTCAATCCGGCTAGGGACATCGTTGCGGAGCTTGGGACCAATATTCGATCGCGGACGGCTTCGCGTGCCGTCTGACACAAGCCCGTGAAGCAGACGGCGCGCTCGTTCTAAAAAGGAAGGCCACGGTCACGATCCGGCGTCGGTCTTACGGCAATGATACCGAGCGATTGATCCAAATTATGTTGTCCCAACTCAACACTCTCTCCGTGCCATCGAACAGCTCGGCATAACTGCCACCCCCTACCGTGAGTGAAAACTCCCGTACCCGATCGGGGGGCGTGGTGGTTACGTTCCGCAGAATGTCCAAGACCTGTTCCTGGCTGGAGATCTGAAAGAAGTCTGGATTCTGCGCGGAGTAGTATCTGACCTCCCTGGGAGCACGCCTGTTCCCTACGCCTCGTTCGTATGTAATGTGCATCTCTAGGCGTTCGCCCGTCCGCGCCGCAAATACCCAGTCCTGCGATTCCACAATGGGCCCCCCCCCACTGCCGCTGGACGTGGAGCGCGTCATGGAATGGGTTGTTGCCGGCAGGTAGACGCCAAACGGTCCCGGCGCATCCTCCGGGTCTTCGGTCAATCCGCCGATGACCAGTTGGACGTTCGTACCGGTCGGATCCGTCACGGGGGCGACGAGGTAGACGAGGCGATTCGATCCCCGTCCGAGAGGCCTTCCATCAGGTCCGTTGATCGTCAGGCGGTCGATGAAAATCAAACGCAGATTCGCGTCCTTGGCTGGTCCCCGGCCCGCAACGTTGGGCGTCCAGCCAGACGGCAGATACTCCCTCAATGCCACATCAGAAACGTGCAGATCCAGCTGGAACCGAGTCTCGACGCTGCGTTCGACAACCGTCTGGCCATGCGCGTACTGGACACTTCCCAACAGACACCCCATGACCGGCAATATCCGACCGGCGCAGCGAAGAACGTCTCGTAACATTGTTACCCCTGACGGTGTGAAGATTTGACGGCACCATCCGCAGAGCCGATGCGGCTACGCGGAGACGCAACATTCCAGTTCAGGTGGCGGCGAGTATTGCCGGGAAATTTCCTGCGCCTCCGCGACAGGTTCAGGTCCGCATTACATACCCCGCCGGTGTTCGGCGACATACCGTCTAATAGCCTCCACTGCCGCAACCACCTTGGCCTCACTCATTCTCCTGCCATGCTCTATGGTGGTGATGGCAGGGAGGATGCTGATCCCGTTGATCGAAGCCGTATGCGGGCCCGCGGCAATCCTTTGCTGGAGCCTGACCAGAGTCGGGTCGACCGCCATCAGCGTAGCTGTGACGCGGAAGCTGTCGTGGATGCCCTGGCTTTCTTGTACGATCCCTCGGTCCCGCAGGTCCTCGTCCATGACGCGGTGCTGGTCGTAATACTCTTGAAGGTGGTAGACCCTCGTCTCCTCCCCGGCCCATTCGGCGTTCAGAGCTGCTGCAACCTCCTCTTGTAGCTCGTTGCTTGGGAGGTTCTCGGCGATAATCATGATGTCGGTGAACCCGGACCTCTTCAGGTTGATACAGTACTCGCGCAGTACCGCCTTGAAAAGCTCGGACGGCATGTGGAAGGTCCCGGGGTAAAGGAGATGGTCTCCGGGACGTCCCACGCTGTAGTCTTCCGGAGAAAACGGGATCACCGGGGCCACCAGGGCGTTTCCCAGCCGTTCGGCGATGGCCTGCGCATCCTTTTCGACCAGGAAATTATGCTTGCCCGTCACGGAAAACGGACCGTTCTGCTCCACACCGCCGGTCGCAACGATCGCCGTTGTCTTGCCATATAATTGGATAGCGTCGCGGATCTCCGGCCACGTCATCTCCTGCATCCAGACGGTCTCATGAGCCGTTATCGGCGTCGGCGCGCCCGCCAGGTATTCAGGATCCGTGAGCACCGCGACCTGGGCGAACCCGGGCGTCGGCACAAGGCAGACCAACAGCCCCGCCAATGCCAGCATCTGCAGCTTCTTCATGGTCCTTTCCTCCGCGGTGTGTGTGTGGAATGAACTCGAACTCTCCAGTCGCCCAGATTCCCTTGTTCTCGCTCGGAAGTATGTTGCCCGGTTTCGGAGCTGTCTAGTTCTTAAACCTCCATCTCTTCTTCTACTTGCTCCCACTCCGCCATGAGGTCGCTGACTTCACGCTCGAGATCTTTCCGCTCAACCTCCGTTTTCCTCACCTCGGCAGGTGGCGTGTGCTCGAAGTAGTTCGCTTCGCAGAACGTGGCGTCGATCTTCTTGATACGAGCCTCAGCCGCTTCAATCTTGGTGGCGAGCCCGGCTTGCCGTTCTTGCAGTCGTTTTCGCAAAGCCTTGAGATTGCCACCCTGGGACGCTGACTTGCGGTCCGGACCTGCCCCCCGTCGCCCCCGAGTGCCCGTATCGGTAGAATCTTTTTTCCGCTTTTCCTTCTTTGTCTTGAGAACCACAGTGTCTACATCCAAGTGATCGTCACCGCATGCATGGACGTACTCTTGATAGGTGCCCGGATAATCTCTGATACCGCCTGATTTTATCTCGACGATACGGGTGGCCAACTGGCCGACGAGCCAGCGATCGTGTGATACGAGGATGAGCGTGCCGGGATAGGCCTTGAGCCCTTCCACTAATGCCTCGATCGATTCGAGGTCCAAATGGTTGGTTGGTTCGTCCAACACGAGCACGTTCGGCTTCCCGATCGTCAGCCGGCTGAAGATCAGACGAGCGGCCTCACCCCCGGAGAGGGCCGTCAACCGTTTCTTCACATCGTCGCCGGAGAAAAGCATCTGCGCCATCCGGCCACGTACGAAACCAATGTCCCTGTCCGCACAACAATTCCAAACCCATTCCTCGGCAGTGCCGGTGAGTGTCTTGAACTGTTCTTGAAAATTCTGCGCGAAATAACCCGGATGAGTTTCATATCCCCACTCTACCGAACCCGCATCTGCGGTCTCCTCCCCCATGACGATCTTGAGGAGAGTGGATTTGCCGATGCCGTTGGGTCCGATGATCGCGAGCCGATCCCCCTTCTGGACTAGAAGATCCACGCCGTGCAGTACGGCGTTGTCCCCGTACGCCTTCTTGATTCCCTTGATGGTGAGCACATCGCGACCGCTGGCGCGTTTTTGCTCGAACCGAAACGTGGGATATCTGCGAGAGCTTTCCGGAAGCTCCTCCAGTGCGTTCGCCCTCTTCTCAATCAGGCGGACTCTACTCTGTGCCTGGCGTGCCTTGCTCGCCTTTGCGCGAAAGCGATCCACAAACTGCTGATGGTGCGCGATCTCACGCTTCCGAGCAGTGATTTCCTTTACTCGACGCTCGCGTTCGGCCCGCTTGGCTTCGACAAACGCGGTGTAGTTGCCGCGATACGACAACACCGTTTCGTAGTCGACATCCAGAATGTTGGTGCTGACGTTGTCGAGGAACCGATGATCGTGAGAGATTACCACCAAGAGCCCGGCAAACTCCCGCATAAAGATCTCGAGCCAGCGGATGGCCAAAATGTCGAGGTGGTTGGTGGGCTCATCGAGCAACAAGATGTCGGGAGCGGTGGCCAAAACCTGAGCCAGTAACACCCGGAGTTTGAATCCCCCGGAAAGGGTAGACATCGGATCGCGATGCACCCGCGCCGGAATACCGAGACCCTCGAGGATGGTTGCGGCTCGAGATTCGGCGGCGTATCCGTCGTGCCGCTGGACGGTCTCCTCTAGTTCGGCAAAACGGTCGGCATCGAAATGTGTATCTGCGGCGGCAACGATCGCCTCCTTTTCCACCATCGCTCCCCACAACTCCGGGTTGCCCATCAGAGCCACTTCGAGAATGTCTCGGGTTTCATGGATAAACTGGTCTTGACGCAGCACCCCGACCCGCAGTCGTTTGGCGACAGAAACCGTTCCCTCGCTGGCTTCCAGGTCGTTGCTCAAGATCAGAAGGAGCGTCGTCTTACCGGAACCGTTGGCACCCACCAATCCGTAGCGCTCCCCTGCGTTGAGCTGAAAAGACACTCCGGCAAAGAGGGTCCGGTCACCATAAGACTTGGCGAGATTGGATGCGGAAATCATGGGGAGGGAATGTAATGGGATGGGGAAGTGGAGGGGTGTTTCGAACGCGCTCCTGTTTGACGACCACGCCGTCGCCGTCGTAGGTTGTCATGAGACAGTCGCGTTCTATAGGTCATGGGCCGAGTGGTTAGACTGCACGTGTTCGGGTCCCCTTAACTGGAGGTCGAGCGATGATCGTTCCTCTCCGTCGTTTTCGTAGTGTAGTTGTGTTAGGATGTGTCACTGCTGTGGCGGTGGCATGCCAGCCCCAGGCTGGCAGTAACGCTAACGATGGTGTCCACCTTACCGGTGGTACCCCGGTGGAGCGGGGCCGATATCTGGCGATAACCGGCGGGTGCAATGACTGCCACACGAACGGATATCTCCAAACTGAGGGGGATGTTCCGGAGCCGGAGTGGCTGCTCGGATCACCGGTTGGGTGGCGAGGGCCGTGGGGCACAACCTACCCGCCCAATCTACGCCTGACGGTGCAGGATCTGACGGAAGATGAGTGGGTCACGATGCTGCGAACGCGGAAGGCTCTTCCCCCAATGCCATGGATGAACGCCAACCAACTGGCGGAGGCGGACGCGCGCGCCCTCTACGCGTACATCAGTCACCTTGGACCGGGGGGCGAGCGCATGCCGACGGCGTTGGCCCCGGAGCAGGAGCCGACGACGCCCTATTTATCGCTGTTTCCGGTAGTGCCCCAGGGCTAACGTTGCCGCTGATGTTTTGGCATGCAGCCAACACGAGCACGAAGCTGTCGGCGCGCTCGTTTTGATGATGAAGACGCAACATCAGACCCAGGCGAACCGCAATACTGTAACAATCCAAAAGGGGGTGTCGGGCGTGCACGGTCGAAATTGGCTGGTCTTACTCGGGGCGGTCACGGCTTTCGGGTGTGCCGACGCGCGCCCACCCCAGCCTATCCGCTTTATACCTGTACAACCCGAACTTTTCGCCAGTGGGGGCACGTTGACGGATGCCTGGGCGGATATCGACGGGGACGGCGATCCCGACCGCTTCGTCGGCTTCAACGGCACCCGCAGTCGGCTGTACCGCAATGACCTTGCCGGTGGTTTCGTCGACATTGCGGTTGAGGTGGGCTTGGTGGTGGAGCGAGCCGTGCGGACGTCCGCTTGGGGTGACTTCGACGCCGACGGAGATCCCGACCTGCTGCTCGGCTTTGCCGGCGACGCTCCGGTAATCGCGCTGTTTCGAAACGACGGTGACGCGGGCTTCACCAACGTCGCCGCACAGGTTGGTTTGGAGCTTAGGGAGGGAACGACGCGACAAGCCTCGTGGATCGACTACGACGCCGATGGTGATCTGGATCTCTTCCTCGCACTCAGGGACCGGGCCAACCGGCTTTTTCGGAACGACGGCCCCGCTGGATTCGTGGACGTAACCGAAGAAACCGGTATCGGCGACGACCGACGGACCGTTGGAGCGGTGTGGTTCGACGTCGATCAGGACGGGGACCTCGATCTCGTCACCGCCAACATGAACGGAGACGCGAACGGTCTCTGGCAGAACGACAACGGGCATTTCACGGACATCGCGGCGGGCACGCCCGTAGAAGCCGGCGGACGCGCGCTCGGCGACGAACGCCAGGGGAGCGTGCGCGTGTGCGTGGCCGATGTGGACACCGACGGACGCTTCGATCTCTTTTTCGCGAACTACGGCCCCAACGCCCTGCTGTATGCCTCGTCCCCCGGTGCCTGGGCTGATGCCGGCGCCGCGCCGAGTCTGGCGGTCGAGGCGCGCTACGACACCTGCGCCTGGGGAGACTTCGATAACGATGGGATGATCGACTTGTACGTGAACGGAACGGTCTCGGGCGGCGTGCAATACCGCGACTGGCTCTACCGCCGTGAGGGAAGCGAGACCTTCATAGACGTGACGCCACCGGAGGTGCTCATGTTAAACGCGAGTCACGGCGCAACCTGGGTGGACTTCGACCTGGACGGTGACCTCGACCTGGCCCTGACGGGCGCCGCCGACGATGCGATGCACTATCTGATGGAAAGCCAACTCACGTCCGAGTCCGGCCTCCGGTCGCTTCAGGTGCGCGTGCTGGATGCCCAAGGCCGCGCCACTCGTCCCGGCGCGGAGGTCCGTGTCTACGCCGCGGGCACCGATCGGCTGCTCGGTATGCGGCTGGTCGATACGGGTTCCGGGTATGACTCGCAATCGGATCTGCCGGTGCACTTCGGACTTGGGGCTCGGGGTCGCGTGGATGTCGCCGTCACCGTGGTTGGATCCGGGGAGCGGCATACCGGTGTAATGGAAAACGTGGATCCCAATGAGTTCAGCGGCTCGGTCCTCACCATTCGCATCGACGCTGCGGGCCGTATCGTCCGGTGACGATGTCGTGCTCGATGGGATTGCGCAACGTAAGATGGACTGCCTGGGCCAACCCTGGGCGCGCCCTTACACCTAAGGAGGTTTCATGCCCGATATCACCGCTGCCCTCGCGGACAACCGGGCCGCCGTCGACGACTTGATCGCGGCCGCCGAGAAATCCGAATCAGTGTGGACCACGCCGCGTGCGCCGCGGAAGTGGTCACCGTCGCAAGTGGTCGAGCACGTGGCGCTTTCGCTGGAGGAATCGGCGAACGTCGCGGCGGGCGTGCCGTCCAAGTTCCCGTCTCTCCCGCGCTTGATCCGCCCCGTGGTCAGATTGGTTTTCAGGTGGATATTGAGAAGACAATCGTTTCCGAAAGGGAAAACCCCCAAGCCGTTCGATCCTGCCGCGGGATCCGCAACGCCGGCCGAAGCTCGCGTGCGCTTGGAGGAGGCGGCAACCAAATTCGACCAAAAATGCCGTACGTGCGCGGCCGGCGGCGGGGCCGTGGCGAGCACCGTTTTCGGTACGATTTCGGTCGACGACTACGTGAGGTTCCAGGCGCTACACGTTCGCCACCACATGAAGCAGTTGCCGCCAGCGTAAACCCCGCCGGTTGCGTAGCGGGTAAAAAACCAAAGGGGGGAGGTGGCATCTGCGGGTTTCGGCGTGATCCGCGTTGAGTGTGACGGGCCTAGCCCGTTCCTCCGCCGCGGCACGCATGCGATGGGCTGTCGGCCCGGTGGTTCACCGCGGATGACGCGGGTCGAGCAGATGCACGCGAATCGAAACACATGGTCGGTGTGCGTTCTGGAGCGCGGAGTCCGTTGACCATCTCAATCACACGGACAAAACAATGAGTGCCTACAGCTACAGCGGACTACAGCGTCGTGCCCTAACGGTCCGTCGTCCCACAACACGAGAGACTTGTCATGTATCAATCTGCTAGAGCCCTGATTGCAACTTCAGTCTTCGCCCTCTCAACGCTTCCGGCGACCGCTCAGGAACCTGTGTATTGGGACGTCGTGGCCGACATTCGGCGTGAGGCGTTCGACAATTCCCACGTGATGGAATACGCGGGCTTTCTCACCGATGTCATCGGGCCCAGGCTCACCGGTTCCCAGAACATGCGTCAAGCGCAGCGGTGGGCCCTGAATGAGATGCGGCAACTCGGACTATCCCGCGTCGAGCGGGAAGCCTGGGGAGATCAAACGGCCGGATGGGACATCCAGCGGATTTCGGTCCACATGATCGAACCGGACTACCAAATGGTCATCGCCTATCCGCTCGCGTTCACGCCCGGGACCGGCGGGAAGATCGTCGAGCGGGCGATCATCGCCGACATTCGATCTCCGAATGATCTGGACCAGTATCGCGGTCGGTTGCAGAACGCGATCGTCTTGGCGACCCCACCGATGCCGACGAGTCCGCGATTCGTGCAGGACGCGTTCCGACACACCGAGGAGTCGCTCCACACCTTCGAGACGGAGGGCAGGGACCTCCTCGTTCAGCGGCACGCGCGCGGTCAACCCGAACAGCGCACGTTCAGACCGGAGGGAATCAGCGAACTCGAGGTCGAGCAATTCTTCAAGGCCGAGGGCGTTGCCGTGGTGCTGAAGGCAAGCATCGGTAGCGACGGGACGGTATACGCCACCGGGCATCCCGGCAGTCGGGCGGAGCGGAGTCGCGCCAGCATCGAGGGCGCGCTACCCACGCTTGCCGTGGCGGCGGAGCATTACAACCGCATCTACCGGATACTCGATCGTGGCTTGGCCGTGACCATGGAAGTCGATATCCAGATCGCGATCGATGATAGCGATCCGACCGGATACAATATCATTGGAGAGATTCCCGGTACCGACCTGGCCGACGAGGTGGTCGCGATCGGTGCTCACCTCGACTCGTGGCATACCGGCACCGGGGCCACGGACAACGCGACCGGTGTGTCGGTGATGCTGGAGGCGATGAGAATTCTGCAGGCTCTGGGTACCACGCCCAGGCGTACGATCAGGATTCTCCTGTGGAGTCACGAGGAAGGCGGATTGAGAGGGTCGCGGGGATATGTGCGCACCCATTTTGGCAACCCGCGCGACGGAACGACACCCGCACACGAGAAGTTCGCCGTCTACTTCAACATGGACAACGGGACGGGGCAGTTCAGGGGCGTCCACCTCCAGGGCAACCGGGCGACGATGCCAATCTTCGAGGCATGGATGAAACCCTTCCATGACCTCGATGTCAGGACCATCTCGCAGTTCAGCAACAGGGGGACGGACCACCTCTCGTTCAACGAGGCCGGACTGCCCGGATTCCAGTTCGTGCAAGATCGCATCGAGTATCGAGCGCGGACGCACCATTTCAACATGGACACGTTCGACAAGCTGCTGCCCCGGGATCTGATGATCAACGCGAGCGTCGTGGCAAGCTTCGCCTACCACGCCGCCATGCGGGACGAACGGTTCCCGCGGCCGGGTAGATAGGGGATAGGTAGTAGGGGATAGGGGGTAGGGGGCAGGTCGTGAACATCGGCTCAGCCAAGATCGACGCCGTGACGTTCGACTTCTACAACACGCTTGTCTACCACCGCAACGGGCGCGGGCGCGGGGCCCTGTTGATGGAGTACTTCAAGAGGGAAGGGTTGCAATCTGACCCTTGGGAACACCAGGTGTTGTACGACGTCTTCGAGCAGCACGGAAGAGACTACTCACCGAGCCAGTCCGAGGCGGAGAAACAGCGCTACTTCTTGCGACTTACAAAGCGCTTGTTCCAGCGTTTGAATGTGCGCGCGCCGGACGGTGCGGTGGCCGATCACGTCGCGAGCGTATGGAGCGTTCTCGGGCCTAGCAGCCTGGCGGTCTTTCCCGATGTCTCCAATGTTTTGCAAGTCTTGAGAGCTGCCCGATATCGCATAGCAGTAGTCTCGAATTGGCAGTGCGGTTTACGGCATTTCTGCACCGAGCTTGGATTCGGAGAGACGTTCGATGACGTGATCGTATCTGCCGAGGTAGGGTATGAGAAGCCGAACGCAGAGATATTTGCTGAGGCATGTCGCCGGGTTGGGGTTCCGCCCCACCGCGTCCTGCATGTCGGCGACAGTATGACAGATGACGTTGAGGGTGCACGCGCCGCAGGACTGCACGCCCTACTGGTGCGGCGTGACCAGGGAGGGCCGACTGGGGATACACCGACGATCCCGAGCCTGGAACTACTGCCTCAAATGCTCGGCCAATTCAGAAAACCCCACGAGCTGGTATGAGCTAGCGGACGAGTTGCGTGGCAAGATCCCGTTTGCTGGGGGCCCGAGGTGATGGACTATGGAAAGCTCGAATTCGGAATCCAGGATCCCAATGGCTACCACGTTGCGTTTACCGAACCCGCCTAACAAGCCATGCAGCGGGCGGCTCGCTCGTGCTGTTGGTGTCGTGGGCCTTTGCCTATTTCTTAGCTTTGGTTCGGCGTGTGCGCGAATGCGCTCGCAAAGTCCCAATACAGTCCAAGAGGAGGCGGTCTTGACGAATCGTGCAAGTGGAACTTTTGAAGTGAAGTTGAATCCCCAAGCGCCGGACGACGACGTTGGCGACCCAACTGTGAGCAGGATGTCAATCGACAAGCAGTTCCGCGGCGATCTCGAAGCCACCAGCAAAGGTCAAATGCTGGCTGCCAGCACGGACGTCCAAGGCTCAGCTGGTTACGTAGCGATGGAGCGGGTAACCGGAACACTGCACGGCCGCAGCGGCGCTTTTACATTGCAGCACAGCGGCACAATGACGCGCGACGCCCAGCAATTAACGGTTACCGTCGTCCCGGATTCTGGCACTGGAGAGTTGGTTGGGCTTGCCGGAAAAATGACAATCGACATTGTCGACGGGAAGCACTTCTACGTTTTCGATTACACGCTCGCCGAACCCCGCTGAAATCCGGTCGAATGTCTTCCGACCATGATCCGGAACCGACGCCAGCCCACGCATAAGTTGTCAAGTTGGCACTTTTTGTGGTGCGGTCGGTATCTAGCAGCTGGAGAGAGATAACGCGGAACTTCGGCCGCAGCTACCCCAGAGGACATCAATGGCAAAAACCAAGAGAGTCGCGTCTGCCACCGGAGCCTTGATGCTCCTTCCTCTTTACGTCGCTGCGCAGCAGGTCAGCGACGAATCCTTCACGTTCCACAACCCCCGGCCCGCGTTTGCGATGGGCGAGGGGCCGCAAGTTTGCATCGACGAAGGCCACCACAACTTCCACACGGCTGACGGGCGCTACAAACCGTTCGCCGAGCTGCTGCGTGGGGACGGGTATTCGGTGGCGGGCTTCGCCGGCGACTTTACGCAGGATGCGTTGGCCGGTTGCGACCTATTGGTGGTGGCAAACCCGCTCGCCGCGGAGAACGAGGACGACTGGAGTTATCCCCACCCGTCTGCCTTCGCCAAGGACGAAATCCGCGGACTGATGGAGTGGGTCCGTGGTGGCGGACGCTTCCTTTTGTTTGCCGACCATGCGCCTATCGCCGGTGCCGCCCGTGACCTGGGCGCGGTTTTCGGGATCGTCATGATCGACGCCTATGTTGACGGCGGCCCGGGACCGGACCAGTTCCGCATTGCCGACGGCACCCTGCTAACACACTCGATCGTGCGGGGGCGCTCTCCGGCGGAGCGGGTGGACAGCGTGATGACGTTCACCGGGCAGGCCATCCAGATCACTCAGGGCTGGGAACCATTGTTGATCTTCGGGCCCGAGGCGAAAGCCAGGATCAGCCTAGAGCAGTCCTTTCAAAGAGGGTCACGCGCGGACTGGCCGGAGTTCTCAGTTGCCGGGTGGGTTCACGGCGCTGTTCGCGAGTGGGACGAGGGCCGCGTGGTTTTCCTCGGCGAGGCTGCAATGTGCTCGGCGCAAGTCAGCGGTCCCGAACGCAATCCGATGGGAATGAACGACCCCCGCGCGCCACAAGACGCGCAGTTTTGCCTCAATGTGGTTCGTTGGCTCACCGGAGTTCTCGATCCTTGAATCGGGAAGGCACAGCGCAGGGATCGATTCGTCCGGACGCGAAGTCCGCCATGTAGTTTTGACCCGGTGGCTCGGCCTGATCGTCCTGCTACTCGTGGGCGTGAACTATGCGCGGGAGTCAAACTGCTGGCGCGCGTGCGCGTCTTGAAAGAACTTGTGATCGCTGAAGCGCCACGGAACTTAGTGGGACGGCCTCGCATCGGCCTTGAGGTATTCACAGCACTCAGAAGGAGTCGCATCGTGAGAACATCGATCGCCCCCGCCCCCGCCCCCCCCGCCGCCGCTGCGCTGGTACTCGCGGTGCTCGCATCCGCGTGTGGTGCGGGGGAGTACGACATCGTCATCCAGGGCGGCCGGGTGATGGATCCGGAATCTGGCCTCGATGCCGTCATGAACGTCGGAGTCCGGAACGGACGCATCGAGGCGGTGACAGAAGACCCGCTGGACGGCGCGCGCACGATCGACGCGAGCGGTCTCGTCGTCGCGCCCGGGTTCATCGACCTGCATGAGCACGGTCAGACCGAAGAAGCGTATGCCTTGATGGTGGCGGACGGTGTGACGAGCGCGTTCGAGTTGGAGGTGGGAACGGGAGACGTCACCGCGTGGTACGCGGAGCGCGAGGGCGGGCAGATCGTCAATTACGGTGTCAGCATCGGCCACATACCGGTCCGCATGATCGTGATGGACGACCCCGGTGATTTTCTGCCGAGCGGTCCGGGCGGCCACGGAGCCGCGAGCGATGCCCAAATTGCCGAGATGGCGCGCCGTATAGGGGAAGGCTTGGCGCAAGGGGCGGTGGCCGTGGGGTTCGGCACGGCGTACACCCCGGCCGCCACGATGGCGGAGATCGAGACGATGTTCCGCGTCGCCGCCGAGCACGATGCGTCGGCACATATTCACGTGCGAGGTGGGCCCCGCGGTCTGGCGGAAACGATCGAGACGGCGGCGCGTGCGAATGTCCCGCTCCATGTCGTGCACGCCAACTCGAGTGGGGGCGCACAAACAACCGAGTTTCTCCAGGTCATCGAGCGGGCGCGCGCGGATGGTCAGGACGTCACGACCGAGGCGTACCCGTACGAGGCGGGGATGACGGAGATCGAGTCTGCCCTGTTTGACGATTGGGAAACATGGACGAACGACCAGTTCAACAACTACCAGTGGGTGGCGACAGGAGAGCGCCTCACGCGTGAGACGTTCGGTCGGTATCGGGCGGACGGAGGCACCGTCATCATACACAGCCGTACCGAGGAGATGACGCTCGCCGCCATCAGCAGCCCGCTCACGATGATCGCCAGCGACGGTTTCATCGAGAACGGCCGGGGGCATCCCCGCACATCGGGGTCGTATGCGAAAGTGTTGGGGCGCTACGTGCGGGAGCAGGGAGTGGTCGAGTTGATGGACGCGTTACGCCGCATGTCTCTCGAGCCGGCGCGCCGGTTGGAGGCGCGGGTTCCGTCGATGCGCGACAAGGGCCGTATCCGCGTCGGCGCCGACGCGGACATCACCATATTCGATCCGGCGTCGGTGATCGATCGATCGACCTACATGGATGCGACGATTACTTCCTTGGGGATAGAGTACGTGTTGGTGAACGGCGTGCCGGTGGTGGACGGCGGCGAGCTCGTGCAGGGTGCGAGGCCGGGGAGGGCAGTGAGGGCGGGACGGTAGGGTGGAGTCGGCGGCGTAATGTTACGGCATGGCGATGGATCAGGCAGCGAGGCCCCCTGTGTCATGCTCGGGCGACGGCACAAGATCGGCGTAGTAGGTGTTGATAGGATCGGAAGTCGTGA
>JADFPO010000206.1 GCA_022562295.1 Gemmatimonadota bacterium
CAGCAGCGCGATTGCGGCTGCGGGAGCGACTAGGTGAGCGAATCTTGCCATACCGAACATAACCGCAGCCGGGCGCGGTTTGTTCCTGCCGGGACTCGGGAACAACTGGGAGGCCCCGGTTGTTGCCGAGGAGTTAGCAGACCACCCAGGAATCCCTGTAAGGATGGTGCATTTGCCCCGGCGACCCGAGCGCCTGGCCCTTCAGGCCGAAGAAGACGAGACCACATTCGAGGGGGAGACCTTGGCGGCCCTGGACAGAGTTTACCGGTTCGCGCTCCAGTTGACCAAGGACCCCGCCGACTCGGACGACCTGGTCCAAGACACCTACCTCCGGGCCTACCGTAGCCGCCACCAGTACCGGCTGGGAACCAACTGCGCGGCGTGGCTCTTCACGATATGCCACAATGTCTGGATCCAAAAAAGCCAACGCGAGAGCCGCATCACGACCTACGAGAACTCCGAACTCGATGAGATCGCCTCGACGAGGCGACATCAAAACGGAGTGGTTGATCTCGCGCTCCGACGCATCATGGAGCTGCCCGAGTTCGACGAGGTGCTGAGCCGCGCGCTGACCATGCTGCCGGAAATCTACCGGACGCCGGTAGTGATTATCGACGTGGAAGACCAGACCTACGATGCCGCTGCCACCATTCTGAATGTGCCGATCGGAACCGTCCGATCTCGGCTTTTTCGTGGCCGGCGACTGCTCCAGCAGCATTTGATTGCTTACGCGCAAGACGCCGGACTCGTCATGAGCGGGCGCGCGATCGCGCGACCCGCTTGATAACCGTAGCAAAACCCATATGGGAGGTACGACTTGATGAAACGTCTCATTCCTAGCATTGGTGCATTGGCCTTGGTAGCGTTGGTGCTGCCGGTGGCGGCTAGCGCCCAGGACATGCCAATGCCGAAGGCGCCGGAGGGGCACGCAGCAACGGTCTCCGGGACTGTTATCGACTTGTCCTGCAAGTTCCGGCACAACCTGTCAGGGGAAACGCACCGGATGTGCGCCCAGGTGTGTGCAGATATTGGGATTCCTCTGGCTATCTTGGGCGACGACGGCACGCTCTACATGCCGGTCAGCGCCGGGATGCCTGGTGACAACCAGAACGCGGTCTTGAAAGAGTATGCGGAGCAGAAAGTGCGCGTAACGGGCACGGTGTTCGAAGCCGGTGGCGCCAAGGCCATCCAAATCGAGAGCGTCACCCGCTCGTGACGCGAGGAGTGTTCGGGGTGGGCCGAGGTGTTGCTCGGCCCGCCGTGGTCGTTTGGGTGGCGCTCGCGCTTGGCGCGGGCGTCATCACGACTGTGCGCTTGGGAGGGGGGGCCGGTGAGCCCGTCCGCGGACCGATATCGATCCTCAACGCCGAGGCCGAAGCTCCCGCCATAACGAAATCCGGCGGGGTGCTGTACGTCGAATCGACAAGCGCGGCCGAGCATCTCGTCGTTGACTCGATCCACCCCACGCGAGCCTCACGGCTGCTCTTTTTCCAGGGGGCACCCGCCCAGCCGATTCCCGGCGGTGGTGCGCTGGCCCTCGACGGAGCCGGGGGCATCCTACGGGTGGATGAGCGTTTGCGCGTGAGCCGTATCCCGGTGCATGTGGACGGCCGAGAGGTGGTCAGCGTTGCGGCGGCCGGTGAAGCCGGGCTCTGGTTGGTCACCGGCCAGGGCGAGGTGGTGCTGCTAGACCGCGCGGGAACCGTGGTTTCTAGAGTGCCGGGTGCCTTCGACTATTCCCTCGTGGCAAGTGACGTTCAGGGGAGGGCCTGGCTCGTCCGTTCGCCGATGCAGATGGCATTTCGGCCTGTGTTCGGATCCACGCATCTGTTGGCCCGACTCGATGCGCTTGGCGAAGTGGATACCACCATCGGTGCGGGAGTCGTGCCGCCGGATTTCTTGCTCACTCATTTGGCCAGTGCGGGTCGGATCGCGCTGGCCGACACCGTGATCTACTATGCGCCGTTCATCCGCGATGAATTGGTGGCCATGACGCGGTCTGGAGACACGCTGTGGGTTGCGAGTCGCGGTCTCCCCCAGTCAACCGTGGAACCGCGGTTCGAAGTCGTCGATGGCGAAGCGATGATCGACTACGCTCCGGTGAACATCGGGGTGGCGTTGGGAGTCGACGGGCGCGTCTACGTGCTGAGTGTTCCGGGATTTACCACGCAAGAGAGTCGGATTGACGTCTTCGACCCCGAGACGGGACATCTGCTGCGCTCGGCCACGATCGATAATCCGTTGCCGACCCTCGCGTCGGACGCCGAGGGCCGTGTGTACCTCGTGGACCACTTCGCGCTCCTCACGGGTGTCCCGCCAAGCGAGCGGGCTCCCTTCGGCGAGTTTGACCTCGAGCTGCTCGACGGTCGGCGGGTGACGTCTCAGGATCTCCGTGGCAAGGTGGTGCTGATCAACTTCTGGGCGAGCTGGTGTGCGCCTTGCCGAGTGGAAATGCCGGCGCTGGATAGTTTGCGGCACAGCATCACGCACCCCGATTTCGAGTTTGTCACGTTCAACGAGGATATCCGGGTCGCATCGGCGGAGAGTTTCCTCGATGAGTTCGGCTTCGATTTTCCAGTTGCGCTCGGGCGGGGCGACCTCAAATCCAAGTATCATTACATCGGGTTGCCGTTTACGGTGCTGCTGGATCGCGACGGGAGAGTGGTCGAGCGCTGGATCGGATTCGCGGGTGAAGAGCAGATGCAGGCGATCCGCTCGATCATAACCGCGGAGTTGGATCGCGAAGGCACCATGATCATGGATCATGGGGACGATTCCATGAGAGAGGGAGGGATGACCCATTCCATGGGGCAGGGGCACTGACCGCCAGGGGTAATCTGCTCAATTCCCGCACGCCAAAACTGCCCGGCCCCTCGATAGGGTGCCGGGCAGTTTTGGTTTGTGGTCGGGACTGTGTCGGTTCGCACCTAGTTTACGATGCGGGTGTCGGGCTTGAACACTCCCCACGCGAACCAAAAATGATTTCCGTGAGGGATCTCGGCCAACTGCTCGCCGGCGAGGGGTCCGTCGGTCGCGCGTCCGAGGATATCCCAGGTCGAGCCGGTCTCAACGTCGGTGAACTGTCCGTCACCGTCCGGCGTGAACCGAAGCGACCTCCCACCGATACGCGGGTCGAACACGCCGCTCGAACCCACGTCGCGCCCTCGATGAATGCGGCCGCTGTCCAAAGCGCTCGCCGTTCCGGGCGCCCAGAACACCACGATGGGCATTCCACCGACCTCCTCTGCGATGACGCGCTTCTCCTGAAGCAGCGAGAAAGGCACGGCCACGCTCTCGTTGTTGAAGTCCACGGCGACGACTCGCTCCATTGCCGGTAGCCGAGCGTCGCGGCGTCCACGGAAGAAACGCCGGATGGGGGACTCTTGCCGGTCGTATCCGGCGTAGGGGTTGCGTCCGTAGTCTCGACGGAACCCGGTATCGCGCGATAGCACCTGACCGTCGGGGTAACGGTCCTTGAACGTCTTCCAACTGATCAGCGGTGAAGCCACGAACGTGAGCCGCTCGCCGGCATACTGGCCGACGATCCCCTCCCCGGTGGCCTGTTGCCACCAGGTTTCCGTCTGCCGGTCGTACATGATCAGGTCGGAATGTCTGAGTCGCCCGGTCG
>JADFPO010000207.1 GCA_022562295.1 Gemmatimonadota bacterium
CCCCCACTGTCACCGATGAAGATGATGTGCTTGAAACCATGCGCCTTCAGGCTGCTCGCGATGTCGTCGAGCACGGCCTGGAACGTCTCCTCCCGCAGGCTGATGGTCCCCGGGTACCGCATGTGACTGGACGGTTCTTCGATGTTGCCCTCGGGAACCAGCTTCAGGATCGGTGCGCAAAGCGCGTCGCCGAGATCTCTCGCTATCCACTCACACGCACTCTGCAGGATGTAATTGTGCTTGCCGGTGGCGACGTACGGACCGTTCTGCTCGATGCCACCCGTCGAGATGATCGCTGTGGTCTTCCCGGCCGCGATCGCGTCGCGGACCTCCATCCAGGTCAACTCCTCGATCCACACCGAGTTCAGGGCCTCGATCGGACGCGGAGACCGTAACTCCTCCTGGAGTTGCTGTGCTTGCTCGGCCCGGCGACGGGCCCGCTCTTGGTCGGTCATTTGGCGCTGCTGCGCCTGGGCGACCCTCGGCAGACCTACAGCCAGAGCCAGGACGATGATGACGAATCGTGCACTTCTCATTGTGGTGCCCTCCTTAGCAGGTAGAATACGCCGTCCAGTCGGCCTCGCAAGCCGACGATAGGAGGCCACCATGCCGAGAGTCTCATTTCGATCTACCGCCCTACCGCCTTACCGCCCTACCGTCCTTCTCTTCCTGTCACTGGCCATGATCGGCTGCCAGGCCGAAACCGGCGAGACGATCGTCCGCACGGGGGATCCTTACCTGCGCGGGTTCACCGACGAGGACTTCCCCCGGGTCCAAAAACTGGCGGACGGGGTGTATTCCTACGAGCAGCTTCGATCGGCTGGGGAGGAGAAGTTCACCACCGTCAGCCTGTTCGTAGTGACGTCCGCCGGGGTGCTCGTCGCGGACGGCCAGGGGAATCCCGCCGATACGCAACGTCTGGTCGATGCGATCGCGGGCGTTACCGACCAGCCGATCACCCACGTGGTGATTTGCTCCGATCACGGAGATCATACCGCGGGCAACGCCGCGTTCCCGGACAGTGCGGTCTTTCTTGCGCATCCCACATCAAAGGCCAACCTAGAACGGAGCGCCGGCAATCCCAACAGATCGGCCGACGCGCCTCCGGTAATCATTCCCACCGAACTCGTCGAGGACAAGAGAGTTCTTCAGCTCGGCGACAAAGAGATCCACGTACAGTTCCTGGGACGCGCGCATACCGGTGGAGACTTGGTCGTCTACTTGCCCGCCGAGAAAGTTCTCTTCATGAGCGAAGCATATCTCAATCGAATATTTCCTGCGATGCGTTCGGCCTACCCCTCAGAGTGGGTGGCAATGATCGAGAAAGCACAAGCTATGGACGTTGATATCTACGTCCCGGGTCACGGGTTCGTGGAATCACCCGAGACTCTCGAGGAGGAGTTGGAGACCTACCGACGAGCGGTGGAGCAGGTGATTGCCGAGGCCAGGCGTTTGCACGACGCGGGTGTGAGCGTGGAGGACGCGGTGGAGCAGGCGCAGTTTGGTGACCTGGAAGCTTGGAGCCTGCGCGCGAGTCAGGGCGCACGCGCGATTCAGCGTGTGTACCTGGAGTTGAACGGAGAGCTATCTCGTTAGGCGAGTAACGCTGTGTCGTTCGACTGACTTCACCATGGTGACTCCAAGAGTGTTGAGGTTGTGATGCCGACGGGTTTTACTCACTCGCCGTTCGACCTGCAGTTTCCTTACCCACGGCCAAGGCTTCTGACTGAGTCACGATGATGACGCGGAACCCCTGTCCGAGCCGTTCCGCGATGTCATCTACGCCCGCGGTTATGCCGCACGGAACGTCAAACTCCTTACAGGCGGCGAGGACGGTTTGAATGGCGTTCTCGACCGCCTCCATGTCGCGCTCGTATGCACGACGCAAATCCCCGGGCCCCGCAAAGACGACGCCCACGCCTGGTGTGCTCACGATCTCACGGACGTTCGCCACACCCACCTTGTCCTCCACGATCAGCATGCTGACCAGATGGCCGCCCGGATTGCCGGGCCAGGCGTCCGGCCCCATGGCGCTCACTGCCACCGCTGCCTGGGCGGCTGACTCCAGGTGCGGCACCACGATCGCTGCCACGCCGGCAGCGAGGCCCTGTCGCACGTGATCTCGGGCTGCTTCCTCGCCTTCTCCGATTGGCGGGATGCGCAATGCCATGGGACGGGCGCCCTCCTCCCCCGACGCCTCGGCCATGCTTTCCTTGTAGGTCGTCATGGTTGGGATGTCGAACGGCCCCGACTCCAATGAATAGAAAACGAAGTCCGTCTCGCGATTTTGCGCCATGACGGCGCCCTGTTCCGCCGTGTGCTCGCCGGAAAAGATCCCAAATACCGGTTGGCCGGCCGCGAGCAGGCCCGCAATGGTGTTCGTCATCTCGTCTGCCCCGTCAGAGGCCGGCGCGCAGGCTGCCATGGCGACGGCCAGTAGGGCCAGGCAGGCGATCGGACTGTTTTTCATGCGACCTATCCTCAGCATCGGTAAACCGTCGGTTCGAGAACATCGTCGGCGAGCGGCTTATTCTACCTTCTGATCCCAAACATGCAACTCCGGGTTGCTCAACGGCCGTACAGTGCGTTTGCAGCAGCTGCGAACTCGAGGTCGAACGCGGAGAGACCACCCTAAGAGAAGGATCTTCTCCAAGGCAGACGAACATACGAGTGATCATCAGTTGATGGCTGGTCGACGCTTGCGCGCGAGTTGCTGGCCGGACAAGAATACCCAAGGCCTTCCACCGTCGTCGCTCGTAGCGACAGACAGCCGAGTGGCGCTTTGGGGGTTGACGGCTGGCCGCCCAGAAGCTCGGCCTGTATTGTTCGATTCATAACCCAGAGGTTGACACGTGCCCGACAAGCGGTCGTTGTGACAGACCACGCAGTACCGCAGGATGATGAGATTGGTGTCATTCACCTGGCTAGCGGCGGCCACTCGGGACGCTAGCCCGACGGCGGTGTGTTGCGGTGGCGCGCTCGTGGTCGCTGTCAGGCCCACGAGTAAGAGACAACCTGGGACTGCGGCGGTGAGTACTTTCATGCCACGCCTCGTCGAGGTTTAATGCCGGGCGGACAATGCCGCGTTGATGGCGTCGACCGTCCAGTCGACGCGACGCCCCAACAACTTCTTACCGATCTCGATCGTCTTTTCTTTTGGCACGATACTCAGGCCGTTGATCGAAGCCTTGCCCGCCTTCACGCGCTGCTCGTAGCGAACCGCCGTTGGATCGGTGATCATGATCTCGGACGTGATGACGTAGTTGTCGTGCAAACCCTCGTCGATGGGCTGCACGATGCCCAACTCGCGCTCCATCCATTCGACGACGGCAGGTTTACTGTAGTACTCTGGGATATAGTGCGCGCGCGCATCGGTCCACCGCTCATTCAGAGCAATAGCGGTCTCCTTCAATCCGCGCTGATTACCACCGCTGTCACCGATCAGGACGACGTCCGTGAAGCCTTGGCTTCTGAGACTGTTGGCCACGTCCTCGAGAACCATCCGGAACGTCTCCTGCCGGAGGCTCAAGGTGCCCGGGTACCGCACGTTCTCCGGGTCGCCTTCGGGCACGAGCTTGAGGACCGGTGTGCAGAGGGCGTTCCCGAGTTTTCTCGCGATAGC
>JADFPO010000020.1 GCA_022562295.1 Gemmatimonadota bacterium
CTGCTGAGCTGCTCCGGCGCCTCTGATGGGGGGACCGGGCCGACGGACCCAGATCCGAACGACAACCTGGTCTGCAATATCCCGACCGACCTGTTTTTCAGCTCCCTCTCCCGAGACGCCATTCCGTCTTTGACAAATCCAGATGTCGGTCCAGCCGCAGCGTCGGTCATGGGAGTCGACGATCGTGTATTGGGGCTGGTCGTGGGGGGCGAAGCGCGCGCCTATCCGATCGGCGTGCTCTGGTGGCACGAGGTGATCAACGACACCCTCGGCGGGGAGCCGGTCCTCGTATCCTACTGCCCACTGACTGGTTCGGGCATCGCTTTCGACCCCCGGGTCGACGGCGGGGAGGCCCGCAATTTCGGGGTTTCCGGCATCTTGTTGGAGAACAACCTGGTGATGTTCGACCGGACCACCGAGAGCCTCTGGAATCAGATGCTGCTGGGTTCTCAGTGCGGCCCCGATCGGGGCAAGTCGCTCACGCGTCTGCCGATCATCGAGACAAATTGGGGCCATTGGAAACGGCTCCACCCCAACACGAGTTTCGTGACCACCAACACGGGGTTCCTGCAGGACTACACTCGGTATCCGTACGACGATTATGACGACCTGAACAATCCGAACCGGTTATTCCCCGGATCCCGCATTGATACCCGCCGGCCTCCCAAGGAACTCGTCCTCGGCGTGCACGAAGACACCTTATCGGTCGCCTTCCCATTCGGGGCACTTACCAACCTGGGCTTGGTGGTTGCGCTGAACGACTCCATCGGGGCAACACCACTTCTGGTGACGTTTTTTGCGGACGAGCAAACCGCAATCGCATTCGACCGACGAATCAACGGACAGACCCTCACGTTCGACGTAGCGGATCCGTTTGCCGGAACGCTCACAGACCGGGAAACGGGGTCGACGTGGAACGCAGCGGGAGAGGCCATCGGCGGGAGCCTGACCGGAGCGAGGCTGACACAACACGAAGATGCCTTCGTCGCGTTCTGGTTCGCATGGTCGATTTATTTCCCCACCACACGGTTGGTGCAGTGAGGCTCTGGCCGGAGATCGCCGGCCGGCCATGAGCGACACAAGACGTGGCACCACCCGGTTGGCCAGAATGACCAAATCGCCAACACAGCGAACAGTTACGTGGCTGTTCGTGGGACTGTTTTGCCTTACACCAGCCGGGGCGACCGCCCAGTGGGCCCAAGGAGCCCCGGGGAAGCTGTGGGTCAAGAGCGCAGTTTTCTTGCAAAAAACCGACGAACGTTACGACGCCGTCGGCAATCGGGTGCCCTGGTTTGCGAGCGGAGAGTCCGATTCGCGGGCCGTGTTCACAGACATCATCGTGGGGCTGCGCCACGACCTGGATTTGTGGGTCCAGATCCCCTATTTCGACCTGCGATTTCAGGATGCCGGCAACGACTTACGCAGCACCGGTATCGGCGACTTGCGCGCCTGGCTTCGCTGGCAATTCGCATCCCTGGGCAACGGCAGCACCCCCCTGGCGCTGAGAGTTGGCGCCAAGGCACCGATTGGCACTAATTCTCCCGACGCGTTCGTGATCCCTTTGGGTGAGGGGCAGTGGGATCTCGAGGCTTTCGGAGAGATCGGCCACTCATTCTGGCCCATACCCGTGTACGCCGAGTTATGGCTCGGTTATCGCGCACGACTGGAGAACACCGAGAAGGTATTCGATCCAGGCGGCGAGTTCGTCTTTCTCGCCGAGGCGGGGGTGAACCCCACGTCGGGTACGTTTCTCAAGGCGACCATCGATGGCTTCCGGGCACGACGGCTGAGAGCCGACCGCGTTCTCACCGCCAACAAACGCCGCATCACGACGCTGCAGTTGGGCGGCGCCGTTCGAGTCGGGCCGGTGTGGCCTGAGGTGGGAGTGCGGATTCCCGTCGCCGGACAGGATTTCCCGGCGGGAACCCAATTCGTCTTCGGGGCGAGCGCGCGCGTAAGGTAAATAAGTCGCCCGGCACCCACTTCCTCCTTCCCGCCGAATTCCAGGAGCCAAATTCCGTCCAACTGCACACCGAGGCGGCCGTCGAGATCACCGACTCGAATGCATCGCCGGGGAGTTCAGAGGGAGTCTCTTCCGGAGACCCACCGCCGGACGGACCAGCCTGGACGCTTGACGCCGAAAGGCCTGCGCAACGGGCAACGGCCCATGTGTCCCATCGAGCGGCGGCCGTGGATGACGGCAGTTCAGTTGTGGCCCAACCGTGTTTACAATTGGACAGCCAACTCGGGCTATTCCATCTGGGCATTCATCCCACCGTGGGAGTAAACCAACTTCGTGCCTGAATCCATCAAGTGTTTGGCCTTGACCGTGACGCTGACGGCCATCGTGTCGGGCACTGGTCTGGCGCAGGTGGAGGTGCGCTCACAGGCCCTCGAAATCACGCTCACCGGCCGCGTCCATAGCCAGTTCAGCACAACCTCGGTGGCCGGCGAGCGGGCGTCGGAGTTTCAGATACGGCGTGCCCGATTCACCGCCGCCCTCACCATCAACGACTTCGTGGATGGACGCATCCAGCCCGATTTCGGTCAGGGGAAGATCAGTCTCAGGGACGCCTATCTTCGACTGACCTTCGATCGCGCGTTCCGCGTCTCCTTTGGCCAGTTCAAGCGGGCCTTCGATATCTTCGAGCTACCGAGCTCCACGCAGATCTTGGTGATCGAGCGAACGGGCAGCATCAAGGGCGTGGACGACTGCGTCGGGCCCGGCGGACTGTGCTCGTGGAGCCGCCTGACCGAGCAGCTGGCATATTCGGACCGGGACATCGGGGTAGCGCTCGACGGTCGAGCGGGCTCCAACCTCGAATACCGCCTCACCGTAACCAACGGGACCGGAAACAACGCGGCTGACGAGAACGGAACCAAGTCCTATGCCGGGCGCGCCACCGTTCTGGCCTCGTCGGGCGTACGATTGGGGGCCAATGTCGCCCTCCACGACTACCCCAATCCCATCACTGCGCGCGACGAATATGCCGTGGCGTACGGAGCCGATCTCGAGATCGGCACTTACGGCGACAGAGTTCATTTTCAGGGAGGCGTCATCAGCGGGGAGAACTGGAGAAATCTGAGCGTCACGGGAAGCCCCAGCACGCTGCTCGCGGCGCAGGGGATTTTGTCTTACCGCATTCGACTATCGGAAAACGGCCGCCTCGGCGCGGTCGAACCTCTCGGCCGGATCAGTTGGGGTGATCCGGATACCGCTGCTGCGGGGGCTGGCGGCTTGCTAGTGACCCCAGGCGTCGCGTTTCACTTCACCGGTCGAAACATGCTGGTGGCCAATGTGGATTTGTGGTCTCCGTCTACCGGCGGCACGGAGTGGTCCATCAAGATGCAAAGCTTCCTGCACTTCTAGACGCCGCTGTCTCGGCCACCGCCGATCCTCGGTCTGTGCCGGCGACGACACCTCTCAGCGGGTCGAGCCTACCGATCCCGCCCCAGAACGAGCTTCACGAACTCCTCGTTGCTCTTCGTGTTCTTCATTTCACCCATCAGTCGATTCATTGCGTCGATGGGTGTGGCGGAGGCGAGTTCGCGCCGCACTGTACGAGATGCCTCGAGGGTGTCGTCCGAGAGCAACAGTTCCTCTCGCCGAGTTGCGCTCGCGACCAGATCAATCGCCGGATAGACCCTCCGATCCGACAGTTCCCTACTCAAGACGAGTTCGCTGTTACCGGTCCCCTTGAACTCCTCGAAGATGACTTGATCCATCTTCGATCCGGTGTCGACGAGCGCCGTCGCGATGATGCTGAGCGACCCACCACCCTTCGCCTCACTAATCTTTCGCGCGCTCCCGAGAAACCGCTTCGGCTTCTCCATCGAGGTCGCGTCGAGCCCCCCGGAGAGCGTTCGGCCGCTCCCCTCATCGACGGTGTTATGTGCCCGCGCAAGCCTCGTGATCGAATCGAGAATGATCATGACGTCTTCTCCCATCTCGACACGCCGCCGGGCCCGCTCGACACTCATTTCAGCCACGGCCACATGCCGCGTGGGCGGGTGGTCGAAACTGGAGGCGATGACTTCACCGAAACCAGTCGCCTCCATCTCGGTGACTTCCTCTGGACGTTCGTCTACCAACACGATAAAGAGCTTACAGTCCGGATAGTTGGTCGCGATACCCTGGGCGATAGCTTGCAGGACGGTAGTCTTGCCGGCTTTGGGAGGAGAGACGATCAACGCCCGCTGGCCTTTGCCCATAGGGCAAAGCAAATCTATGACGCGGTTGGTGAAATCGGGCTGGCCTCGGTAGGTACGCCCGCACTCGAGTATGAGTTGCTCGTCAGGATGCTGCGCGCCGAGCTGTTCGAACCGGGGACGATGCCCCAGGGACTCCGGCGGCTTACCGTTTACCAATTCAAGCTTGGTCAGTGGCGCGCTCTTGCCATTGCGCGGGCGCTTCCCAACCGCGCCGGATATTTCGTCGCCAGTTCGGAGATCATACCGCCGAATCAGCTTCTGCCCTACGTAGACGTCTCGCCTTCCCGGCGCATAACTGGCCTCTGGGCGGCGGATGAACGCCGCGCCGTTACCCAGAACCTGCAAGATTCCCAAAGCCGAGTTACTCACGACCCCATTACTCTCCTCAATCCGCGCGAACCGGCAGCGGAATCGCCACGGCCATTGGCATCAACACAGACGTTCCAGTGTTCAAGAAGGATCAATCGGTTTTTTGAGAATTAGTTCAACCAGTTGCGTCGGGGAGTCCCGGCGCTCCACCTCGCCGCTCTCGCGGCTCAAATCTGCTAGATCCTGGTTCAGCCGGCCGGAGCGACCACCTGATCAGGCTGTACCGACAAATATGGCTGCATTTAATAGGCGAGTCCACAAGGACTACTGCACAAACTTTGGGGATCGCTCTCGGGTTCCGATACCCGTCAACGGCGCGAAGGTTCGTCTCCCGGTGAGGTGCCCAACTATTCGGGGGACAGCCGCAAACGCTCAGACCGACTGCGAATGCAAACTATGTCGAGAGGCGCGGTGTCGCCAGGGGCGCGGCTGGCCAATCGGAGCAGGGAGACGAGTCTGTGAACAAGCGTTCACTATCCGGGGCACCCACCGGCTCGCGCCGCGTCCGCCAGGCCTACAACCGCAGTTCTTCGCGAAGGTGAGCACCTGTGTCGAATGGACACAGTTGCGCCGCACGGGTAGTTTGAGACATGCGCCTATCGTTCCGACGGCGGATTTTTCTGGGTCTGGTGGTATTCGGCACCGTGCCACTCACCGCAGCGCTACTCGTACTCGCGGTGCAGGTTCGCTCAACCGGTTCTTCCATCGGCCCAAGGGCAGCGCTCGACGACGTGACGGAGAGCGGACGCGCGATGATGGCGGCGCTGGACACCACCCAATTGAGTGATACCGCGCTGGCCGCTCTACGGCAGCACACGCAAACCATCGCCACGGGCACCAACCTCGCGCGCCGAGCCGAGACGCTGAGCAGATTCGCTGCCGGCATCTTGGCGACGTTGATTTTGATTGCGGCGGCTGGTCTCATCGCGGCGTCGCTGCAACTGGCGCGGCGCTGGTCGGCGTATTTCTCAGCCCCGATCGACGAGCTGGTGCGCTGGGTCGGACTGATTCGCCAGCGGGAGCCCCTGCCGGAGCCAAGCGATGGAAACACGGCCCCGGAGTTCGACGCGTTGCGCGCCGCCCTCGGCGAGATGTCGCAAGCCCTGGATACGGCCCGCCGCCGGGAGGTGGAGCAGGAGCGACTGATCGCGTTCCGCGAAATCGCACGCCGGGTGGCCCACGAGATCCGCGGCCCCTTGACGTCGTCACGGCTCGCCCTCGCTCAGCTCGCGAAATCGGGCGGTACCTCCCAATCACCTCGAACCGCTGAGATCGTCGTGCTACAGGAAGAACTCGATCGGCTGGACCGGCTGGCCCGCGAGTTCTCTGAGTTCAGCCGCTTACCAGAAGGCCCGAAAGCGCCTGTCGACATTGGCGAGCTGTTGGATAGCGTGGTCCCAGCCACGGTACCGGAAACCGTTCCCGTGCTCAGACAAACGGACGAGGAGTTGGTGGTCCAAGGACATTACGAGCCCCTGCGCCGGGCGGTACAGAACCTGCTTCGAAATGCAGTCGAGGCAACCAGCGCAAGGGGAATCGAGGTGAAGGCATCGCGCATCGGCGATCTTGGCGCCGGCACAATACGACTCAGCATCGCCGACCACGGCCCGGGGGTACCGAGCTCACAGCGCGATCAAATCTTTGAGCCGTACTTCACGACCAAGGAAACAGGTACGGGGTTAGGACTCGCAATCGTGAGGCAAACCATTGTGGCGCACGGTGGCACAATCGCCGTCGAGGACACACTCGACGGAGGTGCAACGTTCATCATGGAATTGCCGGAGCGATCGTGACGTCGCGGGTGCTCATCGTCGACGATGAATCAAACATCCGCCGGATGTTGAAAGCGTTGCTGGAACAGGAGTCGTACGAAGTTCACGACATCGGCGGTGGAGCCGACGCACCAGGCGTGGTGGCAGCGTTCGAGCCCGACGTGGTGTTACTCGATTTGGTCATGCCGCCCGGCCCCGACGGTATCGCAACGCTCGAAATCCTACGCGCCAGATATCCGGATCGGGTGGTCATCATGATGAGCGGCAAGGCGACTCTCACCGATGCAGTCCGCGCCACCAAGCTGGGTGCTTTCCAATTCCTGGAGAAGCCGTTGACCCCAGAGGGAGTCCTGGTGGCCGTGAAGGCGGCAATCGACCTCTCGCGAACTCGGGCGGAGAATCGGGAACTCCGCGCCGCCCTCGGTACGGAGCAAACGATTATCGGAGACAGCCCGGCGATCGAAGCGGTGCGATCCTTGATCGCGCAAGTGGCGCCGACACCGGCAAGAGTGCTGATCACCGGCGAGTCGGGTACCGGAAAGGAACTCGTCGCGCGCGCGGTACACGACGAGAGTGCCCGCGCCTCCAAACCCCTCGTCAGCCTCAACTGCGCAGCCATTCCGAACGGTCTCATAGAGAGCGAGATGTTCGGACACGAGCGCGGCTCGTTTACCGGGGCCGTGCGGATGCGGCGCGGCAAATTCGAACTCGCGGACAAGGGCACGTTGTTCTTGGACGAGGTCGGCGATCTCAGCCTGCAAGCACAGGCGAAGCTGCTGCGCGTGTTGGAAACCGGAGTCTTCGAGCGTGTGGGCGGAGAGAAACCAATCGAGACAGACGTGCGAATCGTTGCCGCTACAAACAAGGACCTCACATCGGCGGCAGCCAGTGGTGCGTTGCGAGAGGATCTGCTCTATCGCTTGAATGTATTCCCGATCCACGTTCCGCCACTCCGCGAGCGCCGTGAGGACATCGCGGCCCTGGTGGCGCATTTTTCAGCGCTATCGGCTGCGCGTTGCGGACGTGTCGCCCCAACATTCACCCCGGAAGCGGTGCAGCGCCTTGCCGCGCGGCCATGGCCCGGCAATGTGCGCGAACTCGCCAACATCGTTGAGCGCCTCACCATCATTTCCCCCCACGACGAGGTCACGCCCGAGCGCGTCGAGACGGTGCTGGGAGCAGTGCCGACTGGGGCAAAGCGCGACGCTGGGCCCTATCCCGCGGCCCTGTCGGCGGCCCTAGAGCAATTCGAAGCGGATTTGATTCGCGAAGCCATCACCAAGGCCCACGGCAACGTGGCGGAGGCCGCCCGAGAACTGGCAACGGATCGAGCTAACCTCTATCGGCGCATGCGGCGCCTTGGAATCAACCAACACGACACACATGTGTCCTAGTGACACTGTCGATCGGTCCGCCCAATGACGCACTGGTCTCTCAACTCTATAATTGACAACAGGTTACGAAACCGGCACCACTTGGCACGCACCGTGCGATCCGAGCAGGCGGTCCATTTACTAGAGTTCCGCCGGGCACACGGAGGTTGGCATGCACAGAGCAGTAGCACGGGTGATCGCGGTCGTCTACGGAGTCTCTCTCGCGTTCGCGTATTTCGTTCACAATCCTCCCCAGTGGCTGGATCGTGTGGCGGTTTCCACTGGCATCGAGCGCACCATTCGATTGTTCGGCCATGAAGTGGGGATGGGCATCCGCATCCGGCCGGAGTCGCCAACCCCAGCAGCGGAACTGAACCTGCGGTGGATGGGTCGCGTCCTCATCGAACCTGGAAGGTATTCCATCCGCGACGGTCCCCACTTGACCCGACTGCCGAGTGTTGATGGTCCTGCGCGCGGGGTTCTCGAATCCACTGGCGCCACACCGCGAGGCCAGCGGTGATGGCGAAGCGTGTCTGCCACGTCGCATTGTGCTTGATCGGTCTCGGATGGACCAATCCGGCTTTCGCCGCCCAGGACACGATCATCGTCGTACCTCGCGGGGCAGGGTTGGATTCGAGATCGCGGGTCGCCCGCGAGGCGGTCGACTTCTTCAACGACGGATCGACAACGAGGATTTTCGGCTCGTTCACGGTATCGTCGGATGAAAGCGTCAACGGCGACTTGGCGGTATACAACGGTCCCCTTCGGGTGTCGGGAACAATCCGCGGCGACCTCGTCGTCATCAACGGCGACCTGCGGCTGGCGCGGACCGCCGTTATTCGCGGCGCGGTGCTGGTGGTCGGGGGATCGATCACCGGGCTCACGCGCGCCCGGGTCGACGGAAATGCACGGGTTTACCGCTCCACCGCGCGCGTGAGGCGCGTGGGCGACCGACTGGTCCTGCGTGAAGCCCAGCGACGTACTATCACGCGGCGGTCGCGCCGTCGCAGTGGCTTCACCGATGCCACCGCGTCGCTGGTGTTGTCGACGGGGGGCACCTACAACCGTGTCGAGGGGCTCCCGATCCATCTCGGGCCACGTCTGGAGTGGCGCACCTTGGGCTCTCCCCACTTTCGAGTCCAGGCGCTGGCGATTCTTCGAACGGCGGGGGGCCTCGACAGCCTCTCCGACGACGTCGGCTACAGGGCGGACGTCGATTGGAACGTCGGAGGTCGATCGCCGGTAACGATCGGTGGCAGCGTGTTCGACGTGGTCGCCCCAATCGAGTCATGGCAGCTGCAGGACGAGGAAGTCGGATTTGCCGCGCTGCTATGGCACCGCGACTACCGCGATTACTACTTGAAGAAGGGCTACGCCGGGCGCGTGACCGTCGAGCCAATGATCGGGTTCGAGATCTCGGTCGAAGTCGGTCGCCATGAAGACACCTCGATCGCGGCGCGTGACCCCTGGACACCATTCCGGGGAGACCAAACGTGGCGTCCCAACCCTGCGATCGACGAAGGGACGTTTACGACGATCGTTGGCAGCATCCAGTACGACTCGCGCCCCTACCGAGACTCCCCGTCTTCCGGATGGTTCATCCGCGCCGAGTGGGAGCGGGGCATCAGCGACGACGTCGTACCGCAGGACCTTCCGGTGGCCATCCGAAGCCCGTTACCGGCCAACCAGAACTACACGTACGACCGAGTGTTCTTGGATCTACGCCGTTACGAGCGCCTGGGGTGGAACGGTCAACTCAGCCTCCGCGCCGTCGGGGCCGGAACGGTTGGCAAGAACGACCCGCTGCCCATCCAACGGCGACTGTCACTGGGTGGCCCCGATCCGATGCCGGGGTTCGCTTTTCGACAGTTCGCGTGCAACGCGGCTGCCGGCGCCCCCACTCAAACGGCGCTGTGCGATCGCATCCTGCTCTTTCAGGCCGAGTATCGCGGCAATCTCTCGTTCAGCACTTCATCCCGCGCCCGGCGCCGCATCCGCCGCCGGGCCACTCACAATCGCTGGATGGACTTCTGGGATTGGGACGACTGGTTCTGGTTTGACGGTCCTACGGTCGTGTTCTTCGCAGATGCTGGAAGCGGATGGATAGATGGAGGGCCAAGCACCTTCGAGGGCGATGTAGGTGCGGGTCTCGAGCTCGGCAGTGTCGGGTTGTACGCCGCCAAAGCGCTGAAGAGCGGAGAGTCACTCCGCCTGTCGCTGCGATTACATCGCAGGTTTTGACCAAGCAAGGCGAACTCACGCGCACGGAGTAGAGATAGGGAACCGGCACCGACTCATGGGAATGTCATTCGTGTGAAGGCCGCATGATCAAACACGCCACCACAGCTTTGGTCTGTTGTGTGGTCTTTGCATTCGATGCGTCGGCACAGCGGGAACCCGACGTAGTTGTCGAGCTTCGGCCATCGGATGATGCACAAGCAGCATCGGTGCAACTGCGAGGTTTACTGTCGGACTCGCGGTATCTCAGGGCAATGCGGTCCGGTTTTCCCTTGTACGTCGAGTACCAAGTCGAATTACGGCGTTCACGATCCAACTGGTTTGATGATGTAGTTGCCCAAACCTTCTGGGAGTACGTCGTGCTGTACGATCCCGTACGCGAAACGTTCGTAGTGGAGGACGGCGAATCGAGAGAGGAGCTCTCCAACGAGCAGGAACTTCGCCGGCGGCTCGAGGCCGTGTGGGCTCTGCAGCTCACACCCGACCGAGCGGGCAGATACTACTACGCGGCGACCGTGAGCGTACGGACGCTGTCTGATTCCGACGTCGACGAGGTGTTCGATTGGCTGAAGGGCGAAGATGATTCCCGTGGCGCGCGGCGGCACGGGTTCATCACGCGAGGTGCGCGGAAACTCTTGGTCCGAATCGCACCGCTGCCCCACATCAGGAAGTCTGGCGAGTCACGGAAATTCATGTGGCCCTGAACCGCCGTCACCGCAGGCCTGGTTCCACATGGCCCTTCGGGCCGGCCAGACGCGTGGCGGTTTCACTTCGTGAATTCAAACTCCCCGCGCACCAAGAATCCGTGGTCGGCAGCCGCGAGCAAGTCTTTGTCTCCCCTGCTGTCTCCATACGCGAACACGGTGTAGTCGGCGAGCGACCCTAGATGTGACTCGAGGCGGCGAACCTTTGCGCGGCCCCAACAAGGCTCCATAGCGAACCGCCCCGTAAAGACTCCCTTGTCATCCAACTCTAGCTGCGTGCCCAGCACATCATCGAACCCGGCGTCAGTTGCCCAAGCGTCGAGGTAAACGTCGATGGATGCACTTATGAGAATGCAGCGATGGCCTTGGCTCTTGTGCCACGCCAGTCGGCGCAAGCCCGCTTGCTTGATGAGAGATGCCCCTTCGATCGCCATGAATCGCTCTCCCAGGTCGCGAAGTCGGTCTGCGGTCATCCCAGCGAAGCAATGTCGCAGGAGGCGTTCATGCACGTTGGCTTCCCACTTCCCTACGACCCCCCCCAAAGACTCTCGCTGGCCCGCCTGGCTCTTGAGCCGCTCATCCCAAAATGCGGTCACCAGGTCGAGACCGAACATCGGGACGAGCCGAACGATCGTCAGCCACGTCTTTACCCTGCCAAGCACGAAAACCACGAATGGCAAGCTCGTATCCCGGCGTGTGAGCGTACCATCGAAGTCGAAGACCGCAACAACCGGCCGAGCAACTGGTGGAGTATTGCTTGTCATTGACCGCTGCATCGGTGAGCGCTCGTAGCCGCATGCCTGGAAATCGGCGAGACGGCGTTGCTGCAACTTTCCAACTGCCGGCGGAACCCACGGACGTGTCGCAGTATTCGAATCCGTCGAACGGACAATATTAACTCACACCCACCCGATGTCGCCCGTTCGGTGGGCGACCCCGTTCACTCGTGGCCATCAGAACGACATTGTGGCGATATTTCACAAACTGCCTGTTTTCCTAAGGATCCAGGGTGCTCCGCCCCCCATTTACGGCGGGTCCACGGCTAGTTTGAATATCACCGAAGCCCAGTATAGCTTTCTTTGCTGTGCTGTAACCTTCAAGAACCTGGAGTTCCATGCCCCCAGCTAGACGGCCAGTCTCTGTCGCCGACCGCTTTCGCGGTGAGCGCATCTTGCTCACGGGGGCCACCGGATTCCTCGCGAAGTCCATTCTGGAGAAAATTGTCCGTGCCATCCCCGACGTGGCGCAGATCTATTTATTGGTCCGGCGATGTCAGCACACTTCCGCCGCCGAGCGGGTTGAGCGAGAGGTCATCAGCTCGTCCATATTCGACCGTCTACGACATACGCAAGGCACCCGTTTCGCCGACGCCATGCGTGAGAAGATTACGGCCGTCGAAGGTGATCTCGGTGAGGATCGACTCGGGCTTCCCGATCAAGCGTATGATGAACTGGCCCGGGCCGTCACCTGCGTGATCAACAGCGCGGCGGCGTGTTCGTTTGGCGAGCAGCTCGATCGAGCGCTGCAGGTCAACACGATCGGGCCACAGCGCATCCTGCAGTTCGCCAAGGACGCGGGTGATATCCCGCTGGTGCACGTGTCGACATGTTACGTAAGCGGCATTCGTGAGGACGACATCCCGGAAGACGTGCTCCCTCTCGGTCACACCGTGTCGACTTACATCAAGGGAGCCAAACCAACGTTCCATCTCGACGCCGAAGTCCAGTCCATGCTGGCTCAGTGTACCGAGATCCGGAGCGCAGTGGCTGACGGCGAGCGTGACGAGCAGGTTTTTGCGGATGCATACCCCTCAACATACGCGTCCGACAGAATTGCACGCGAGCGTCGAGATTTCGCAGACTCCGCGGTCGTTAACCTCGGCAAGCGGCTCGCGCGGTTCCACGGATGGACCGACACCTACCCGTTCACCAAGGCGTTGGGCGAGCAACTGCTCGTCCGTGAACGCGGCAGCGTGCCGCTGGTCATCCTCAGGCCCTCCATTATCGAGAGCAGTTACGACGAGCCGATGCCGGGTTGGATCGACGGGCTGCGCATGGCTGATCCCTTGATCACCGAGGCCGGTAAGGGAAATCTGCCGACGTTCGTCGGCCGGGCAGACGCAACGCTCGATCTCGTACCTTGCGACATGGTTACGAACGCGATTCTCGCAGCCGTTCCGCCGGCAGGAGCATTGGACTGGTGCGAGATCTATCAGATCGGCAGCGGACACCGCAACCCCCTGTCGCTCAGACGGCTATCCGAGATGGTGTATGAGGCGTTCACGCGGCGCCCCTCTTACGACCGAGCAGGTGAGCCGTTACAAGCGACGTCTTGCCAGTGCATACCAGGTCACGAGTTCAAACGCAAACTGTACCGCCGAATGCGTCATATGCAACTCGTGCGCGATCTGTATACGCGAGTGGGAGCGAAGGCCAGGGCGAGACAAGCCCGCCTCACGCTCCGCGTGCTCGGCAGGTTGCGTGATTTCGCAGATCTGTACGGTTTCTACACCTCGCACAGTCCCCGATTCTTAACCCACAAGACCGACGCACTGTGGGATGCCTTGAGTGATGAGGATCGCGCTCTGTTTCCGTTTGACACGACGAGGATCGACTGGCACGACTACATCGTGGAGCGCCACGTGCCAGGGCTGCAGCGGATGGCGGGGTCCAAGATGAGGTCCAAGCGAACAATGCACCCGCGAACGTTACATCGTATCGCCGACGTGCGGTGCTTGTTCGACCTATACGAACGTACAGCGGAGATCTACGGGGATTGTACGGCGACGCAGGTGTGTCGCAGTGATACGGCAACGGGATGGGTGAGGTATACGTACCGTCAACTCGTCGACGCCGCCGCACACGTCCACACGCAACTCGCCGAACTCGGACTCAAGGTGGGAGACCGCATCATCATTTACAGCGAGAGCAACCCCGAGTGGGTGTTTGCGTACATGGGTGCGCAGCGAGCGGGTTTGGTGGCGGTACCACTCGATCCGCAGTTGACCCCAGAGGAAGTTTCCGACATCGTCACGCACACCAACGCCAAGTTGATCTTGGTCGGTCGTCAAACCCACCGCGCGTTTCCAACCAACGGTCGAAATGGACAGCAACCACCCGTAGTGCGCCTCCAACACCCGTTCGTCCCCGACCCAACCCAGCCGGCCGACCCACACGCCAGCGCGCCTCCACCAAAGCAAATCCGCGGCCCAGACGATCCGGCATCCATCATCTTCGTAAACGGCACGACGCACCCCCCGAAGCCGGTCGTGCTGAGCCATGCCGAATGTCTCTCTCGTGTACGTGAGTCTTTGAGCAACGGTTCGCAGGAGGCTGAGGAGAGCATGATTTCGGCGCCACGGATGCGTGACGATGACGACTTTTCCCGCCGTATCGTATCCGCGTTCGCCCAAGGTGCGTGCGTGTCGTACATAGATCAGTTCGCCTAGGCGAATCGTACCGCCTGTGCGGGATCTCCACGAATGGAAGGATGAGTCGTATCGCCACAAGTGGTGGGGCTGGGGACCTGAGGGCCTGGAGTACGACATGCACCGCCGGCCCGACTTCTGGCCGTGGATTTGCAAGACCGCGGCCCTCCCCGACGACGCCACTCCCGCCTATCGCATCAGCCGCGACTCCATAAAGCTGCCGGCTCGCAAGTCACAGCCGGAGTTCGATGACGCCGTCACTGCCCTGCTAGGAATAGATCGGGTTCGGCACGATGACGACGACCGTATTGCTCACAGCTTTGGCAGGAGCTACCGTGACCTCGTGCGCCTGCGTGCTGGGCTCATCGACCATCCACCTGATCTGATATTATATCCCCAGTCCCATGATGATGTCGTCGCGATCGTGCGTCTCGCCGGCGACCACGATGTAACACTCATACCATTTGGCGGCGGAACCAACATCGTGGGATGCGTCGAGCCCTCCACAGCGGACGACCGCATGGTCGCCACGTTGGACATGCGTCTGATGAATCGATTGCTCGCCCTCGACAAGGAGTCGATGACCGCCGACTTGGAGCCCGGCCTGTTCGGACCGCAACTCGAACGGTTGCTCAACGCGCATGGATGCTCCCTCGGGCATCACCCGGATTCGTTTCAGTTCTCCACGTTGGGCGGATGGCTCGCCACACGCTCCGCGGGCACCCAGTCGAACGTCTACGGAAAAATCGAAGACATGGTGCTCGGGATGCGCGTCGTCACTCCCCGTGGTATCATCGAGACGAAATCGCTCCCAGCCGCGTCGAACGGTCCCGATCTCAACCGCGTCATCGTCGGGTCGGAAGGCACATTCGGCATCATCACACAAGCAACGATGCGAGTACATCCTGTACCCGAGTTCGAGGAGTATCGCCTGTTGCTCTTCCCGTCGTTCAGGGACGGATTCCGTGCGCTGCGGGAGTGCGTTGTGCAGGGCGTCATGCCCAGCATGGCACGGCTCAGTGACGAAGCCGAAACGGAACTCATCTTTGCCGCGAAGTACCCAAGCAGCGGTGTCAAGCGAATCCTGAACGGCCCCGTTAAACGCCTATTACGGGCGCGTGGCTACTCCCGGCCGGCCGCTCTCGTCGTCGCGTTCGAGGGTACGCGCAAGACGGCGCGGCAACTCCGACGCGCGATCCGGCGCATCTTACGCAAACATCGCGCGTTTGACCTCGGAACGGGGGCCGGAGAGGCCTGGAAGGAGTCTCGCTACGACGTCCCGTTCCTTCGCGACTACTTGATGGATTACGGCTTCATCACTGACTCGTTCGAGACATCGACGGTGTGGTCGAACATGATGCCGCTGTACGAGGCGGTGACCGAGGTCATTCGCAAGACGTTCCAGGAAGTGACGGGGTTTACGGGGTATGTGGGGAACCACATCTCCCACTTGTACAGCACTGGGGCATGCCTCTACTACTCCGTGGGCGGGCGATCACGCGAAGGTTCCACACCGGAGGAGATGATAGAGCAGTACACGACCATCAAGCACGCGGCAACGAGCGAAATCATGCGCAACGGGGGCGCATTATCGCATCACCACGCCGTGGGCTACGAGCACCAGCCTTGGATCGAACAAGAACTGTCCGCCACGGGCATCCGTTCGTTGACGGGCTTCAAGCTGTGTCTCGACCCGCAACGTATCCTCAACCCCGGGAGCTTGCTCCCCGACTCCGCACTGGGTCCCGGAAGTCTGCCGGACTGACATCCCGCACAATGTCGTCACTTAACACCTGGGCCATTCGCTCCCACCCCCGGCGCGACATCTCGGGATAAAAAGGCAAGTACACAGCGTGCGAGAGAATATCTTTCGCCTGCGTAGTGTCGTACGCACCGGATCCCAGCGGATTCTGCACAACGTCAAAACTTCGCCCCTCAGTCGCGTCGAACCCGGCCTCGCGCAGCGCCCGAATCAGTCGCTTCGGCTCCGGCGCCAAGATCGGAAAGACCCAGTAATGGTGCGGGGTGAGACTGCCACCCGGGCAGGTCACCGTCGCGCCCAACCGGCGTTGCAGGGCATCTCCATCCACGATTCGGCGGGCCAGCCGCGCGTGATCCTCCCGCAGTCGCCGGTGCAGCATCCGAAGCAGTGCCACGCAGGGCCGGCGGCGAATTCTGGCGAAGAATTCCGGACCACTGAAGCCCCTCGTCAGGCGGTGCACGAGGCGGTCGTGATCCACGCCGACGGCCCGAAGAAGTGCGAGCACCGTGCCGTACATGACCTGACCCGAAACGGCGTGCAGCACAGCGTACTTCAGCAGCCGCGCCGCGTACGCTCCGGTCGGCTGGACGGCGTACTCCTGCTGCCGCTGGCGCATGCGCGCCAACAGATTCGCATCCCTCACCCGCAACAATCCGCCGCCGAAGGCGGTGGCGGTCTTGATCGGGCCGAAGCTGAACATCGCTACGTCCGAATCGGGATGGCCCGTGTACCCGGGCCCCGCAAACGCCTGCGCACAATCCTCGATCACCATTAGTCCCCGCGTTCGGGCAAACGCGACGATCGGCTCGACATCCAGACGCCCGCCATACAGGTGTGTGACGACGATCGCCCTGGTGTTGCTCGTCACCGCCGCGTGCAAGGCATCCACTCGGGGCTGCGTGGTCTCTCTGTCAATGTCGATAGGAATCGCAACCAAGCCGTGGTGCTCGACAATGCGGGGCATGTCCGCGATCGTCAGAGCCGAAAAGATCACCTCACTTCCCACCGGGAACTCGGCCGCAGACAGCAGCAAGTCGAAACCACTGCGTACCGACAAGGCGACCAATCCATCTCCCCCGGCCGACCAACATTCCTCCACCACCCGTGCCTTTGCCGCGCGGCGCCCGGGAACGAAACACGCCGTCAAGCCATAGATCAGGTCAGTCCACGAAACGTCCAGCCGCTTCGATGTCCACATCACCACGATCGCGTCTCAGGACTCCAAGGTTTTTTCGTAGATTCGGTAACTCTTGTAACGCCGCACACCCATGATTTCCGCCGTCTTGTTCGCCTCAGCGTTGATGTCCTGTACCCACGACAGTTCCCCAGCGATATAATTGCGCACGCCACGCTTGAGCGATTCGAAGTAGAAAACCGGAGCAACGCCCTTGCTTCGGAATTCCGGGAGCACGCCCAGCACCGCCAGACGCGCCGTCCGCGGGCGACGCGTCTTGACATACCACGCGAGTCGTAGCAGTCGCAGGAGCCCTTTGGAACGCCTCGCGTCGTTCATGAACTCATTCACGTTCGGAATGGTCAGCGAAAAACCAACCGGCTTGCCATGCACCTCAGCGATCAACACCATACTCGGATCCAGGATCGCCTTTAGGTCGCGGGCTGCGAACTCGAGGTCAGCCTTGGTCGTGGGCATGAAGCTCCACTCGCGTACAAGGGTAGTGTTGAACAGATACTCGATGATTTCGAGTTCCTTCTCGAGATTCTTGAGGTTGATGCCGCGAACGGTGATATTGGTCTTCTTTTTGAGCCGTTCGACGATGCGCTCCGTTCGAGCCATCGTCGGCAACTCGTCGTCGATGTAGTACGCGTACAGATCCCGCGCTTTCGTGAGGCCCAGTTCGTCGTACCGCGCGGGATAGTATTCCGGATTGTACGGCATCAAGACAAAAGGTTGAGAGTCGAATCCCTCTACCAACAGCCCACACTCGTCGTTCTGCGTTGGGTTGACGGGGCCGCGCATCAGTGTTCGGCTACGCTTCGTCAGAATGTCTTCCGTAACTTGAAGCAGGCCCGCGGCGACCTCGCCGTCGTCGATGAAATCGAAAAAACCGAAGAATCCCGTCTGGTCGTTGTGATATTTGTTGTGTGTCTCGTTGATGATCGCCGCAATTCTTCCGACCGGCCGGCCGTCGCGGTACGCTATGAATGGAAACAGCTCACCGTGATTGTGAAATGGATGACTGCGGCGTGCGAGGCGCGACACACTGCCTGGAAACGGTGGCAGGAAGTAGCGATTGCCCTCGTGCAGGGTCTCTGGAATATTCTCGAACAGCCGCCACTGCTTCCTGGTCTCGCACGGCACGATATTCAGCAACAGGTACCGCCTCTCATGGCCCGCACGGATGGTTTCCCAACCATAGCGATCAACAGATGTGAGGATCAACACCCGCGCACCGCAGATAGCGCGACGCCGACGGTCAACGCAAGTCGTCGAGAAGCTCTCGGGCCTGCCTCTTGAACGTCAGATCCGGCGGGTGGATGCTGGGGAGTTGCAAGACCTCATTCAGCGCGGTGCGGGCCAAGTCGTGCTGGTTTCTCTTGAAATACAGCTTGCCCAGGTCCAAGCGATAGAGCAGAGATGTGGGGTCCAACTCAGCGGCACGCCGCGTGTAGCACGCCGCATCTTCCCAGCTCGCCTTGTCGAGACCCTCGCTGCCAAAAAACGTCCTCGCAATGAAGCGCTTGACGCCCGACATTTTCATGACTTCATAGTTGAAGGTACCGAGAACATTGTGTGCGCCCGCGTGAAGCGAATCCAGCCGCAAGACGACGTGGGCTTCCTGGTAGACCTCCGCGGCTAGCCGGGCCGTCGTTCGCGCATCCGACTGCACGGCCCTGCGACCCAACGCCGCCGCCAACCAATAATGGCCGGCGGGATCGTCGAGTTCGACCATGATGGCTCTCCGGGCGTATTCCTCTCCGGTACGAAACCACTGAGTCTGCTCGTCATCATCCAGTGCGATGATGCCGAGAATGACCGCTTCTTGAGCGCTCTTCCAGAGGCCGACGTAATGCTCCGGGTCGTCCTCCACGACCCGTTGGAACATCTGGAACGCCTCGAGCGGCTGCATTCGAAAGTGCAACCCGTCGCCCACCGCAATACGGGCCTCGGGAGAATCCCACCCACGCCAGCGCGGCGACTGCGCACCGAGCCCGTTGGGCGCACTCGCCACAAGGAGCGCGACTACCGGCCACACACGCGAGCCACGCGCGTACATGCCCTTCCCGGACCTCGCGACACCGCAACTCCTTCCGACCACGGTCCGCCCACCGCTCGGATTCAACCGGTGTCCTTCGAGGTTACTCATTCCACTTGGTCACGACCACACAGCTGTTGTGTCCTCCAAATCCGTAACTAGGCACCAGCGCCACTTGCGCATCGACGGATTGGGCGGTGTTCGCCACATGCAAGAGGTCGCACTCGGGATCGGGATCCGTGAGGTTGATGGTCGGGGGTAGGCATCCCTCGCGCAGAGCCAGAGCCGTGACGGCGATCGCCAGCGCACCGGCCCCGCCAAGCAAGTGTCCCGTTATGCTCTTGGTGCTGGTCACCTTCATGGTCTTCGTGTGATCTCCAAACACGGTCTTGATGGAGCAGACCTCGATGGGATCGCCCAGGGGTGTGCCGGTGGCGTGTGCGTTGAGGAAATCGACCCGATCGGGGGTGAGACATGCTTTGATGAGCGCACGGGTCATGCAGCGGGCTCCTCCCCTACCCTCCCTATCGGGCGCGGTGAGATGTCTCGCATCCGACGTGGCCGCAAACGACCGTATCTCAGCGATCGGCGTGGCGCCGCGCGTCATCGCGTGCGACAAACTCTCCAGCACCATAATGACCCCGCCCTCGCTCAGCACGAAGCCATTCCTGGCCCGATCGAAAGGCCGCGACGCCCCTTTGGGATCATGGTTGCTCCTTGAGAGGGCCCTGAGTTGGTCGAATCCCGCGATACCAAGGGTATTGACAGCCGCCTCAGCGCCACCCGCAATCATCACCAGCGCGTCGCCGCGGCGAATGGTTTCCAGAGCGAGCCCCACCGTATCCAAGCTAGTTGAACACGCCGATGACGAGCAGAAGTTGGGTCCGCGAGCGCCCAACCGGATTCCGACCTGCACACCGGCCGAGTCCGGCACGATCATCGGAATCAGCATCGGGTTGACGCGGCCCGGTCCGTGGCTGTCGAGGATGGATTGCACGCCTTGATAGGTTTCGATACCACCAGCTCCGGCTCCGATGAAAATGCCGACGTCGCAGCTGATCCTGGCTATGTCCAACCCTGCATGCTCGACCGCTTCGTCTGCCGCCACCATTGCGAACTGAGCAAAACGGTCGGCCCGCCGGGCTTCCTTCCTGCTCATGTAGGTGAGCGGATCCCAATCGTGTACTTCGCCGGCGATTTTGACTTCGTAATTGGACGTATCGAACAGGGTGATCGGACCGATACCCGACTTGCCTTCGCGGACGTTGTTCCACGTGGTGGCCATATCGAGCCCGTTAGGCGTCACGCCGCCGAGTCCCGTGATGACCACTCGTTGCTCCGGTGGCAGCCAATCCGTCATCGAAGAATTCCCGCGCTGCCTTCACACAGCTTCATAAACACCACTCCGTTCCCCTCTCATGCTGATTGCGATCCGTTCGGACTGCATTGCCGGAGGCCCAAGCACCCGGGCGCGGCGTGCCCACAAGTCTAGTCAAATGCCCCTCGTCGAGTAGGATCGCCGGATGTACTGGAAGGAGAGCCGCGGCACGGCAAACGCTCCACGACGTAAATTCCGAGCGGACAATATCATAGCCCGGCCAAACGAACCCGAAATCTTCCCTAATCGGGCCGATTGGTCAATGTTTCACATAGGGCGTCACCCAACCCAGCGTGTCCCAGCGGCCGACACCCGGGCCTGAACGCAACACTCGGCGCTGGCGGTGGCATCACAACCTTGGCCTACGTCCCGGTTATCCGACACCACTCTTCACGCTATCGAACCCTTGATGCAGATAAATCCGAGTTACCTCTGGCACTCGCTGGCGCAGCCGACCGGAAAGCTCCCGCTCTTCCTCCAAGGATCGCACCTTGGCACCTTCGGTATGCGGTCCACAAGATCTGCAAGAACGGCCTGACATTTGTGACCTCCAGGCTCTTACGCTCGTCATCCCCCCGTACATGAACCACAGAAACGCGCCGCCGGCGCTGCGCCGCCTGGGGTCGGTCGCGTGCGTCGCAGCAGGGCTCGGGGGCGCCTGTGTGCTGTTTCCATCCCAGGCATTCGCACAAGCGTCGATCACGGTGCCGACGACGGATCGCGTGTACCGAGACATTCAGCTGCTGATCGGCCACGATCTCGTGGACACGCTGATCGTCGGGCAGAAACCGTACTCTCGAATGGCGATCGCCCGCATTCTCTTGCAGGCAAGACGGAACGTCGCCCGCACTAGCACCCAACCGAGAGAAGGCGAACTCTCACCCGATGCCAGGCTTCGCATCGCGGCGCGACTCCGCCATGTCGAGTCGGTGCTCGCCAGGGTCGAAAAAGGCTTTCGCGATGAGTTGAACCTGTTGGCCGCATCCCCGGGGACAAATCCGAACCCCGCACATCATCCCCTCGCCGGCATCGACATTAGTTTGATCGCCGCGAACAGCCCGCCACGAGACGCGATCAACGCGAACCTCGGTTTCATTGACGCCGTGGTGAATCCCCTGCTTCACCACCGCCAGGGACGGAACGTCGTCGATGGCGGAACCGCGTCCGTCGAAACGGTCCACTGGACTCAGGTATCGCGTCACATCGCGCTGTTCGCGAGGCCTCGGTTCCAGATCTCAAAGGCTTTCGCCCCTCAACGCAACATCAACGAAGTGACGCTGCAAAATCTGTATGCGAGCGTTGCGCTCGGAAACATCGAGGTTCAGCTCGGCAGAGACAACTTGGCCTGGGGACAGGGACGCGACGCTGGATTGCTCATCTCGAACAACGCTCGCGGCATGGACATGATCAAGATCTCCAATGGCCGTCCGCTCACGCTTCCGTGGTTATTCAGGCTGCTCGGCCCCACCAAATTCTCGCTGTTTGTGGCGCACTTGGGGTCGCAACGGTTCTTGCCCAACTCGTACATGGTCGGTTACAAGGTGAGTATCCGTCCACACCGCCAACTCGAATTGGGGTTTGCGGTCACGACGGAAGCAGGGGGCACAGGAGCACCGCCGGCCTCCCTGCTCGAGCGCATTGCTGATCCGCTGCTGTTCATCGACCTCGTGTTCCTCACATCCAGTGACTTTCAGTTCTCCGACAAGAGAGCGGGATTCGACTTTCGGCTTCGCATTCCGGAAGCGCGCGGCCTCGAACTATTTGCCGAGGCGGTGTTCGACGATATCCGCCAGGCAAACTTGAAGGGGATGTTCACCCAAGATGCAGGATACGTCGTCGGCACCTACCTCCCCAGACTGCTGGACTCGGGCAAACTGGACCTAACGTTAGAATATCACTTTGTCGGCATACGGCTGTACCGCCACAAGGACTTTCGATCGGGACACACCCTGGACCGTATCTTGATCGGCGACGAACTCGAGTCGGCGGGGCGTGCCGGCTATCTGGAGGCAAACTGGGACATCGGCGCTCGGGACTTGATTACCGTGGAAGCCGCCTACGAGGCCCGGAGCGCGGACGATTACCGCGTCATCATCGAGGACCCCGCCAGATCGATTCCACTGCAATCCATCAAAGAGCGATCCAATCCGCAGGAGAGACGTTACCGCGGCGTGATGTCTTGGTCACACTGGTTGGACGGACGGCCATTTCTGCTCAAGACCTCCGTCGGATACGAGCGTGCCAACACGTTCGCTTTCCAGCTCGGAAGGAATCGGAACAACCTCATCGGCGAACTACGGCTCGAAGTGAGCTTCTGAGGGTTATCTTCGAAGCCATGCCCAACAGCGCCCGCAGCAGAACGGACGGCAGCCGTTGATCTCACATTCGCCGACTCGCGTGTGCCTCACCGTCGATACCGAACAGGACTGCCCGCCGTTCATGAGCAGCTTTCGCGGCATTGAAGAGGGATTGGATCTGCTACTGCAACTGTTACAACAAGAGGACGTTTCGGCCACCTTCTTCACCACCGGTGACGTCGCGATCAAATACCCTCCCGCCATAGAGAAGATCGTCCTCGCGGGCCACGAGTTGGGGTGTCACGGTCAAACTCATCGATCATTCATGACGATGGATGAGCACGCGGCAGAAGATGAAATCCGTAGTGCCTCGGATGCGCTGCGCAAGTTCGCGTCCGTGACGTCCTTTCGCGCGCCATATTTGGCATTTCCCAATCGCTTCCTGGGTTTGCTCGAAGATCAGGCCTTCCTGTTGGATTCCTCGCAGGCGAAGTACAAACTTTCCTATTACCGATCAGCTGATCCGACGACACTCAAACGAGTGCCGGCCTCGATGACATCGTCGGTCTTGCGGCTGCCTCGATGGGTACGCGAACCCTGGATGAGCGCACTGTCCAGTCCGATCGTGCTGTTGGTCCACCCGTGGGAATTTGTCGATCTGCGCCGGGAGCGGCTGCGGTGGGATTGCCGGTTCAACACCGGTCGGGTCGCGCTCGACCGGCTGCGCTCGGTGCTGCAGTTTCTCAGAGGCCGGAATGCGGTGTTTCTCCCCATTCGGGAGCTGGCTGCATGAGTGCTCTCACGTCGCGACGCCCAGCATGGATTTGGCTGGCCGCGCTCGCCGTCGCGACCGTGCTGCTCTATGTCCTCGTGAAGGACATGGATTGGAATCTCGTGGGGCAGGAACTCCGGAACATTTCGTTCGGATGGATCGCCCTGGCGATGCTGTTCAACTTCACGATTCTGGCGCTATGGTCGGTCCAGTGGAGCGTGTTCCTACCCAGGCAGACCCACGTCCCGTATTCCAACCTCTTCGAGGTCATCGCGCTCATGGCGATGGTGCTGAACACGGTACCTTACATGGCCGGGCATGCCTCTGGTGTCCTCCTGCTGGCCCGTCGCGGCAAGGTCGGACACACCGTGGCGTTGTCTGTGCTGGCCCTCGATCAGTTGGCGGAAGGGTTCGCGAAACTTTCGATTCTCCTGTTGGTGGCCGTGTTTATCCCGTTACCGGACTGGCTGCGACAGGGAATCATCGGACTGGTGGCCGGCGTGGGCGTGCTATCCATCGTCCTGTTCTGGTTTTCGCATCGCCATCGGGAGTTCGAAGCGCGCGCGGAGCACAAGCGTTCGTGGCGCTTTGACACCCTCCGCCATTACGTCGCCAAGTGGGCGCACCATCTCGAAGCGCTGCGAAGCCCCAAGGTCCTCAGCACCGCCTTGCTTCTCGCACTGGCGATGAAGGGAGCCGAGGTCACCGCGATCCTCCTCATACAGCGGAGTTTTGGATTGGACTTGCCGATGTGGAGCGGCCTTCTGATTCTCGCGTCGGTTGGATTGGCAACGATGGTCGCGGTTGCCCCAGCCAACTTCGGTGTTTATGAGGCGACCGTATTCTCCGTGTATCGATACCTCGGCGCCACACCCGAGCAGGCGCTCGGGTTGGCTGTGCTACAACACTTGTGTTACCTGATTCCGCTGGTCGGGACCGGATACCTTTTGATTCTGTTTCGGAATGTTAGGCGCCCCGGGCCAGATCACTCGTTCACGGGGACACGGGTACCCGACGAGGCCTGAACGGCGACCGGGCCCGGCCTCTCATCGGGCGAGGGCGGCTCGTTCCGAGCAACTCCCCTCACCATCTCGATGGCGTCCCGATACAGCTCGAGGTGTCGCTCTACCACCTGCTGCCAGTCCGTGGCCGGGCCAGGCGTCGCACGGTTGTGTGCCGCAATCGAAGCCCGCCGACCGGGATCGAGGATCAGCTCGGCGAGCAGTTCCGTCATCTGACCATCCGAGTCCGCCAACAGACCCTCCCGCCCGTGCGTGATGAACTCGCTGATGCCCGACTGGACGCGGGCCACGACGGGAACGCCGGCGAGCCGTGCCTCGAGAGCAGCAATGCCAAACGATTCCAAGACCGTCGGCAGCACAAACACGTCGGCTTGCGCCAAGAGTTTGCGGATCGCGTCACGCGATTGGTGACCCACAAGGTTTACCGTGTCGCCGAGCGAATAACGTGAGATGAGTCGCTCGAGCGCCGGTCTCAGGGGGCCGTCACCCACCAAGGTGACCTGGAGGTTCAGATTTTGGGGCAGCCGCTGTCGGACTCCGCGAATGATCTTGAGCAACGCCCGAGGCCGCTTCCGGACCTTCAGTCTCATGACCGATACCACGTGCACGCTGTCGGGCGACCGATCGGACGCCTCGACCCGCCAATCCGCCGAGTTGACGCCGTTGGGCAGCAGGTGGATCGGCTGGTGTTGAATGCGCGAGCGGAATTGCGCCGCGACGACCGCACTCACTGCTGTAAACACGACCGGCCACTTCGACCAGCCAAACATGACGTCCAACGCCACGAGGACCTTGCGGAAGTGGCCAACGAACGAATGGAAGGTCACGACTGTCGGCAGCGCCATCTGTTGACTGACGTATGCCCCTAAAAACGCGATCGGCGACACGTAGCTTACGTGGCACTGAACGACGTCGAAGGACTCCCGCCGCAACACCGCGCGGATCTCGCGGAGTGCCCGAGGAGTGCAGGCGAATCCATACTTTGGAAACAGTGCGACGTCGAGCCGGTGAACGCGTATTCCGTCCACTTCCTCAGGCCCGGGAATCGGGGTCACGACATGAACTTCGTGCCCCAGCGCCGCGAGGTGGACCGCCAAATCACGCAGTTGCATCTCCAGCCCACCGAACCGCGGCAGAAACCAGTCGCAAACCAGGGCAACCTTCAGGCGCCCCGTGGACACACCGTTCGTATCAGTCACACGTCCACGATGTGCTGAGGATCATTGGTGCTCGGGCGGTGTTTCGGACACGATTCGCTCGATCAGCGGTGAACTCTCCAATGCCTGAACCAGACTGTCGCGGAACCGCGCGCGAGCGAATCGCGAAAACCGTAGCGTCAGCGTGGCCCGTCCATCGTCATGGCCGCTCGCTTCGACCGCCGATATGCCGTCGACGAAGGCGAGAGCATTTCCGCTCGAGTCCCACCGAGCGACGACTCGATCCAGCACCAGCTGGATCTCTCCATACCTGATGTTCTCCTTCAGATACACCACGGCCGGGGCGGGAGGCTGCCACGGCTTGAGAATGAGAAACGTGGCGGCGGCAGCGCCGATCGCCGCTGCGAACACCGTTGCCAGAATCGCCGTTCTCCTCATCCGCTTCCACGAACGTACGGAGAATCGATCACAGGCTCACCTCGGGAAACGTAGTCGGATCTCACCGGGTCATCCGCGAAAAAACGCCTTGTGCCGATGCCCCAAGACAGCATCGAAAGCTACACAAACGACGCTCGACATGGGGAGAGGCCCGGGACAGCGCGACCCGAAACCTGGCCCGGGTCCGTCAATGCAGATATCCTTGTCGCTCCGGCACCGCGCCCGACGGACCAACGAGACTGATCATCACGACCCCATGCAAAAACCGCAACAATTCCCTCTCTCAATCGCATACCCATGACGGGCGCTACCACGACCGGCTTGCGGCGCGCGATGCGTTTGCCCCACGCGACTGCCATGGTGGTCGGCACCATCATCGGGGCGTCGATCTTCGTGCAGCCATCGGAAGTTACCGGCCAAGTACCGTCGATCCCGGGCGCACTGCTCGTGTGGCTCATTTCGGGTACGCTCACCCTGATAGGAGCCCTGGTGTGCGCGGAACTCGCGTCGACCTTCGAGCGGACCGGCGGGGTCTATCTCTACTTGCGCGAGGCGTTTGGACCGCCGGTCGGTTTCTTGTGGGGTTGGGCGATGTTCTGGATCATGCACTCCGGCATCATCGCCGCCGTCGCAGTTATCTTCGCACGGTACACCGCGTACTTCGTCCCACTCGGCGACCACGGAGCCACCATCGTCGCCGTGGGCGTAATTCTCGTGCTCTCCGCCGTCAACTATCTCGGCGTCAAACAGGGGAGCACTCTCCAGACGCTATTCACTGTGGGAAAGCTCGTGGCCGTTGGCCTCATTATTCTGCTTGGCTTCACGCTGGGATCACGACTGCCAAACCACTTCGTGGCGTCAACGTCCGGCGAAGCGGTCACGATCGGCGGCTTTTTGTCGGCCATCGCCGCCGGACTGTTTGCCTTCGGTGGATGGCACATGGTGACGTACAACTCGGAGGAGACCGTCGAACCACGCAAGACGATACCACGAGCCCTCGTCATCGGAGCGGCGATCGTGACCGTCAGCTACATCGCGATGAACACGGTCTATATGTATGTCCTTCCAATCGACGTCGTCGCATCTTCTTCGCGGGTGGCAGCCGATGCGGCGGATGCCGTGATCGGATTCGGAGGAGGAGCGGTCATGTCGGGCATCGTCATGTTCTCCACCTTCGGAGCGCTCACCGGCATCATTCTCTCCGGGCCGCGCGTCTACTACTCTATGGCTCAGGACGGTCTACTGTTCCGCTGGTTCGGCGACATTCACCCTCGGTACCGAACGCCGCACCGGGCCATCGTGCTTCAGGCGGTATGGGCGTCCGTGTTGGTCGCGACGGGAACGTTCCGCGACATATTCACCAGGGTCATCTACACCGAGTGGCTGTTTTTCGGGTTGATGACGATTGGCTTGATCGTGCTGCGCCGCAGACGCGGCCTGTCGAGGGGGTACGGGATGTGGGGCTATCCGATCACGCCGGTGATCTTCATCGTGTCGTCGTTTGCGATTGTTGCCAACGAAGTCGCGGTGGACCCCGGCCGGCGCGCTTCCGGCCTCTTTCTCGTGTTGGTTGGGCTGCCGGTATACTATCTGTGGGGGCGAAAGGAAACGGGGAAGCAGCGATGACGATTATCGATTTTCACAACCACTACTATCCACCAGAGTACATCGAAGAGCTGCGGCGCGGACCCAGCAACTACAGGGTCACCACGGACGATGATGGAAACCCAGTGCTGCACTCGCCGGGCGACAAGAATTTCATTGTGCCTGGGCACCGCGATATCGAATTCCGGCAACGCGTGCTGGATGAAGCAGGCGTCGACAAGCAGGTTCTGACTTTTACCGCGCCCGGAACATTGATCGAGACCCCGGAGCGGTCGGCTCAGTTGGCCAGCAAGGTCAACGATGCACTGCTCGAGATCGCTTCGGAGCGCTCCGACCGCTTTACGGCCCTCGCCACCTTGCCGCTGAACGATGCGGCGGCGTCACTCACCGAGTTCGAGCGGGTGACAGAACTCGGCTTCAAGGGATGCATGCTCTTCAGCAATGCCAACGGTGTCGCCTTAGCCGACGAGCGGTTCTGGCCTCTGTATGAGAAGGCGAGCAACGCAAACGCCGTGATGTACATCCATCCCACGTATCCGGTCGGCGTGGAGGCAATGACCGATTATTGGCTCATGCCACTCGTAGGATTTCTCTTCGACACGACCCTGGCAGCCGCCCACTTGGTGTTCAGCGGCGTGGTCGAACGATATCCAGGCATCCGGTGGGTGTTGGGACACTTGGGGGGAGCCATTCCCTACCTCGCCGAGCGACTGGACCGCGGATATGCCGCCTACGCCGACTGCCGCGCAGAAATCCCCAAGCCACCCAGCGAGTACCTCAAGAATTTCTACTACGATACGGTGAACTTCGACGTGAACGCGCTCGAATTCGCGATCGATTTCGCCGGGGCCGATCACATTCTCGCCGGTAGCGATTATCCCCACCAAATCGGTAGCCTGGAACGGATGCTCCAAAGCATCGACCAGCTCGACCTCTCCGCTGAGGCGAAGGCCGGCATCTTGGGTGGCAACGCCGCCCGTATACTCTCGTTGTAACGTCACCGCCCCCCGACCCGACGACGGTCAGTTCCGTTTCAGCGGATCGTCCCGTACGGTGACCTTACCAACGTAGCTCGTGCCGTCTACCGTCACCGTCACCGTGTAGCGGGCCGCCGCTGCTGTGGTGGCCGTGAGTTCCTCCCCGTAGAAGCCGAAGAAGGCTCGGTCACCCATCACGTGGCTGTACGCGAGAAGCTGCTCGCGAACCTGGAATAGATCGCGGTATGTGGCGGCTCGGTCGAGCCGCACCCCGATGTGGCGCAGGTGGTCGAGCAGCAGCGTGCGCGCGTCATCGGTCTCGGGATAATCCGCATCATCGTACCGGTTCGGGTACCGCTGCGTCGCGAGAAGATCTTTGCGCATTTGGTCGAGCACATCCGCGCCGCGGGCCTCCCTCACCAACGTGGCCGTCGTGTCCAGAATTCCCCTGAGGAGCGCGCGGTGCGCCTGCATCTGTTCCTCGTTGGGGAAGAAGCGAAGGTCCCAGCGCGCGCGATTGATGCCCGCGTTACCGGCAACGGTAATCGTCCGGCGACGTTCACTGAACGGATCCTCCACAACGACGCGCACCGAATCCGTCGGCGCGGTGCGCAGATAAAAGTTGATCGACGCACCGGGAGGGGGATTGTCGCCACGGAACTTGAAGTAATTCTGAATACGGCCCTTGGTGATGTTCGACCACTTGGTCGCAATACGGTTCTCGAACAGATAGACCTCCGATTGCAACACCTCTTCCGTGAGCTGCTGCAAAGGCGTGATGTCGTCGGCGATCCAGATGCTACGGCCGTGCGTTCCGGCAACCAGATCGGCGTCCCGAGGGTGAATCACCAAGTCGTGAACGGCCACCGGCGGAAGGTTCTCCCGGAAGCGGCTCCAGCTCTTGCCTCCGTCGATGGTGACGAACACTCCAAACTCGGTACCGACGAACAACAGATTCTCGTTCTCAAAGTCCTCGACGATCGTATGGATCGTGTTCCCGGGGTTTGCTCGCGGGATGTTGCCCGAGATATCCTCCCACGATGCGCCGAAGTCGGTCGTCTTGAAAACGTACGGCGTGTAGTCATCGACCCAGTGGCCGTCGAGCGTGACGTACGCCGTCCCCTCGTGGAAGTGCGACGCCTCCACCCTGCTTACCCAGATCTCCTCGGGAATACCGGGGATGTTCCCGCGCACGTTGGTCCAATTGGCCCCACCGTCCCGCGTCACCTGCACGTTGCCGTCATCCGTGCCGACCCACACCACCCCACTGTTCACCGGTGATTCGTCAACGGTGTAAATCGTGCCGGTGTTCTCGGCGCCGGTCGCGTCCTTGGTGAGCCCGCCGCTGTTCGTCGTGTTGCGGGTTTCTGGATTGTTGGTCGTGAGATCCGGACTGATGATGCGCCACGTATCTCCCCGATCGATCGACTTGAAGAGATAGCTGGAACCTACGTAGATCGTTCGCGGATTCGTCGGCGACATGACCAAGGGTGCGTTCCAGTTCCAGCGGAATTGCGGCGGAAGTATGGTACCATTGATCGCACGGTTCGGAATGTCGCCCCACAACCACCGCTCCTGGGGATTGATGGAATAGTTCGTCTGGATTTCGTCGAAGTTGGGATCGTAATACTCGTCGAAGTTGGACGTCGTATGTGGCGTAGGCGTGATGAACACGTGTTCCCGGGTCTCCATGTTCTGCCGGCCGAAGTACCCCACGTGCGCCGTGGTATACAGCGTGCGCCAATCAGTGGGGTCGATCTGCATGTGAAAGCCGTCTCCGCCATTCGTCACGGTGACATGGTCGTTGAGAACGCCTTGACGGTCCCTGCTGTTGCTCGGTATCGCCCAGCCGCCGTTGTCCTGGAGTCCGCCGTACACCCAGTAGGGATCCCGCATGTCGACGCCGATGGCGTAATACTGACCGATGGCCATGTTGTTGAACGACAGCGTTGACGCCCCACCATCGACGGATAGATATGCACCCTGATCGGTAGCGTTGTAGAAGATGTTCTTGTTGTTCGGGTCGATCCACATGTCGTGGTCGTCGCCGCCACCCCGCCAGGGGCGTCCCCGTTGAAAGCTCTTGCCACCATCTGTCGAGTGAAAAAAGTCCCGCGCCACGATGTAGACCAACTGATCGTCCGCCGGATTCACACGAATGCGACCGTGGTAGTATGGCCGTGAGTTATGCCGCAACATGTAGGTCCACGTCTCGCCGCCGTCGGTCGACCGATAGGCCCCGGGCCCGGGAACGTTGAGGTCGTCGGGCAGCTCATCAGATGCCTCGATGTACGCCCACACGAGGCTAGGGTCCTTGCGGTAGAAGTCCACGTCGATCTGACCGGTTTCGCCCGTTGGCAACCCGTCCGTGAGCTTGCGCCAGCTGTTCCCCGCATCCGTCGACTTGAACAGCCCGCCGTTCGGGCCGCCACTCAACATCGTGTAGGGCTTGCGGATGCGTTCGTACATGCCGACGAAGAGGACGTCCGGATTGTCCGGATGTGCCGTGATGACGGTGGCGCCGGTTCGCCCGTCGTCAGGAAGGCCGTTGGTGAGTTTTTCCCACGTGAGGCCGCCATCCGTCGTCTTGAACAATCCGCGGCTTCCCGAGTAACCCCACAGGTGCCCAAGCGCGGCAACGTAAACGATGTCGGGGTCGGTAGGGTGCGTGAGGATTTCGGCGATCTGGTGGGTGTCGCCGAGTCCCATGTTGGTAAAGGTCTTCCCACCGTCGACTGACTTGTAGACGCCGTCCCCCCAACCCACGCTGTTTCGGTTCGTCGCCTCACCCGTCCCCACCCAGATGATATTTGGATCGCCTTGGAAGAACTCGACGTCGCCGATCGACTGACTGCCGTATCGGTCGAAGATCGGCGTGAAGGTGATGCCGCCGTTGGTGGACTTGAACACACCGCCCGATGCGGAACCGATCAAGACGGTCCGGTAATCGTCGTTCAGCGCGTCAATGGCGGATATACGGCCCATCATCGTGGCAGGCCCGATGTTCCGCCAGCGAAAAGCAGATTCGATCTCGTCGTTGCGTTGGGCGTACATGGGAGCCGACCCCATGATCATGATTGCCGCGGCGGTGACACCGCGAGCTACGATCCGCATACCTGCGTGATCCATCACCAGTCTCCTGTGGACTATGGGTCGGTAAAAATGGGGCTCTTCAAGGGGCCAGGCCAGGTGCAGTTCCCGTCACTGGCAAGCACAGTGCGGTGGCAAGATTCCAGGGGCACCTGCGACGTTTCCGATTCCCTCCAACCTGACCCCTCACGAAACGGGACTCGCCGGGTGGACGGAGGCGGATTTCGTCACGCTCCTGAACACCGGGGCTCGTCCGGATGGAAGCGAGATGGATCCGTTCATGCCAATCGCCATGACCAGCGCCATGAACGATATCGAGAAGAGCGCCTTGTGGGCGTACCTGAGAACTTTGGAGCCCGTGGAGTTCGGAAACCGCTAAGCGCTCTCGACGGGACTGCCGTAACCGCCCCCACCCGGCGTGCGGATGCTAATGACCGTACCTGCCTCGACCCAAACGCTGGCCTTGCCAGGCAGCTCCCGCTCCGAACCGTCCGGTTTGGTGAGGAGGTTGCGACCGGGCTTGCCGGCCTCACCACCCTCCAGCCCATACGGTCCGTGCGTACGCCGGTCACTCAAGATCGTGATTTGGGCAGGGCACAGCAGCTCAATGTCGCGATCGATTCCGTCGCCACCGCGGAACCGACCGGCCCCACCGGTCCCTCGGCTCACCGCGTACCGCCGAACCCGGAAGGGATAGCTGTGCTCCAGGGCCTCGATGGGTGTGTTGAGGCTGTTGGTCATGTGGCAGTGGGTCGCGTCCAATCCATCGGCCGTAGGCCGCGCTCCCATTCCGCCGGCAATGGTTTCGTAGTACGCAAAATCTTCACCCGTCCGGTGGTCGGTGCCCCCAGCGGTGAGGTTGCTCATGGTCCCGTAGCTCGCGGCGGGAATCTTGCCCGGCATGGCTTGCGCGAGGGCGCCGAGCACCACGTCGACGATGCGTTGGGACGTTTCGACGTTGCCTCCTGCCACCGCCGCCGGCGGCAAAGCGTTCACCAAAGTTCCCTCAGGCGCGACGATCTGCAGCGGGCGAATCGTGCCGTGGTTCGACGGAATCGGAAACGGCACGATGACCCTGAAGCAATACATGACGGCCGACAAGGTGATGGCATAGACGGCGTTTATACTCCCGGGCACTTGCTCGCTGGTACCGGTGAAATCGATACACGCGGCGTCTCCGTCAACGACCAACGTGACGACGATAGGCAGCGGGCCGTTGCCCTGTCCGTCGTCGTCCATGCAGTCCTCGAAGCGATAAGTCCCGTCGGGAATCAGGCGGATCGCCTCCCGCGTCATGCGCTCGGCGTAGGATTGCAGATGGCCCATGTACGCCGTGACCGTCTCAACACCGTATTTCTCCACCATGGCCAACAAGCGCCGCTCTCCTGTACGGTTCGACGCGATCTGGGCGGTGAGATCGCCCTCGCGCTCGGTGGGCGTGCGTACGTTGGCCAGGATCAGCGCCATTACGTCGTCCACCACCTCGCCACCCCGAACGAGCTTGACCGGCGGGATGCGGATCCCTTCCTGATAGATCGATCGTGACAACGGCATCGACCCCGGCGTCATCCCCCCGACGTCGGAGTGGTGCGCCCGGTTCGCCACGTAGAACACAGGCTCGGACTGGTCGCCGAGATAGACGGGCTGTACGAGCGTGATGTCGGGTAGATGGGTGCCGCCACAGAACGGATCGTTCACTGCCACTACATCACCCGGTTGCATTTGGACGTGCTCGATGGCGGCCTCGACCGAAAGTGGCATCGAGCCGAGGTGAACCGGCATGTGTTCGCCCTGAGCGACCATGCGCGCGGAGCCATCGAACAGCGCGCAGGAGTAATCGCGTCGCTCCTTGATGTTGGGGGAGAACGACGTATGGCACAGGGTCACCCCCATCTCCTCCGCCACCGAATAGAACAGGTTGCGGAAGATCTCGAGCGTGACGGGGTCCCAGGTAGGAGCCGCTGAGGTCATGGGTGTGAGCCTGACGGCGGGCAGGCGGGCAGGCGGGCAGGCACGCTAGAGCGCTTCAGAACCCCGACACCTGGCACCTGACACCTAGTCTTCCGTGGCTATCGGTCAAGAAAGCCTCTCCAGAATAAGGTTCTCACCGGCATCCACCCGACAGTGAAAATCCGGCGGGACGACGGTCGTCGTGCTGTACTCCACGACCAAAGCCGGGCCGGAGAATGCGTTACCCGGTTGCAGCTTCGATCGGTCGATGAGCAGCGACTCTCTCTCGTCGCCGTCGAACACGATCGCACATTCACCCAACGTGGCGGCCGATGCGTCGGCAGCTTGCAATTCGTGCTCAGGCATCGGGGGTTGGTCGGTGCGGGCCACCGCTCGCACGCGGACGTTGACGACTTCGGTCGGGCGTTTCGGATCGGCGTAGCCGAAACGGCGGTGGTGAATGTCGTGGAACGAGGTCTCGAAATCAGCGCTCATCGGCACAGAAAGCTCGTGGCCCTGTCCCACGTAACGCACGTCGAGCGAGCGTTCCAGCAAGAGTTGCCCTGCGGCGATTCCCTCATTCTCGTACTCGGTGTTCGCCCGCGTTTCCAGCTCGCCAAAGGCGCGATCCAACCGCTCATCATCGAGGTCCGCCGCGCGCACCAGCAATGTGCGGGAGTAATCTCGCACGACATCCGCCAGGAGCATCCCCAGCGCCGACAACAGACCGGCCGCCCGTGGCACCATTATGCGCGTGATGCCGAGATTGCGAGCCAGGTCGGCGGCGTGCATGGCTCCCGCACCACCAAAACACACCAACGTGAAGTCTCGCGGATCGTGTCCGCGTTCCAGCGAGATGACGCGCATGGCCCGCTCCATCGTCGCATTCGCCACACGAACAATGCCTTCGGCCGCGTCCGTCATCGACAGGTTCATCTGCGCCGCGAACGAGGCAATCGCGTCGCTGATTGGCTTGACCTCCAATTGTCGCTCGCCGCCCAGGAAGTGCTCGGGCGACAGCCGGCCCAAGAACAGGTTGGCGTCGGTGACGGTCAGCTCGGTGCCGCCCTGCCCGTAGCAAATCGGGCCCGGGGCCGCGCCGGCGCTGCGCGGACCGACGCGGAGTGATCCACCCGGATCGCGGTAGGCGATCGACCCTCCTCCTGCCCCCACCGTGTGAATGTCGATGACGGGCACTCGAATCGGCACGTCGCCTATCACTGTTTCGCTCGTGCGGCTCAACTCTCCCGCACACAGACAGACGTCGGTGCTCGTGCCCCCCATGTCGAACGTGATGACGTTGTCGAACCCGGCACGCTGACCCAGCGCGAAGCCACCCACCGCACCACCCGCGGGCCCCGAGAGAATCGTCTGTACGGCCAGGCGCTGCGCCGCCTCCAACGACATGATGCCGCCATTCGACTGCATGATCCGCACCCGGCCGGATGTCACCTCATCTCCCAATTGCGAGAGGTACCTAGCCATGACCGGACCCACGTACGCATTCACCACGGTCGTGCTCGAGCGTTCGTACTCGCGGAATTCCGGCAGAACTTGGTATGAGGACGTGACGAAGGCGTCGAGTTCGCTCTCGATGGCGCCGAGCAGCGCGTCCTCATGTTTGGGATTGGCATACGAGTGAAGTAGACAGATCGCCACCGAGTCCACCCCCAGTGCGCGAAGCGCATCCACCGTGGTCCGTATACTTTCGTCACTCAGCTCCCGCAGCACCTCACCCTGCGGTCCGACGCGCTCCGCCACACCGATCCTGCGCTCGCGCGGTATGAGCGGCGGCGGTTTCTCGACGTTCAGATCGTAGATCGCGGCGCGGGTCTGCCTGCCGATCTCCAGAACGTCTTCGAACCCCGCGGTGGTGACGAGCGCCGCCTTCGCTCCCTTGCGCTCCAACAACGCGTTTGTGGCGACCGTGGACCCGTGCACGATATCGGCCGCAGCACCGTTGAGCAGATGTCGCAGACCGGCCAGCACGGCCTTTGCCGGATTGTCCGGTGTGGAGAGCACCTTGTGTACCCGCAGCTTCCCCCCCTCATCGAGCAGCACGAAATCGGTGAACGTCCCTCCCGTGTCGATACCCACGACCTTAGGCGTCATCACACTCGCCCGGCTACGGCCACGGTTGCGTCTTCTCCGTACACAAACCGCTCCAACTCGCCGTGGATACGCCGCACGGTCTCCGGAGACGGCGGCCGCGTGAAGCGAGAGACTATGAAGGTGACGATGAAGTTCGCCGACACCGACCAGACTCCGCCGTGCAGGCCAAGCGGGTGAGGTGCGACGACGATCGTGAGGTACAGGGTCACGAGTCCCGTGCCGATGCCGGCCAACACTCCGGCTTTCGTAAGCAGTCGCCGGGTCGGGAAGCAGACTCCGAGAATCGCCGGCATCAACTGCAACGCGCCCGCACCCGAGAGTGCCACGACAGTCACGAGGAACTGGAACGTGGTCACCGACAGGATGTAGCCGACGACAAGGAGGCCCAAGACAATCGCGCGGCCGACCAAAATGTAGTGGCCTTGGCTCGCATCGGGTGCGACATAGCGCTGGTACACGTCCCTGGTCAGCACGGTCATGTTGGCGTGCAGAATCGAGTCCAGCGTCGACATCGCCGCAGCGGTCGCCCCGGCGAGAATGATGCCGGTCAACCAGGCCGGGGCGTACGTGAACAGCAGCTCCGGGAAGATGCGATCCGGATTCGCGATGTTGGGCATCGCGATCGCGCCCCCCAAACCGACGAGCGCCGCGGGAATGTAAAGCGTCATGAGAAACAGGGGTGTCGTGGCCCCCAACCATTTGATCGTGCGGGCCGACGCAGCCGTGTTGTAACGAATCATGATGTGTGGTTGGAACACGATCCCGAACGACAGGACGATCATCAGACCAAACCACATGCCGGGCGTGAAGTACCCCTGTGGACCGGGAAGGCTCAGCAAGTCCGGCCGTTCGGCGGCGACACGCCGCCAGAGTTGTAACGGACCGCCGAACAGTTTGTACGCGAGCACCAGCGCCCCGGCCCAAATCGCAACGTACATCCACACGGCCTGCACCACGTCGGTCCAGTAGACGGCTCTCAAGCCCCCGGCCATGAGGTACGCCGCGGCAACCACCATGAGAATGAGCGTGCCCACCTTGAACGGGATGCGGTCGCCCGATGCCACCGAAAGGATGTAGCCGAGGCCCTGGGCCTGAACTTGTATGTAAAGGATCGTGAACAGCACCGACACGATCGCCACCACGACGCGCACGGCTTCGCTCTCGTAGAAGTCGGCCAGCATGTCCGCCGGCGTGATGTACTTGAACCGCTTGCCCAGCGCCCAAATGCGGGTGCCGAGCACGTACGTGATAGCACCCACCAATACGGTCCATGCACCGGCATCCCAGAATCCGATACCATGCGTGTAGAAGAACCCTCCGGAGCCGAGAAACGCGAAAGCCGAGTGGTACGTCGCAACCACGGTGAGATACAATACGACGAACCCGGCCTTCCGGCCGTACAGTAAGAAATCCTCCAAATCGACACTGAGGCGTCGGTTTGCTACGATCCCCAGCACGATGGTGATGAGCAGGTAGATGAAGATGAGGCCCGTAGCCACCACCCAGGGCTGCATCTAGAGACCCCGAAGCTGAGCCCAGATCAGCACCGCGATGAGGGCGAAATAGATCACCAGGAGATAGGTGTACAAGAAAGGAAGACCGAAGAGCCGCGGTTCGATGCGGTTGGCCAACACATACACAAACGGCGGTTGCGTGAGGGCAAACAGCCCCACGAACAGGATCACCGCAATCCACCCCGGTCGGGTGCGGGGAAGAAAGTGAGAACGGTAGACCGGATATGCGTCGCTCTCGACCTTGGAGTCGTCGCCGGCTGATGACATCGCTTGGCTTCCTCTTTGTAAGGCGGATATGACCGTAACGGCCAGCGAAGATAGGCGTTGAGAAGACGGACGGCTAGGAACCCAAGGTAGCCTTCTGCAAAGCGTGTCCGTTCCTCGGCATGAAATGGTATCCACGGCACTGGTCGGGCCTCCGCCTGGGACGTATCCTATCCCACTGGCGAACGGCGCCAAAGCAGCGTGTGCCGGCGAAGTTCATCAGGTACCCCGACTCTTACCACGGAGGTTGGACGCCCTGCCGTACCGTGCACTCGATCCACTATCAGCGCGAGTGGTGGCGACAGTATTTGAAGGAGAAGCCCAAGACTTGATCGGGTCAGGATTCGTTTCATGCCACTAACCGATCTTCGCGTCGTCGACCTCACACGAATTCTCGCCGGCCCGTTCGCCACGATGATGCTCGGCGACATGGGTGCCGAGGTACTGAAGATCGAGCGCCCGGGGGTCGGAGACGACGCCCGCGGCTGGGGCCCCCCATTCGTGGACGGCATCAGCACGTACTTCTTATCCGTCAACCGCAACAAGCGCAGCGTCACGCTCGACCTCAAGTCCGAGACCGGCCAGGAGCTTCTTTGGGAACTCGTCGAGTCTGCCGACGTGCTGGTCTCGAACTTCAGGGTCGGCGTGATGGAGAGCCTCGGATTCGGCTACGAGGAGGTGGCCCAGCGGGCTCCGAAGTGCGTGTACGCCGTCATCAATGGGTACGGAGCATCGGGGCCACGCGCTACCAAACCCGCCTTCGACATAGCTATTCAGGCGGAGTCGGGGTTGATGGACTTGACGGGTTTCAGCGACGGCCGGCCCACCAAGGTCGGGATCTCGATCGCCGACGAGATTGCGGGCATGTACGTGGTCCAGGGCATCTTGCTTGCGCTGTTGGAACGACAGCGCACAGATCGAGGCCAACTAGTCGAGGTGGCGCTGCACGATGCGATGTTGTCGATGTTCACGTTCCAGGCTCAGCGATACCTGTCCGCCGGCGAGCGGCCCCAACGGATGGGCAATCGTCACCCGAGCATCGCTCCCTACGAGACGTTCGAAGCGGCCGACGGCACGGTGGTGGTGGCGGTGGGCAACGAGACGCAATGGCGTCGCTTCTGCGAGGCCATCGACCGTGCGCACCTGGTCGAGCACCCGGACTTTTTGACGAATGCGGATCGCGTTGCCAATAGAGAGCAGCTCGAGAGCGAGCTCAGCCCTGCCTTTCAGAAACATCCGGTATCCTATTGGGAGGAGCGCCTAGGCGACGCCGGCGTGCCATGTGGCCGCGTTCGTGTCTTCAAGGAGGTTCTCGACAACGAGCGGCAAGCGGATCGGGGCATGATCGTGAATATCGGCGGCGACGGGCTCATGGGCCTGGGGATTCCGGTGAAGCTCTCGGCTTCGCCCGGCAAGATTCGGAGTCGGCCACCAAAGCTTGGCGAGCACACGGAAGCCGTCTTCCGCGCACTGGGACACACGCAAGAAGAGGTCGCTGCCTGGCGTGCCGCGGGGGTGATTTGACCATATGACCTGGATCCTCGATCACTGGCTCGTGCTGCTCATGCTCGCCGGCTACACGGGTCTGATGGTGTACCACGCGCTGGCGGGCAAACGCCAGACGAAGGGAGTGACGGACTACTACGTCGGCGGACGCTCGATGGGTGGCATCGCACTCGGCATATCCTTCTTCGCCACTTATTCCTCGACCAACAGCTTCGTCGGATTCTCAGGGCAAGCCTACACCTACGGAGCGCCGTGGCTGCTGCTCACGGTCACCGCGGTGACCTTCTCGTTCATCGCATGGAAGTGGATCACCCCGCGTCTGCGTGACGCCACGGAATTACTCAATTCCGTGACGATACCCGACTTCATCGGGTTTCGGTTCGGAAGCAACGCGGCCCGCGTGGGTGCGGCAATCATCGTCGTGTTTGCGAGCTTCCTCTACATGACAGCCGTATTCAAGGGCATCGGCAACCTGCTCGAAGCCTTTCTGGACGTGCCGTACGAAGTGGCCATCCTCATCGTGTTCGTCATCGTGATGATCTACACGGCGGTAGGCGGATTCATTTCCGTGGTGAAGACGGACGTGGTGCAGGGCATCGTCATGATGATTGCCGCCGTACTGTTGTTCACCGGCACGGTGCACGCCGCCAGCGGCCTCGGCTCGCTCGCTGCCCTGAAGCAGAGCCCGGAAACGGCGAAGCTCTTCTCATGGGACGCCGCCATGCCGTTTCCGGTACTGTTCGGTGTCATGGTGGCGGGGACGATGAAATTCATCGTCGAGCCGCGACAGCTCGCGCGGTTCTACGCGCTGCGCGACCGCAAGGCAATCCGGAGCGGCATCTGGGTCTCTACGCTGGCGTTCCTGGGCGTGTACGCGTTGCTGATGCCAATCGGGCTGTACGCCCACAACATCCTTCCGCCTGGCACGGTCAGCGACACCGATCTGATCATTCCCACGATGCTGAGCGGCGGCGAGGTGTTCGGGCCCGGTGTGGCAGCCTTTCTCCTGGTGGCCATGGTAGCCGCCGCGATGTCGTCGCTTGACAGCGTGTTGTTGGTGACGGGGTCGACCTGTGCCCGCGACATCGTGGGGTTAGTGCGACCGGCCGAGTCCGAGGCGGCCCTCATGCGGCTCACGCGCTGGCTCGTCGCGCTGCTGGCGCTCATTACCGCGCTCATCGCGCTCCGGCCTCCGGGCAGCATCGTGACGCTGACCGTTTTTTCCGGAAGCCTGTATGCGGCTTGCTTCTTCCCGGTGATCGTGTTGGGTCTATTCTGGCGTCCCGGGAATGGGACATCGGCCATCGCGTCGTTCGTGGTCGGGGTCGTAACGCTGTTGGGATGGAAATACCTCCCCTTCGGCGCCAACATCCACGAGGTATTTCCGGCCGTTCTCTTCTCCACCGTGGTATACGCAGTGACCGCCCATCTGGGCACTTCACACCAGGCCGCGGAGGTAGACGAGCTATTTGCCTGATTGTTGACGGCCACGGATCACAATTGTTGAACGCGCGTGACCTACAGCGGGCACGGATCCGTTCACGAGCATCGCACCCGGCGTAGTTTCTGAACCCCATCCGTGCTCGAAAAGATCCGTTGCAGCAGTGGCGTTCGCATACCCATCCGTGGCCGTGTCAATTCCCCACCTTCGCCTTCAACTCCTCGAAGAAATTAGTCACGACGTGCAACCTGGTGGTCGTGCCCGTACCACCGTCGATGATCAACATGCGACCGTCGGACGCGACATCATACGAGCGCCCCGACACGTTTACGAAATCCCCGCGGAAGGCCACGGACGGTGTACCCACGGTCAGCTGTGGCTGGATCGTAATGGGCGCCACCATGATCCGCTGCCCGCTGCGGTAATACAATCGTGTGCCATCTCGCGACCACACCGGCTCCTCGGATCCTCCCTCGCTCGATACCTGCCGACGCAAATCCGTGGGGGGAAACGGTTCGACGAAAATTTGGTTCTCACCGGACTCTCCGGACGTGTACGCGATGAGCCGACCGTCCGGCGAGAGCACGCCACCCCATGCGGGGAGCGGCGCAACCTCATGGGTTCGTGACTCGGCCAGATCGACTACGAGCATCCCTCTGCTGAAATTCCGGACCGCTACGAACCGTCCGTCGCCGGACCATGAGGTTGCCTGACCGTGAAGCTCGGGAAAGAGCCGTTGCGCTTCAGTCCCGGCATCGACAGCCATCACGTAAGTGAACACATCCCCGTCCTCATACCTAGTGAACGCAACTCGTGCACCGTCCGGTGACCATATCGGCTCATCGTGGACGCCCCCGGAAGTCAATCGCTCCCGGCGCCCCGTTTCAATATCATAGATCCAGATGTCTTCGGATTGCCCCTTCACGAGAATCGCTATCCGCTTCTCGTCGGGCGAGAGCTGGAAAGTACCGTGCGGGGTGTCCTGGAACGGAAGTCTCTCGACTTGTCCGCGCCCCACCCAGGTCAACTGCCCCTCGGCCACGGCAGGGCCTGTCGCATATACGAGTGTTCCCGTTTCAGAAACGTCCCACTGGCTCACGCCGTATATTTCACTCCTGACTCCGGACACGACGGGCACACCCTGACCGGTTACCTGCCATCGATCGAGATCAAATGGTTCGGCGAAGAGCG
>JADFPO010000095.1 GCA_022562295.1 Gemmatimonadota bacterium
CCATGTCACGGGTGCAGGAGTCCGAGTAAGTAGCAACGACGGCCAGGCATTTGAAATTGAGAGGGAATAAGGAGACGTACGGAGGCCAGATGAAGTTCTTGTCCGTGCTAGGATTGGGTTTCGTGCTCGCACTCGGTGCGTGCACCGACCCTGTGGCGCCAGATGACGGCGCGCTTTTTCGCGTCGACGTTAGCGGTGAATCGTTCACTGTCTCGATCCTGGATGAAGCGGTCACCAGAGAAGCTGAGCGCCGAATACAAGAGGAGGACGGCGTGGGAATCGTGATCGGCACGTTGGCGCGCGGCGACGGCGGGTTCAACATGCCGTGGAGCTGGCACATCCTCCCCAACACGGTGCAGGTCGCGGACATCAGCATCGAAGTGTGCGACGGCCGGCCGAGCATGGTCGAAGCTGATGTCGACTACTGGGTGGATACGGTGAAGCAGTTCTGTCCGTGGGGCGGTAGCCTTGTGGAGAGGATGAGGTAGTTGAAACTGAAAGGGACCGGGACACCTACGAAATGTTGAGATGACGGCAACCGGCCTTGCACTAGAAAATGCGTTCCAGTCGGGAAGCTGCGCCGCCGTGCCGCGGATAAATCGGCGGGCACGGGCCCAGGCGGCACGAGCTCTCAAGGACTACTGCCTGTTGGACGAGCAGGGGAAGCGGCTTGGCACCATCACCGCGGCGCGCGTCAAGCCGGTGCTGGGAAAGGACGCTCCGACGATCTATCTGATGAGAGAAACGCAACTTCACCGGTAGTCATCTCCCCAACCTAGCGACCCAACCGGACTCGCCAGGACGCGCACCCCCGAGCCGGCGCAACTGATCGCACCTCGAGCCGCTTCAGCAGCGCCGCGTATTCCTCCGCGGTCAATCGAATGCCTAGGTGAAAGTCCGGAAAGTCCGGCCACGGCAAGGGTTCCCGCTGTGTAGGTAGCGGCCGCAGGTAATCTTCTCGGATCCATTCAGTTGAGCCCATGGGGCCTCGCGGTGCGGGTGGTCCACAGGTTACAATGGCGACGTCATGGCTGATTTTTGGAGCCGCCTCGAAGGCTTTGCCGACCGCCCTCTCAGTTCTGTTGAGAAAGCATTGGTGCTTTCGGGAGTGGCATTCACGGGGACGACTGTCGCGTTTCTGCCGTTTCTCCCAGCACTTGGCGCACTTGGCGTAGCCGCTGTCGCGGGCGTGCTTGTGCTCGGCGGAGGTGCTGCACTTTTGCGCCCCCCAAAGGCCCCCAAGGGAACAGTCGGGATCTTGGTCGCACTTTCCCCGGAGACCGAAGCCTACGGTATTCGGATTCATACCGATTTTGTGCAGGCGCTGGGGCGGTTTTCGGATGGCGGGACGGAGACCCGCATCGCCATCGTGGAGTACCCGCCGAAGTTGGCCAAAACCATTATCGACCGAGAAAGTGCGGAGCGCGCGGCTTTCCGATCGCGGTGCCAGGTTGTGATTTACGGAGAGGCAAGGAAGCGCCGTCTTGGAGGGCGCAAAACGCATGTCATAACTCCGACCCTCTTGGTGCGGCACAGGACCATTTCCACTGCGAGGAGCCGCGAATTCGGTCGGACGCTAGATCGCATCTTTCCGAGTCGAATGATCCTTGATTTCGAAGGCGACTTCCACAACTTGGCTGTGGCTTCGCGCATGGTGCTGGCGGCAGCGCAATACGCGATCGCGGTTGCTGCGATGCTGTCGCTCGAACTGGACTACGCGGAGGTTCTGCTCAGCCGCATTGAGGCCACTGTTGCCGGTTTCCCTCGAGATAAGTTCCCGCGTTCACATCTCCGGGCTCTCATACGGAAACGTCTTGGGGACATACACTCCCTGCGCGCAGAGCGCCTATTTCGCCAGTGGGATATCAGTCGTGACCGGAAGTATTTAGCGGAATCTGAAACTCACGTGGACCGGGTTTTGGAGTTAAGCCCCCGGGACGAGAACGCCCTGCTACGAAAAGCCATCGCGGCGTTCGTCTTGCGCAGAGATATGGCGGTCGCCAAGCGGTGTATCCGCAAGTGCCGAGACAGCAAGAACGGGACGTGGTGCTATAGCGATGCCTTCTTAAACCTCTACGACCGCCGGCTCATTCGGGCAAGAGCGGCATATCGGCAAGCGGCACGCATGCCGGGCGGTGCGGTCGATGATTATCTTCAATCGGAGATCTTTATACACGAGGTGCTTGAGGAGGAACCTGAGAAATACTGGCTGTGGTTTGGGATTGGAACGATTAATCTATTTAGCAAAGAGGATACTGCAGCAGCAGCTAGCGCCTTCGAGAAATTCAAGACCGGCGATATCAACAACGAATTTACTCATATTCACGTTTGGGCTGAGGAAGAATTACACCGCCACCGATCATTAGAGGAGGCCAACGACGTCAACACTCCCCAACCGAAAACCCCACTCGCGCAGCAGATCGAGTAGCTCGGGGACGCCACCCAACACTTACCGCTCGCTCCTATGGTGCTGGGTCGGCACAGATGGCCTTGGTCGCCGCGTCTTCCGCCCCTCCATCCTCCGTTGACGCTGCGGGCGGCAAAGCGAGGGGCTTTTTGAGGAAGGTTTGTGGGTTCAGGCCGTCTGCGACCGCGCCGGCCAGCACCGCGTTGAGGTTCTCACCCGCCGCTAATCGGGCGATCAGCGCATCGGGCAGCTTGGTTAAGTCCACGTTCCCCACAACGCCCCGAAACTCGATGTCGTGACGGTCACTCCACCCCATGTTTTTCAACGCGAAGATCGACCCCGCCGGATTGCCGGTTTTCCGCAGGTCGACCTCGTAACCGTTCTCAATCAAGAGCTTGGCCCTTTTTACGGGCCCCGAAAACCCTGGACGCTCCCCATATCTGTCCAATGATGAGCGGGATTTTAGGCCGAGGGCGAGGCATAACCCCGTCAAGGTCAACGGTTGTTCGGTTTCGTCGCAATGTTGGACGTAGGCATCGACCAGGGCGTCCATTTCCTCTGGGCTCTCGATGATGCGGGGTCGGCCTATCTTTCTGATGGCCTGATGCTCTCGGCCTCGGTGCTTCTTGCCGCTCTTACGCTTCGGCATTGGCGATCACCTTCCGCATCGTGTCACGTCCGCAGTGTGCGAACTTGTGTGCGAACTTCTCCGCGCATCCTGCGTATTTGGCCGTTTCCAGACGCGCATGGTGCGCGTTTCAACCCACCGTTTCGCGCATCTTCTCTGGGGTTGCCAGTGAACGCGGGGGTTTGCCGTTTTCCTTTTGTATTGGGGTAGCCCATTGCGCCGCCCCGATGCTTGTTTCCTAAGTTTGTTGCTGCGCCGAGCAAGGTTGTCGATGAACGCACCTTCACGCCCAGCGGCCAAACACAGCAGGAGGACCGTGCCGGAAATGATTCGCCAACCGACTCGCCCGGATCACCGTGCCTGGTAAACTCTGCCAGCAGTGCGGCATGAACATGCCGCTGGGTGCGATTCGGTGCCCTGAGTGCGGTACCATGCCGCCGGCGGGCCCGAAGGATAGAATCCTTGCGCTGGCCGAGCAGGTGGGGACGGCGCTCGGGCCCCACTATCGCGTGGACGAGCTAGTGGGAAAGGGGGGCGCGGCGATCGTTTTTCGCGTGCACGACGAACGTCTCAACCGCGAACTCGCTGCCAAGGTCTTGAACCCCGACCTCCTCACAAGCGCCGAGCTGGCCCAGCGGTTCCGCCGTGAGGCGCAGACGGCCGCCGCGCTCAGTCATGCCAACATCGTGCCCATTTTCTTCGTCGGTGGCGATGAGCACATTCCCTACTACGTGATGCCGCTGGTGGTGGGGGAGTCGCTCGGGGATCGCATACGGCGAGAAGGGCAGCTGCCGTTGGACGTGGCTTTCGGAATCGCCAAGGACATCGGGAGCGCGTTGGACTTCGCCCATGCGAGTGGGGTCGTCCACCGTGACGTGAAACCCGACAATATCCTGTTGGACTTCGCCACCGGCCGCAGCCTGCTGACGGACTTCGGGATTGCCAAGGCCTTTCAGGACAGCGACGCGGACCTGACGGGATCGGGGGTAGTCATCGGTACACCGCACTACATGTCCCCCGAACAGGCCTCGGGTGAAAAGGGGATCGATGGTACGACCGATGTCTACAGCCTCGGATGTGTGATGTACGAGATGCTGACCGGCCATACCCTGTACACCGGTGAGACTCCCCAGGCGATCTTCGCGAAGCACATAGCAGCGGAGTTTCCCGGACTCGAGCACCATCGGCCCGGGTTGCCGCGCGGCTTGGAAGAAGTTCTCGCGAAAGCCATGGCGAAGAACGCGGCGGACCGTTTCGGCGAGGCGGGTGAGTTCGTCGGGGCGCTGGAGAAGGCATACGGGCGGCGGAGTTTGCGCACGTCCGGCACGACGGTCGTCGAACGCCAGAGTGCGTCCGAGATGGACTTGTTGCGGTCACTTGGGACGACGGGCACCGAACCGGCGCTCGACACCCTGATCGCCGGCGAGGATGCTACGGCGGTGACCGAGGCGGCGGAGAACGTCGAGCGGTCGCTGGAGGGCGCGGCGGCGAACGGAGACTGGCGCGCGGTGGCGCGAGGCATCGGTGCGTTGCACGCGAGGGCGAGAGATCCACGGCCCGCATTTCGGGACCCGGCTTCGAGGATTCTCGAACGCGTGAGCGACAACGAGGCAGTCATGGAAGCGTTGGTTGCCGGATGGCAGTCGGGAGACGACCAGGTCAAGGCCCAACTCGAAGAGGCGCTGTCGGCCTCGCCCGGCCTCGCGGCACATCTGCTCGATCTGGCAATCCGCCAACGCAGCGCGGTGTTGATGCTGCTGGCCGATCGCGTGGGCGGGCTCACGGACGGTCAGGCCGAAGTTCTGGCCCACGACCAGCGGTTGGGGGTGGTGCAAGCATTTGTCGTGGCGTTGAACGAGAGTCTGCGGCCTACCCCCACGGTCGAACGCTGGCTCACGTTGGTCTTGCAACATCCGCGATCGGAGGCGCGGCTACTCGCGGTTGAGGCCGCGGGGCGTCGTGGGGCCGCCATGGCGGAACGTATCGGCCGATTGGCGCTGGGTGATGCCTCGTCCGAGGTTCGCCAAGCGGCCCTGCGCGCGCTCGGCAAATCGCGTCGGCGCGAAGCGCTCCAGGATCTCGCGCGCTCGTTGGAGCATGGGACCCGATCGGAGCAACTCGCCGCCACCGAGGCGCTTGGGGATCTCGGGTTGCCGGGGGCTGCGACGGTGTTGAGCCGTGTGTTCAATCGGAAGCGATTCCTGTGGAAGGAACGCGGTCCGGTGCAGGAGGCCGCGGCTGCGGCCCTCGCACGCCTTCCCAGGGACATTTCGGGGCACACCCTCGAGTCGCTCGTGGGAGATCGCAATTCGCGGATCGCGAGCATAGCGGCCACGGCGTTTTCCGGTGAGCGAGAAGGGCCGGTGGGGCCGTGATGCCACCGCTCGGGTCGCCGAAACCCCCCTTAAAAATGGCCGCAACGCAAGCGCTTGTGTTGCCGGAACTTTGAGGTAACTTTTGGAGGATGGTCGCATGTGAAGTTTTTCACAAGACCCTCGCGACCGTTTTCGCAGCGAGAAAATCGATGTCCGCAGGTCCTTACCGCCTTCCAAGGCGGTGACGGTTGGCTTTTTTGCTGTCCCATTACGGAGTGATGACACAACAAATCTTGCCGGTGGCCAAGAGGGTCGCTGCGATGGCGGTAATCGCCGTGGCACTCTACACGGTGCTACAGGTGGTGCAGGCGCAGCAGCCCGGACCGAGCGCGGTTGGCGACTTCGTCGCGCCGGTTGATGTCGATACGACCGGGTTGCCGGGTCCCGTCCAGCCAATCTTCTACAGACACGACATCCACGCCGGCCAATACCAGATGAACTGCCTGTACTGCCACTACGCGGCAGAGGTGAGTTCGAGTCCGGGTCTGCCCAGCGTCGACACGTGCATGGGCTGCCACCTGTTGGTTGGTGGCAGCAACCCGGAGGTTGCGAAGGTTCGGGAGGCTTTTGCGAGCGGCAAGCCGATCGAGTGGGTGGAGGTGCATCGGTTGCCGCCGTTCGTGCACTTCCCGCACATGCGACACGTCAACGCAGACATTCGGTGCCAAGAATGCCATGGGCAGGTAGAGGAGATGCCCCAGGTGTACCAGTGGGCTTCCTTGAAGATGGGATGGTGTTTGTCGTGTCACAAGCAAAACAACGTGACGACCGACTGCACGGCGTGCCACTATTGAGGTGGAGAGCTGATGGCTAAGCAGATGGATCGTAGGCGGTTTCTCAAGGTCGTAGGCGTCACCGGCGGGGGCGCCGCTGCCGCCGCCGCCTGTGGCCCCGGCGATCCAACCACCCTCGTCCCCTACCTGGTGCCGCCAGAAAATCAAATTCCGGGCGTCGCAACGTATTATGCGACCACCTGTCGCGAGTGTCCTGCCGGATGCGGCATGCACGTGCGAGTACGCGAGGGGCGAGCCGTAAAGGTCGAGGGGAACCCCGATAGTCCCATCAATCGCGGCGCGCTGTGTGCGCGCGGGCAGGCCTCACTTCAGGGATTGTACAACCCGGATCGAGTGCGGGGGCCGATGGCCCGCAACGCTGCAGGTCAGTTCGAGCCGATTGCGTGGGAAGACGCGTACACGAGAATCGTCGAGCGGATGGGCGCAGCCACGGGCGATCAGGTGGCTTTCCTGACCGGCCATGCTAGCGGCACGTTCGACCAGCTGGTCGATCAATGGCTGGCTGCCGTCGGCTCGCAGACGCGATTCGTGTACGAGCCATTCGCGTACGAGGCACTGCGTGAAGCGAACCGCGCCGTGTTCGGGTTGGACGTGGTCCCCGAATACCAGTTCGCCACCGCGCGATATGTGTTGTCGTTCGGGACGGATTTTCTCGAGACCTGGCTGAGCCCCGTCCAATTCGCGCGTGAGTTCAGTTCGGGACACGGCATTGTCGACGATCAGATGGGACGCTACGTGCACATCGAGCCCCGCATGAGCATGACGGCGTTCAGCGCGGACGAATGGGTGTCCCCGAACCCAGGTACCGAGGGCGTGTTGGCATTGGGGATCGCCAACGTCATCCTCGCCGACGCCCCGGACAATGCGCCGTTTGACGTGTTCCGAGTCCGGCCCCTGCTGGAGCGGCACGATCCCGATATGGTCGCTGGTGTGTGTGGTGTTCCTGCGGAAACGATTCGCCGCCTCGCCGCCGAGTTTGCCGCCGTGCCAAGCTTGGCGATCGCCGGGGGCGTTGGTGCCCAACACGATCAGGCGCACGCAACCGCTGCCGCGGTCAACATCTTGAACTACGTCGCGGGCAACGTGGGCAACACGGTGCAGTTCGGACCGGATGCGCCGGCCACCGCTTCCAGCTACCAAGGTCTCGCGAACCTCACCCAAGCGATGCGCGATGGTCGTGTATCTGTGTTGTTTATGCACGGGACCAACCCCGCGTACAACTCGCCCAGTGGGTTGGGGTTTGTCGCGGCGCTGGATCAGGTCGGCTTCAAGGTGAGCTTCTCGAGTGTCATGGACGAGACAAGTTCCCACGCCGACCTGTTGCTACCGGATCACGATCCCCTCGAGCAGTGGAACGACTTCGAGCCGCGCGCTGGCGCCTTCCTGCTTCAGCAACCCGTGATGCAGCCGCTCCACGACACGCGACAGACGGGGGACGTGCTGCTCGCCCTGGCCCGTCAGATAGGTGGCGGCACCGCGAGCCGGTTTACCGCCCAAAATTACAAAGAATATCTCCAGGATTCCTGGCGCACGCGGCAGGTCCAGCTCGGTGGGCAGGGTAGCACGTTCGACGATTTTTGGGCTGCGTCACTTCAGGCTGGAGGAGTGCACCAGACTCCACGCCCGCGAACCGTTCGCTTGGATCGCGGCGTGGGGCAGTTGACGTTCGACGTGTGGCAGGGCGGTGGAGCGGCCGGCGAGTTGACGTTGGTGGCCTATCCGTCGCCGGTCTTTTACGACGGGCGTGCGGCCGATCGGGCTTGGCTCCAGGAGCTTCCCGATCCAGTCACCAAGATCACGTGGAGTTCGTGGGTGGAGGTCAGCCCGGAAACGGCTGAAGAATACGGGATCGTGGATGGCGACATGGTGGAGATTACGTCGGCGGACGGTTCGGTCACGGTGCCGGCGTATGTCTATCCGGGCATCCGCCCCGGGGTCGTCGCGATGCCGATCGGGCAGGGGCACACCGAGTTGGGTCGCTACGCGAAGGATCGCGGCGCCAGCGTGTACGATCTGCTGGACAGTACTCCGACGGCCTTCGGCGGACTTTCTCACTACTGCGCCGTGTCGATACGGCACACCGGGGGCCATCAGGTGCTCGCGTCCGCCGCCGGTATGAGCCGGCAGATGGGTCGGGGCATCGCGCAGAGCACGACGATCGCCGACGTGCGGAACGACGAGATCCAAGAGTTCCACGCTGGGCACGCGGCTGAGATTCCGGAAAAAATCGAGCGGGTGCTCGACGAATGGCAAGAGGCGCAGGACCGGGAAAGCGCGATTGGAAATTACGCGGGCGATCATCCGAGGTGGGGGTTGGCGATCGATCTCACCCGATGCACCGGTTGCAGCGCGTGCGTCACGGCGTGCTACGCCGAGAACAACATACCAACGGTCGGAGAGGAGTCGGTTCGGCGAGGACGCGAGATGGCGTGGATCCGCATCGAGCGTTACTTCGAAGGCGGCGACGGCGAAGAGCCACTGACGGTCGCATTGCTTCCCATGATGTGTCAGCAGTGCGGGCGCGCGCCGTGCGAACCGGTTTGCCCGGTTTTCGCCGCGTATCGCACGCCCGATGGTCTCAACGCGCAGGTCTACAACCGGTGCGTAGGCACCAGGTATTGTTCCAATAACTGCCCGTACAAGGTGCGCTACTTCAACTGGTTCGATCACGGGAACGCGAATGACGCCGCGTACGCGTTTCCGGCACCGCTCCATTTGCAGCTCAATCCGGATGTAACCGTGCGCTCGAAGGGCGTCATGGAGAAGTGTACGTTCTGCGTACAGCGCATCCGAGGGAAGCAAAACGACGCGGCCCTCGAAGGCCGCGACGTCGCGGACGGCGAGATCATGATGGCGTGTCAGCAGTCGTGCCCCGCGCAGGCCATTACGTTCGGCGACTTGAACGATCCATCCTCGGCCGTTTCACAGTCGGCGGCCATCGCACGTGGCTACAAGGTGCTGGATGGGCTGAACACCGATCCGAGCGTGACGTATCTCATGCGGGTGCGGAACACGGTGGAGGGGTAGGGGATGACGGCCACGGCGCGGCCTGAAAAGATGGCGGCGACGCGCCCAACGTATGCGGACGTCACCCGCGACGTTGTGGCCACGCTCGGCAATCCGTCGAAGGCGTATTACGGTCTCCTTGCGTTCGTCCTCGTCGTGCTCGCGATTGGTGTGGGAGCACTGTTGTATCAAATCCGCATCGGGTTGGGCGTTGCCGGGTACACGCCGCCCGTCATGTGGGGTGTGTACATCACGACGTTCGTGTTCTGGGTGGGCATCGCGCACTCCGGGACGCTGATATCCGCGATCCTCTTCCTCTTCCGCTCGACGTGGCGCACGGCGGTGTACCGCACCGCCGAGGCCATGACCGTGTTTGCAGTGATGACGGCGGGACTCTTTCCCCTGATCCACGTCGGGCGGCTGTGGTATGCCTACTGGCTCATCCCCTACCCGAACCAGCGTCAATTGTGGGTGAACTTCAAGTCGCCGCTCGTGTGGGACCTGTTTGCAATCGGTACGTACTTGACGGTGAGCACACTGTTCTTGATCCTGGGGTTGGTGCCGGACGTGGCGGCGATCCGGGACAAGGCTACGGGGTGGCGGAAGAAGCTGTATACCATCACCGCGTTGGATTGGCGTGGCACCGATCAGCAGTGGCGGCACTACTCGCGCGCGTACCTCTATATGGCGGCCCTCGCCACGCCGCTCGTGCTGTCCGTGCACAGCGTGGTGTCGTGGGACTTCGCCGTTTCGATCGTCCCGGGGTGGCACGCGACGATCTTCGCGCCCTATTTCGTAGCCGGTGCCATCTACTCCGGTGTCGCCTTGGTGATAACCCTGCTCGTCCCGTTGCGTAAGGTGTTTCGGATGGAGCGGTACATCACCACCGACCACTTTGAAAATCTTGCAAAGCTCTTGCTGTTTACGGGGATGATCGTCACGTACGCGTACGTGGTCGAGTACTTCATGGCCTGGTACAGCGGCAACCAGTTCGAACGGGATGCGTTCTGGAACCGTGCGTTCGGCGATTACTGGTGGGCCACGTGGACCATGATCATTTGCAATAGCTTCCTCCCACTCTTCCTATGGTTCAAGAAGATACGGCGCAGCATACCGGCCCTGCTCCTGCTCTCGCTCTTCGTCAATCTCGGCATGTGGTTCGAACGCTTCGTCATCATCGTTGTGTCGCTGTCACACGAGTATGAGCCTTATGCCATGGGTCACTATACGCCCACCTGGGTCGAGTGGGCTATTCTCGCGGGTAGCTTCGCGTGGTTCTTCACCTGGTTTCTGCTGTTCGCCAAGAATTTCCCGACCGTGTCCATCGTGGAAGTGAAGGAAGTGATTCCGATGCCGCGGCGAAAGATGGCGCACTGATGGCCGGGGGTCTTGGAGGCATCCTGGCGGCGTACGAACACATCGACGCTGCAACAGAGGCCATCTCCGCGTTGAAACAGAGCGGATACCAGGAGTTCACGGTGTATTCTCCGACACCGAATCACGAAATCGCCCACGCGCTCGAGCACCCGGTGAGCCCCGTCCGGTTGTGGACGCTGTTCGGAGGGCTCACCGGTCTGGTAACGGGGTTTGCGCTGACGATGTGGATGTCCTACGACTACCCAACGGCAGTCGGGGGCAAGCCCATCGGCTCCGTGATTCCGTACATCGTGATCATGTTCGAGCTGACCATCCTTTTCGGTGCGTTGGCCACGCTGACTGGGTTGGCGTTCCATGCGTGGCGAAGCAATCAGAGCGGACCGTACGATGGAAGGTTCAGTGATGATATGATCGGGATCTTTGTCCCGTGCCCCGTCGAGCGTCGCCCGGCGGTGGAGGAGCTGTTGAGAACTGCAGGGGCGACGGAGGTGAAAATTGAGACGGCGTAGCGCGACACTCTCGATCTGCTGTGTGCTGCTGATCGGGTGCACGGTGGAGGACTGGCGGCGGTCACCAGGGCCCGAGGACGCCGTGGCGCTCGTCCCCTGGTTCGCAAACATGTACGATCACGTCGCCGTGCCTGCTCTCAAATCGTGGTGCCCCGACGACCGTCCGACGTGCCGGCAACCGGTCGAGGGAACCGTGCCCATTACTGGCCCGGAGCCGGTGGTGCCTCCCATCATGCTCGCGCCGACGCCGGCCAACATCCGAACGCTGGGTCGCCGCTTCTCGAACCCGATTGCCACGACGGCCGAATCGATTGAGCGGGGACGGGAGCGGTACGACATCAACTGCGCGCTGTGCCACGGCGACCAAGGCGCGGGGGACGGCCCCATCAACGCGGCGATGAGCGGCATCATACCGTCGCTCTTGACCGACCAGGCGCGCCGTTACACGGACGGCTACATCTTCGCGATCATCGTGAACGGTCGTGGCCTCATGAAACAGTACCGGCAAAGGGTGCGTGGGGATGATCGGTGGCACGTGGTGAACTACCTCCGCGTGCTGCAGGGGAACGCGCAATGAGTGGCATCGCCCAATACCAAGACCTGATTCGCCGCGGCACGGAGGCGCCGGCGACACGCATGCTCCAGACGGGAGGCGTGTTTGCCGTCATCGGACTGATTCTCTTCGTGCTGCAACTCATGGGAGACGATCCGGGTCGTGGGTGGCGGATTTTCCTCGTGAACTTCCTGTTCTTCACCGGAATCGCCGTCGGCGCAAATATCTTTGCCGCGATCCAGAAGGTCGTAAAGAGCCGGTGGTCCGGTACGATCATACGGTTTTCGGAAGCGAGCGTGGCATTCCTCCCCATCTCGTTGATCTGTTTCCTGGTCCTTTTCCTGGGGAGGAACGAGCTTTTTCCGTGGATCGAGCACCCCACGCCCGCGCGTGGTCAGTGGCTTACGGTGGGATGGGTCTTTTGGCGCGACCTCGTATCGCTGTTGGTCGTGTTCGGCTTGGCTGTGGCGTTCGTGTACCACGATCTCAAGCCCGACGTAGCCGAACTCGTCGATCACGTTTCGGGTTGGCGCCGAACCCTCTACCAGCGAATCGCCGGCGACTTCACTGGAACGCCGGAACAGGTAGCGAGAAACGATACGCGCCTGAACCGATTGGCTCCGGCTCTCATCGTCGCATACGCGTACTCCTTCACGCTGATCGCGTTCGATCTCATCATGTCGCTCGCACCATACTGGATCAGTAACCTGCTCGGCGCGTTCTTCTTCATGGGCGCCTTCCTCACCGGGCTCACCATGCTGGGTCTCATGATGGTGTATTGGCGCAGCAAGATGGGGCTGCACGACATCATCGGTCGAAAAGAATTCCACGATGTGGGCAAGTTGGTGTTTGGCTTCACGATCTTCTGGGCCTACCTGATGTACAGCCAACTCCTGGTCATTTGGTATGGCAACTTGCGGGAAGAAACCAGCTTCGTTTTCTGGCGCCTGTGGGGCGACTGGCGTCCGCTCGCCATTACCGTCGGGTTGATGGTGTTCCTCATCCCGTTCGCGGGACTGATCTGGGTCAAGTCGAAAACGACGGTGGCGACCTTCACGGCGTTTCTCACGGTGAGTATCGTCGGTGTGTGGCTGGAGCGTTATCTGCTGGTGCAGCCGTCCCTGATCGACAGCCCCGTGTTCGGCCTGCCGGAAATCGGCATCACGATCGGGTTCCTCGGTCTGTTTCTCCTGTCCTACGGCTTGTTTGCGCGATCGCTTCCCATGATCAGTCCACGATGGGCCGCGAGGGCGCTCGAAGCGCGCCACTGACGTCTGACCCCGCTTTTTTCTGGTTCTTCCGGGAATTGTGGGGTAAACGATCGATGGCGCTCCACCCGAGACGCCTAACGGATCACGGTCATCATGTGGATGGCTCGGGCGTATTGCAGCGGCCCCGGTGCGGAACCACAACCTCATACGATCCGCTGTAATCCGCCGTTTCCGCGTCATCCGCGTTGCTGCTCCCGGCCGGCAGGCTTCACGAGGAGGCGGCGGCAGCGAAAGGGAGAGAGGCTGGAGTCCACCGCGGATGACGCGGATCGGTGCGGATCCTCCCCCCCCCCTCCCCCCCGCCCAAGAATTCTTATGGCCCCTCTGTGGCCACTCCATCTCGATAGGAGCTGACCGAGGGG
>JADFPO010000021.1:0-26199 GCA_022562295.1 Gemmatimonadota bacterium
ATGCGCGTGCTGGGCGTCTCCTATCGCAGCTACCGCGTCTGGCAGCGCAACCGCGACGTGGTGTTCCGGCTCTGGTTCGCGGAGCTGGTACCGCCCATCCTGGGCCCGCTCATGGTCATCACCGCGCTGGGTCTGGGTCTGGGCGTGTTCGTAGAGTTGGACGGCGACCAGGCCTACATCGAGTTCCTGATCCCTGGCATCCTGGCGCTCTTCCCCATGCTCTGGGCCATGTTCGACTGCGGCTGGGGCGCGTACGGGCGCATGAACATGCAGGGCATCTACGACGCTGTTATCGCGACGCCACTCAACGTGGAGGACGTCATCGCCGGCGAAATCTTCTGGGGCGCCACCCGGGCCGCGTTCCAGGCGGTGCACATCCTCATCGCCGCGCTGTTGTTCACCCCGGCCTACGGCCTGATCGATTCGCCGCTAGCGATCCTCGTCGTCCCGGTCGCTTTCCTCACGGGCGTCCTTTTCGGCTCAATCGCGATGTCCTTCACGTCAGTCGCCCCTTCCATGAGCTCCTACAACTTCCTCTGGGCCTTCGTTATCAACCCCATGTTCTGGTTCGGGGGCGCCTTCTATCCGTTGGACCGCATGCCGGGCGGGCTCCAGGTCGTGGCGCAGCTCCTCCCCCTCACCCACATCGTGTCCCTCAACCGCGGCCTGATCGAGGGCGAGCTCGGGTGGTCGCACCTCGGGAACCTGGCGGTCGTCCTCGCCGTGGGCACGGCCTTCTTCGCCCTCGCCCTCTGGAGCATGCGCCGGCGCCTGATCAAGTAGGGGCTGGTCGCTGGGTCGCTCGAGTGATTGCCTGCTTGTTTTTCCAAAGTGGCCGGGCAGCAGATTCGGTTTGCGCTGGATCGAATTGATTGACCGTTCTCGGGACGGGAGCTGCAGGAGCCGGGCGTACTTGTTGCTGTGGGTCGAGGCATGGTTCTCACCTCCTTGGTTATGGCCACAGATGGACACAGATGGGCACAGATGCCGCTATCGTTAACAGCATAGGCGGGAGGGGGAGTAGCGCGGAGGGGTGGATGGCAGGCCCTCACCCCCAACCCCCTTGGGCAGGCCCTCTCCCTGAGGGAGAGGGGTGACCGGAGGCGACTGGATGAAGTACTTCGCCTACGGCAGCAACATGTCCTGGGAGGAGCTGCGCGCCTGGTGCCCCAATGCCGAGTTCGTAACTATCGCGAGGCTGCCAAATTATCGGTTGGACTTCACGCGCCACAGCCGGCGGCGACAGGGAGGCGTGGCGGACGTTGTCCCATCGAGTGGCGACGAGGTATGGGGCGTAGTCTATGACATTCCTTCTGATGAGCTAGCGGCCCTGGATCGAAAAGAGGGCATCGCTAAGGATGCCTATAGGCGACTACACGTTCGTGTCACCGAGCCATCAGGGCAGCGAGTACGGGCCTTGACCTACACTGTGGTTCACAAGGTTCCGACTGAGTTACCGAGCGAACGCTATCTGGACCTGATACTGAAAGGCGCGCGCGAGCGGCGGCTGCCAGCTGAATACGTGAGGAAGCTGGAACAGATCGAGCGGCGGCGTAGCGGTGACTAATCGCGTCGACTACGGGCGTGCTGGCTGGCGTCGCGGCCACTCTGGTAACCGGCGCCCTCACGCTGGGCGGCGCAGCCTGGTACGTGCGCAGGAGAGTCGCTGGTCGCTCGTGACACCACAATTGCCATGCTGAGTCCTTCGCTTGCGCTCAGGATAAACTCCGCGAAGCATCTAGCGCCTCGAGACAAGGACTAGACCCTTCGGCTTCGCCTCAGGGTGACAGACAGGTCTGCAGCCTCCAGCCCCCAGCGTGCTATCCTTCGGGCAGAGGAGGGGTTCCTCGTGCCCGAAGCGCGGCCCCGCAGCCAGACGGCTGCACGTCTCTGCATTGGCGTCACCCGTTGGGAGGACGTGCCCGGCGAGCCGATCGAGCAGTATTGGGATCGGGTGCGCGAGGCGGGCGGCGAGCCCATCGACCTGGCCGGCCCGCCCGCGGACGTAGGCGCGCTGGACGGGCTGATGCTCACCGGCGGGCTGGACGTGGCGCCCGCCCGCTACGGCGAAGCGCCCCACCCGAAGGTGAAACGCGCCGACGCCGCCCGCGACGACTTCGAGGTGGCGCTGCTAAACGACGCGCTGGCCCGCGACCTGCCGGTGCTGGCCATCTGCCGCGGCCACCAGGTGCTGAACGTCGCCCTGGGCGGCGGCCTCCGGCAGCACATCGATGGCGACGGCCACCGGGCCGACTACCGGACCGAAGGCTACCCCTCGCGCTGGCACACCGTGCGGCTGACGCCCGAAAGCCGCCTGCGCGCGTTGCTGGACGCGGACGAGATCGAAGTGAACTCGCGCCACCACCAGGCGGTGCTGGCGAGCACGCTGGCGCCGGGCCTGAGCCCCGTCGCTGTCTCGCCCGACGGGGTGATCGAGGCGGTGGAGAGCCGGGCGCATCGCTGGGTGGTGGGCGTCCAGTGGCACCCGGAGCGGCTGGAGGCCGAGCACGCCGGCTTCGCGGGCCACGCGCACCCCCTCTTCGCGGCGCTGGTGCGCCGGGCGCGGGATCGTCTCAAGCAGGGCCGCTGACCATGGTCAGCGGGTGCGCCGCCGTCAGCTCAGCTTTGGGTGCGTGTCGGCGGGGTAGCGACTGCGCAGGAGAATCGTAATGCCTCCTGGGTCACCGTTTGTGCCCAACTCCTCCCAGACGTTCAGCTCGTAATCATACGCTGGCGCCCAGGAGAACATCAGCGGCACGCGGGGCGACCGGCTGAGCGCGCTAATGATCGTGGCCCGGAGCGCCTCCTTCAGCCCATCCGGCCAGCTCCTGAGGTAATCTAGCTCCGGGTCAGAGCTGACGATCCCCAGCTCCCTCAGAAAGTCGCTCGCTGGCTGGCCAGGGGCCAGCATGGCGGGATCGAACTCGATCTTGTCGATATTGCCCCGGCTAAACAACACGTTCGCCTGCGCAGCCATCCTTCGGAATGTCGACATGGCAGTACTCCCTCCACTAGCAATCCGCCCGACAGACGCCAGTATAGCCGCCACGATTTGATCCAGACAAGAGAACTTGCTAGCATTGGCCACTACGTGCTCGTAGGCGGGCCTATGGACGCTCCTATCCGCTTCCTCTCCACCCAAGACGGCGTGCGCATCGCCTATTGTTCCCATGGGGACGGGTCGCCCCTCGTGTTCGTTCGCGGCTGGATTAGCCACCTGGAGCTGATGTGGGGGCTTCCTACGTTCCGCTCTTACTTCGAAGCGCTAGCCGGCCACTTTCGCCTCGTGCGGTACGATGCGCGGGGCAACGGCCTCTCCGATCAGAAGATTCCTGAGATTGACTTTGAGGGGTTGATCCTCGACCTAGAAGCGGTGATCGACGAACTGGCGCTGACCGATGTCACTCTTTACGGAACGACCTTCGGTGGGCCCATTGCCATCGCGTACGCTGCCAGACACCCGGAGCGCGTCGCGAGGCTCGTTTTGGACAGTACGTACGCCCGCGGTGAAGATATCGCCGGGCCGGAGCAGCGCGCGGCGATCATCTCCACGTTAGCAAAGCTCCGCACGCTGCCAGAGGCCGCGTTCTATATGTTTAGCCATCTGGACCACCCGGAGCCAGACGAGGATTACCACCGCCGGGTGGAGCGGTCGCGGCAGGCGATCTCCGGCGAAGTCGCCGCCCACCTCTACTCCCTGGGCTACAACGTCGACGTCTCCCCTTTGCTAGCGGAGATCCGGGTACCTACGTTGGTCATCCATCGGCGGGGGGCCCGTTCCATCCCCTTTGAGCTCGGTCGCAAGCTGGCCGCTCACCTCCCCAACGCCCAGTTTGTCCCGCTGGAAGGCACGGCCCTCAACCTCTGGGAAGGAGATGCCGCAGCCGCCCTAGCCGCCATTGGGGACTTCCTGGGCGTGCAGCTGGAGCTGGCAACGAAGGTTCTCCCAGACGAAGGCCAGCCACCATTGATGATCCTCTTCACCGATATAGAGGGCTCCACCACCCTCACCCAACGCCTGGGCGATGCGAAAGCCCAGGAGCTGCTCCGCGCCCACAACACCATCGTGCGCGACGCCCTCACGGCTCACGGCGGCAGCGAGATCAAGCACACCGGCGACGGCATCATGGCCTCCTTCCCCTCCGCCTCGCGCTCCCTCGAGTGCGCCATCACCATCCAGCGCTCCTTCGCCCGGCGCAACCTGGAGGACCCCGATTCCCCGATCCTCGTCCGCATTGGCCTCAACGCGGGTGAGCCGGTGCGCGAGGAGGATGACCTCTTCGGGACTGCCGTTCAGCTCGCCGCCCGCATCCGTGACCGCGCTCAGGCGGGACAGATCCTCGCCTCGGACGTGGTACGCCAGTTGGTGGCCGGCAAGGGCTTCCTCTTCGCGGAGCAGGGCGAGACAGAGCTTAGGGGGTTCGAGGACCTGGTGCGGCTGTACGAGGTACGCTGGGCGGAGTAGGCGTACTTCTGAAGCAAGCGTAATCTCGCCGCACATGAAATGGTGCCGTATGCCCAAACAAGCATCGATACCGCCTCGCGCTCCCTCGATTGCGCCATTACCATCCAGCGCGCCCTCGCCTGACGCAACCTAGGCCGAGCCCTATCTGCCGCAGGCAGGGCCGTAAACGCTCGGGCCCAACGGGCTCTCCTGGCGTGATCCTAACCCAGCGCTCTTGTACCATATCTCCGGAGGGGAGAATCGTCCATGACCACCGAAACGACCGATACCACCAACGGCAACATAGGCAACATCCGCTCGATCAAGATCGAGGAGGAGATGCGCACCTCCTACCTCGACTACGCCATGAGCGTCATCGTCCAGCGCGCGCTGCCGTCCGCCCGCGACGGGCTGAAGCCGGTGCAGCGACGCATCCTCTACGCCATGGAAGAGCTGGGGCTCCGCGCCACCAGCCAGTCCAAGAAGAGCGCCCGCATCGTCGGCGAGGTGCTAGGCAAGTTCCACCCCCACGGTGACGCTCCGGTATACGAGGCGATGGTGCGCATGGCTCAGGACTTCTCGCTTCGCTACCCGCTCATCCAGGGGCAGGGCAACTTCGGCAGCGTCGACAACGACCCGCCCGCCGCCATGCGCTACACGGAGGCGCGGCTCTCCGCCATCGCAATGGAGATGATGGCGGACATCGATCGCGACACGGTGAACTTCGTCCCCAACTTCGACGACAGCCTGCGCGAGCCCGTCGTGCTGCCTGCCCGCCTCCCCAACCTGCTGGTGAACGGCGCCAGCGGCATCGCCGTCGGCATGGCCACCAACATCCCGCCCCACAACCTGGGCGAGATCTGCGACGCCATCGCCCGGCTCATCGACGAGCCCGAGACCACCACCGAGGAGCTGGCGGAGATCGTCAAGGGACCGGACTTCCCTACCGGCGCCATCATCTACCGCATGCATCGCGAGTACGAGTACGACGCTGAGGGAAACCGCCGGGAGGTGCTGCGAGACGCCATCAAGGAGACCTACAAAGACGGCCGCGGGCGCATCGTGATGCAGGCGCGGGCCCGCATCGAAGAGTCGGCGCGGGGCAACCGGATGCAGATCATCATCACGGAGCTGCCCTACCAGGTGAACAAGGCCGCCCTCGTCGAACGGATCGCCGCCCTGGCCCGCGACAAGAAGATCGACGGCATCAGCGACCTGAGGGACGAATCGGACCGCCACGGCATGCGCATCGTCATCGAGCTGAGCCGGACCGGGCAGGCGCGCCAGGTGCTCAACTCCCTCTACAAGCACACCGCCATGCAATCCACCTTCCCGGTCAACATGCTGGCCCTGGTCGACGGGCAGCCACGGGTCATCAACCTGAAGACGGCCCTGGAGCAGTACCTCCACTTCCGGCAGGAGGTGATCCGCCGGCGCTCCGAGTTCGACCTGAGCAAGGCGCGCGAGCGAGAGCACATCCTCCAAGGGCTGATCAAGGCGATCGAGAGCATGGATCAGGTGATCCAGACCATCCGCCGCGCCCAGTCCGCCGATCAGGCGAAGGAGCGGTTGATGGAACGCCCCTTCAGCCTGAGCGAACGGCAGGCCCAGGCCGTCCTCGATATGCAACTGCGGCGCCTGGCCCGCCTCGAGCGGGAGAAGCTCGAAGAGGAGCACGCGGAGATCGTCCAGCAGATCAGCGAGCTGGAGGAGCTGCTGGCCAACCCGCACAAGATCGACTCCCTCATCAAGGAGGACATCGCGGAGCTGAAGAAGAAGTACGGTGATGAACGGCGGACGCAGATCATCGGCCAGGTAGCGGAGCAGTTGAGGGACGAGGACATGGTCGCCCATCAGGAGGTGGTGACCACCCTCAGCACCCGGGGCTACATCAAGCGGCTGCCGCTGGAGACCTATCGACTGCAGCGTCGCGGCGGCCGGGGCATCACCGGCATGGGCACCCGCGAGGCCGACGCCGTGCGCCGGCTCATCGTCGGGGACACGCACGACAGCCTGCTCTTCTTCACCGACCGCGGGCGCGTCTTCCAGCTCCGCGCCTTCGATGTGCCAGACGCTTCGCGCCAGGCGCGCGGCATCCCGCTCATCAACCTCATCGAGATCGACCAGCGGGAGCAGGTAACGGCGGTGGTGGCCGTTCGCGACTTCGACAAGGACGCCATGGTGCTGGCGACGACCAAGGGCGAGGTGAAGAAGACCGCCCTCTCAGAGTTCGCCTCCGTGCGCCGGGCCGGGCTCATCGCCATGGACCTGGAGAAGGACGACGTGCTGGTCTCGGCCAAGCTGGCCCACGAGGAGGACGAGGTCATCATGATTACCTCCGACGGACAGTCGGTGCGGTTTCCGGTGGCAGAGCTGCGCTCCGCCTCCCGCGCCAGCGGCGGCGTCCGCGGGGTGCGTCTCGGCAAAGGGGCACACGCGGTGAGCATGGAAGTGGCGTCGGCCGGCGATCAGCTCCTCACCCTCACTGCCAAGGGCTTCGGCAAGCGCACGCCCATAGCGGAGTACCCCACCCACCACCGCGGCGGTGGTGGCGTCATCACCTTCAAGGTGCTGGACAGCACCGGCCCCGTGGCCACCGCTCGCATGGTAAAGGATTCACAGGAGCTCATCGTCATCTCTCAGGAAGGCATCGTCCTGCGCACGCGGATGGACGGCATCTCCATCCAGGGGCGCTCCACCCAGGGCGTCTCCGTCATCGGCCCGGGGCCGGGCGACGCCGTCGCCTCGGTCGCCATCATTGAGATGGATCAGGAGCAGGAAGCGGCCTCAGCGGACGGGCCGCAGGACGCTCAGGCGCCGGAGGACCAGGGATCCGCGCCCCAGGCGAAAGAAGGAACCGCCACCGCGTCCAAGGCGAAGACCGCCGACCCCGACGCCGAGGATCGAGCGGCGCTCAGCAAGGCCGATGCGGCCCTCAGCAAGGCCAAGGCCGCCGCGACGCCCCAGCCGACGAAGCGTGCGAAGGATACCGACGCCTCGTCGAACGGGAGCTCCGGCGAACGTCGAGACGGGCCTGCGCGGCAGCGCTAGCTCAGGTCGTGTCCGAAGAGCTCAGTTCGGAGCCGCCGCCGTCAGCCGAGGCACAGGTGCGCCACGCCACGGAAGCCGATCTGCCCCGCATCGTTGAGCTCCTCGCGCAGCTCTCGCTGGACGAGTCTCGGGAGGAGCTAGGCCCACCGCTGCCGGAAACCTGTCGACGCGCGTTCCAGCAGATCCAGGCCGACCCAAACCAGCGCCTGCTGGTGGCGGAGGCGGGTGGGCGCGTGGTGGGCACGGCGTCGCTCCTCATCGTCCCCAATCTGTCGCACCGGGGACGGCCGTACGCTATCGTCGAGAACGTGGTGGTGGACGCGACCGAGCGGGGCGCCGGCTACGGCGAGCTGCTGCTGCGCTACGCGATGGAGGAGGCGCGGCGGGCCGGCTGCTACAAGCTCTCGCTCACCAGCAACAAGCGCCGCACGGACGCCCACCGCTTCTACGGCCGCCTCGGCTTCCAGGCGACCCACGAAGGCTTCCGGGTAGAGTTCTAGGCGCCATCCCGTTCCGCCAGCCAGCGCCGGACGACGCTGCCGATCCGGGCGAACTCGTACGCGATGGGGCCACGCGGATCGGCCAGCACCAGCGGCCGTCCCCGGTCCGCCGCCACCGAGAGCTGCACATCGAAGGGGATCCGGCCCAGCACCCGCACGCCCGCGTCGGCCAGCCGGGTGGACTGAGCGAACATATCGATCTCCTCCTGACAGTGCGGACAGGTCAGCGATGCCATGTTCTCCACCATGCCGATGACCGGCACCTCGTGCTCCGTCAGGAGCGCCAGCGTGCGCTCCGCGTCCATCTGCGCCAGGTCCTGCGGGGTGGTCACGAAGACAGCGCCGGAGAGGGGGAGCTCGCCGGCCATCACCTGGAGCTCCTCGCCGGTGCCCGGCGGCGCGTCGATCAGGATGACGTCCGCCGTCCACGCGACCTCGAAGATGAGGGAGCGCAGCAGCGTCGAGACGAGCATCCGGCTGCTGATGACCGGCGGAAACCGCTCCGGCACGAGGAAACCGACCGACATCACCTCGACGCCGAAGCGCTCCTGCGGACGTTGTCGCTCCGATGGCGGCATAACCTTCGCGGTCATCATCTGCAGGCCCGCACCGCGCGGGGGCTCCTTCGGGTGGACGCCCAGCAGATGGGGGATGTCCGGCGCGTTCAGGTCGCCGTCCAGCAGCCCCACGGAGACGCCCATCGCCGAGAGGGTGAGGGCGAGGTTGACCGCCAGGGTCGATTTGCCCACGCCCCCCTTTCCGCCCAGGACGGCGACGACGTGGCGCCCCTCCCCGAACCCGGCGCCGCCGCGGTAGACCCGGCTGTCCGCCCGCACCTCGACCGCAGCGTCGGGGAAGGCCTGCGTGAGGTGACGATGCACGCGCGCCAGGAACTCCCTGGAGGCGCCCTCCCTGCCCAGGACGACGGCGAGCCAATCGCCCTCGATCACCACGTCCGCCACCTCATCGGGCGCCAGGAGCGGTACGCCGTCAGGGGCCGTCAGGCCGGCGAGGGTGGCACGAATGGATGGTTCGTCCATAGGGTCTGAGCTAGACGTCTCTGATGTGCTGCCTCATGAAGTCAAGAAATCCTCTGTCTATCACGTCTTGTGCCGTCATCCGCTCTCCGGGGGTCATTTCTGCCTTATATTTTCCGAGGGCAGGATCAATCTGTAACGAGTTCAGTGGCTCGCCCGGCGTCAGGATAGCGCTCTTTTTGGACGTGAAAATCGTTTTGTTCGAAAAACTTCGTGAGAACACCTTGTCAAATGCAACTACCAATGCGATAGCAGAAATCCAAGAACCTTCGCTCTCTCCACCCACCCTGTTCAATTCGCTCATATAATACTCGAGCATTTCTACATCTGTAGCTTCTTGACTGGTACCGTAGATTCTCCTGACAAACAGGCCTGGCTGTTTCTCCTCCGGAAATCTATCGATATACAGTCCGTAATCGATGGCAAATGTGGGGATCTGAGCCTCAGAAAAATACGTCCTGGCTTTCTTGATCGCATTTCCTTCGGGTGTCTTGCGGTCTTCAGTCACGTTTATGTCAATATCCAAGTCTCGTAAGGTGAGGACCTCCAGGTCCAGTGATTCAAACAGCTTCTGAAACCGGCCCTGTTTTGTTTGGTTCGTTGTACCGAATAGAATCCGCTTCTTCATGCGTGCTGTTACTACCCCATACGGGGGGATGCAACGCCCCTCCTAGTATCCTCGCTCGGCGTCCGCCAGGTTCATGAGCGGGTCGCCGGCCAGGTAACGACGCAGGTTCTCGCAGAAGATGCCCACGGCGCGCTGGTTGTAGATCTCCGTCCCGCCCGAGATGTGGGGGCTCATGATCACGTTCTCCAGACCCCACAGCTCGCTCTCCGGCGGCAGCGGCTCCTGCGCGAAGACGTCCAGCCCGGCGCCGGCGATCGATCCCTCCTTCAGCGCCCGCACCAGCGCCTCCTCGTCTACCACGGCGCCCCGGGCGATGTTGATCAGCATCGCCGTCGACTTCATCGACTGCAGCTCCGCCTCGCCGATGAGCTGGCGCGTCTCGGGCGTCGAGGGCACGGCCAGCACCACGAAGTCGCTCTCTGCCAGCAGGTACGGGAGGTCGGACGGCGGCAGCAGCTCGTCGGCCACCTCGTCCGTCGTCCTGGCGGTGACCGAGCGGCGGGTCGCCAGTATTCGACAGCCGAAGGCCTTCGCCAGCCGCGCCACCTCCGCCCCGATGTGTCCGAGCCCGACGACGCCCACGGTCTTGCCGTAGAGCTCCTGGGGCAGGTAGCGTATCCACTCCTGACGCTCCTGAGCGCGGACGAAGCGGGGCGCCCCTTTGCAGAACATGAGCATGAGACAGAGCACGTACTCGCCGATGGGGGTGGCGTGGAGGCCGCTGGAGCTGGTCACCATGAAATCGCTTTCCAGCAGGCCGCTGCGGGCGGCGCGGTCCACGCCGGCGCTGGTGAGCTGGATCCAGCGCAGGTTGGGCGCCTGGCGATGCAACTCGTCCGGCGTCGGGTACATCTCGATTAGGGCCGGGCCCCAGAAGCCGAAGAGCACCTCCGCCTCGCCCATCGCCTCCTGCAGCTCGCGCCGGGCGGTCTGCGCCTCCAGCTCGCTCGGATAGCGGCCCTGGCCGCGAAAGAGCTGCCGGGCCTCCTGGCCCAGCACCTGCAGCTCGAGGCGCGCATCGACGCCCTCGAGCTGCTCGACCAGCGCCGGGTCCAGGGCGTAGCTGACCAGCACCCGCACGCGACGCTCCTTTGCCTGACGTTCCATGCTGCCTCCCTCATTAGCCACAGATGTTCAGAGATGGCACACGGATGAGCGGCCACCGGAACGCTATTCGGCTATCGCGCCAATCTGTGGCAGTTCACTTTTGTTCACCACTTAGTCGGCGAGGCGGCCAACCGCGCAAGCTCCTCCTACCGACCGTAGCTGAGCCGCTCGCTGAGCCAGTGGGGGAGGCCGGCCGCCTCCATCGCCTGCTGGGTGGCGGCGATGTCGTACTCGACGCGGAAGAAGGTCACCACGCCTGCGTCGCTATCGTACAGCGCGTAGGCGGCGCGGGGGTCACCATCGCGGGGCTGGCCGACGCCGCCGGGGTTGAGGATCAGCCTCTGGCTCCCCAGCTCGACCGCCTGGCCGTCGATGGCGGGCACCAGCGCCCCGACGGGCCTGGGCCCAGACGGGCCCCCGTCCGGGGGCGGCTTGCCCTCCTCCTCCAGACAGACGAAGGGGAGATGCGAATGGCCGACGAGGCCGTAGGGCGTGCGCTGGAGCTCCAGGTGCGCCTGCGCCTGCTCGCTGGAGAGCAGATACTCCCATTCCGGCCAGCGCAGGCTGCCGTGCACCAGCGTGAAATCGCCCTCGCTGACCACCATCGGTAGGTCCTGCACGTACGAACGCAAGCTCGCCTTCAGCCGTTTCGCCGTCCACTGGGCGGCGGCGGTGGCGGCCTCGTTGAACTCCTCCGTGCCCATGCGGCCGCAGGCGGCCAGGTCATGGTTGCCGGCCACCGCCCGGTGCTCGTACCGACGGAGCAGGGCCAGGCACTCGTTGGGGTGCGGCCCGTAGCCGACGGTGTCGCCCAGGCACCAGAGCGCGTCGATGCGGCCGTCCGCCTCGGCGTGGCGCAGCACCGCCTCGAACGCGGGGAGGTTGGCGTGGATGTCAGCGACTATCGCGATACGCATGAATCACTCCAAGGTAACGGCTTCACCTGTGGTGGGTGTGGGCGCTGGGGCGGACCCGCCGACCGAAGTCCGCGGGCAGACGCCCCCGGGACGGGGGCCCGTCTGGGCCCGCCCGTCTGGGCGGATTCTAGCACACGGCCCCCGCGAGCGCCTTCCGCTATAATCGACCTCGTGAAGGTCTCCGAGCTGGGGGAGTTCGGGCTGATCGCCCGCCTGGCCGAGGCGCTGGCCGCCCAGCCGACGGCCGACAGCGCGAGCCGCCTCGCCGTCGGCATCGGCGACGACGCCGCCGTCTGGCGCATCGACGGCGGCGCCCTCATCGCCACCACCGACACGCTGGTGGCAGGCGTGCACTTCCTGCCGGAGCGCACGCCCTGGCGCGACCTGGGCTGGAAGGCGCTCGCGGTGAACGTGAGCGACGTGGCGGCGATGGGCGGGACGCCGGACTTCGCGCTGGTCACCCTCGGCCTGCCCAAGGACACGCCCGTCGCGGAGATCGATGAGCTCTACGCCGGCCTGGCAGAGGCGGGCGAGGCCTACGGCGTTTCGATCACGGGTGGCGATATCGTGCGCGCTCCCACGTTCTTCATCAGCGTCGCGCTCATGGGCTATGCCAGCGTCGACGCCTCAGGCGAGCCGCTCGTCATGCGCCGGAGCGCCGCTCAGGCCGGCAACCTGCTAGCGGTGAGCGGCTCGCTAGGCGGCGCTGCGGCCGGACTGCACGCGCTGCAGCAGGGCTGCGCGGGCATGGAGGCGCTCATCCAGCGCCACCTGCGACCGGCGGCGCGCCTCCAGAGCGGACGAACAGCTCGTGAGGCCGGCGTTCGCTGCGCGATCGACGTGAGCGACGGCCTGCTGCAAGACCTCGGCCAGATCTGCCGGGCGAGCGACGTTGGCGCCGCCGTCCGGCGCGACGCGCTCCCGATTGATCCGGCGCTGGCCGCCGCGTTCGAGGCGAAGGAGACGCTGCGCTACGCCGTCGCCGGGGGCGAGGACTACGAGCTTCTGATTACGGTGTCTGAAGAAGCCGCCGAACGATTGGGCCCGCACGCGGTGCTGGCCGGAACGTCACTCACGCGAATCGGACGAGTGATTTCGGGGAAAGGAATCCTTGTTCAGACCAAAAAGGGACGGATTTCCATTCCTTATAAAGGGTTTGAACACTTTGGATCGAGTTCAAATTCGCGCCGCCAGCGATAAGGTGCGGATGAAGATGCAGAAGACGGCGGAATACCGTATTCTCAGGTGACTCTAAGAATAGAACGACCTTGCAAAACTCTGGCAGTGTGCCGGCGGATCGGTTTTCCGGATCCAATTCCAGGGATTGAACCCGGTCCGGTGTGCCTGCCAAACGCCACTCGGTTTGTTCGGCGATCTCTCTGCGGTGTATCACGAACCCGGCCGTGCGCAGGGCCGCTTCGGCGTCCGCCAGGCGGTGCGGGGCCACTAGCAGATCGATGTCTCCCATGGGTCGGACGCCGGGCTCGGGAAAGTAGATACGGGCGGTGTACATGCCCTTGAGCACAACCGGGGTGAGGTCGCGGTCGTTGAACAAGCGGAGGATTTGGACAAATTCATCATGCAAGCGCGCGGCGCGCCTCTGCCCGTGGTGTAGATGGGTAGCGAGCACCCCTGCGATGCCCGGCGGCGCAGCGACGAGCCCACGATCGATCCAATATCCGAGGAACGCTCCCATGCCGGAAACGAACGCGGCAACCCCGATAGCCTCCTGGTCGTGAGGGTCTGGAACCTGCAATTGCGCAGTCGGCGTGTTGCCGCCGAGCACGGTACCGGTCACCCTGGTGATCTCCTGGTGTGCGGCAGCGAGCCGGTCGGAGCGCACATTGGGCCACAGGTCGGAAGGATCGCCGGTCTCGTTCCAGCGTTCGAGTCGTAGCGCGATGTCGGCAGGTGCCCGATCCATCATTGACGTCGAGGCGTCACGCGGCGCCCGCGGCTCGGCCAAAGGGAGGGAGGTGTCGCGGAGATCCCCGTGTCCTACGCAGTTGCTCGCGCGCAATACCACTCCACCGTCTTACGTAATCCACTCTGGGAGTTCTCCTCCGGTTTCCAGCCCAACTCCGTACTGATCTTGGTGATGTCAATCGCGTAGCGCCAGTCGTGACCGGGCCGGTCGTCGACGAAGGAGATGAGTTCGGCGTGAGGCCGCTCCCGCGGGTGGATCTCATCCATCAGCGCGCACAGCGCCCGCACCAAATCGAGATTCGCCCGTTCGTTAGATCCCCCGACGTTGTAACATTCCCCAATTCTTCCACGGCGGAGTACGAGATCGATGCCGCGGCAATGGTCCGTGACATAGAGCCAGTCCCGGATATTAGAGCCATCCCCGTACACGGGTATGGGCCGCTGTTCCAGACACGCATGGATGATGGTGGGTATGAATTTTTCGCGGTGCTGGAAGGGACCGTAGTTGTTCGAGCAGTTGTTGATAGTTGCCGGGAGGCCGTACGTCTGCACGTACGCATGCACCAAGTGATCGGCCCCCGCCTTGGAGGCGGAGTATGGCGAGTTTGGCTGGTACCGCGTGGTTTCGGTAAAAGCCGGGTCGGTGGCGGTGAGAGATCCGTATACTTCGTCCGTCGACACGTGGTGAAAACGGCAATCATCGGGAAACTCTCCGTCATTCCCCTTCCAGTATTCGCGAGCTGCCTCCAGAAGGTGGAAGGTTCCGACGACGTTCGTCTTGATGAATGGTGCGGGTGCCGCGATGGACCGATCGACGTGGCTGTCGGCTGCAAAATGCACAATCGTGTCGATGGTGTGGTCGTTGAGGAGGTGTTCCACCACCGGCTGATCGCATATATCCCCATGGACGAAGGTGTGACGGGTGGGATCGGGCAACGTCTCGAGATTGTCGAGCGATCCCGCATATGTGAGAAGATCGAGATTGACGATCCGGACAGTGGGATCGGTCGCCAATAGATGGTGAATGAAGTTGCTGCCGATGAAGCCTGCTCCCCCGGTCACGAGGACGTTTCTGGGCACAAACTCGGCATCAGGTGTGGCGTTCACGAGAGGAGATCCTTCAACACGCCGTCCAACGCGTCTCGCCAGGATGGCTCCTCCACGCCGAAGGTTCGCTTGATCTTGTCGCACGACATCACGCCATATGCCGGCCTCGGGGCGGGAGTCGGGTGATCGCCGGAAGTTATCGCTACCACCTGACCCGCTTTGAAGGTTCCCAGAGTTCGTGCCCGCTTCAGGATCTCCTCGGCGAAGCCGTGCCAGGTGGTGGCAGGGGCTCCGCAATAATGGAACGTGCCCCATGGCAGATTCCCCTGGCGGTCTAGCAAAACGGCAAGTTTCATGATCAAATCGGCTATGTGACCTGCCCATGTGGGGCAGCCGGTCTGGTCGCCGACGATGTGTAGCTCATCTCGTTCACGTGCCAAGCGCAACACGGTCCTGACGAAGTTCGATCCGGTTGCGCTGAACACCCAACTCGTTCGAAGGATCAGGTGTTGCTCCTGCAGCTCACGGACAACCTGTTCGCCGGCCAGTTTGCTCTTCCCGTAGGTGGTACGAGGGTTGGGCTCTGCGTCTTCGCGAAGGGGTGTGGAGCCGCTGCCCTCGAACACATAATCGGTGGAGAGGTGCAGGAGTGGTATCTGGCGCTCGACGCAGGCACGCGCGATGTGTGCGGGTCCGTCCCGATTGACAGCAAACGCGCGATCGTGATCTCGCTCCGCTCGATCGACTGCGGTGTAGGCAGCCGTGTTTACGACCAGATCGGGGGAGTGTGACGCAAAAGCGTGAGTGACACTCTCGAAGTCCGTGATATCCAGGTCGTTCCGCGTCATCCCCACCACGGCGGCGCCACCGTCCTGGCCACGACACACGAGTTCCGATCCTACCTGGCCATCGGCTCCCGTCACCAGGATTCGCATCGAAGCAGTTCGTCGAGGGTTGGGGCGTCGCGGTCGCGGTCTGAGAGAATCGGCTCCGACGTCGGCCAGTCGATGCCAAGAGCTGGATCATTCCAGCGGATTACCCGCTCGTGCTCGACGCTGTACTCGGCCGTGGTTTTGTACACGACTTCCGTGCCATCGACCAAGGTGCAAAACCCGTGCGCGAAGCCCGGCGGGATCCAAATCATCCGGTGATTGCTCGGCGACAACTCGGCGCTGACCCATCGCGCAAAGGTGGGAGAATCGCGCCGCACGTCTACGGCCACGTCCACGATGGCTCCGACCACGCACTGCACGAGCTTGCCCTGTGCAGCGGGGGCGACCTGGAAGTGAAGACCTCGCAGAACGCCGCTCCCTTCGGAGCCAGAATGGTTGTCTTGGACGAACTCTTGATCCAGACCGAGCGAGGCAAACGCACTTCGTTTGTACGATTCAACAAACCAGCCCCGCGCATCACTGTGCACGACGGGGTCGAGCGCTATCACGTCCGCTATGGCAAGGGGCGTGGCCTTTAGTGACATGGTGCAGACTGGCTGGTCGCGATATTGATGTCAGGTTTCGATATACGAGTCATCACCGATGGACACTCGCATCGCTCCGTCGCTCCCGTTCCGCGTAATGGTGGCGTTCCGGCCAATCAAGCTGTCCGTCAACTGTTCCACGCCGCTCAGCGTGCAGGACTCGAGGAGCACTGCGTGTCGCACGTGCGAGTCGATGATCGTCGCACCGTCGCCAATGCTCGTGAAAGGACCGATGTGGCTGTCCGTGACGGTGCAGTTCCGGCCGATGACAACCGGCCCCTCCACCTGAGATCCGCGGATCACCGAGCCCTCTCCGACATCCACCCGTCCCACGAGACGACTGGATGCATCGACTTTACCTCGGACGATTCCCTTGCACCACGTTTCGAGCACCGTCGTATTGGCGGCGAGCAGGTCGTCCTTCTTGCCGGTGTCCAACCACCAGTCCGTGATGATTCTACTCTCGACGTCCGCACCAGAGTCGAGGAGGCGTTGAATGGCGTCGGTAATCTCGAGTTCGCCGCGAGACGATGGTTCGATGACGCTGATAGCCTCATGAATGGCCGACTTGAAGAAGTACACCCCCACGAGCGCCAGGTCAGACTGCGGATTAGAGGGTTTCTCTATCAGTCGAGTCAGGCGTCCGGCCTCATCGACGGTGGCGATGCCGAAGGCTGATGGATTGTCGACGCTCTTCAGGAGAACCATGGCAGAGGTCGTGCTGCGCTCGAAGTCCTCAACGAACGATCCAATGCGAGTCTCGATGAGATTGTCGCCAAGGTACATGACGAAAGGAGAGTCACCCAAGAAATCTCGAGACACCATGACGGCGTGGGCGAGTCCTCGTGGGGAATCCTGCACGATCCATGTCACGTCAATGCCAAACGAGGACCCGTCGCCCACGGCGTCTCGGATGGCGTCGCCGGTTTCCGGCGAAATGACTATGCCGATGTCGGTGACGCCGGCGGATGCGAGATTGTCGAGTACGAAGAAGAGGATCGGCTTGTTGGCGACGGGAATGAGTTGCTTTGCGGCCGTGTGGGTAATCGGCCGTAACCGAGTCCCTTTCCCGCCACTCAGCACCAAACCTTTCATGAAGAGACCGTCGGTAACAATGTCATGGAGTGGTCGGTCCCTCGGTGGAAGCGAGGCACGTGTGCCGGCATTACCGGCTCAACGCAATTACCAAAGTGGCTGTTGTGGCGAAAACTTGCACGATCGTTACGAAGAACGGAAGGAGTTGCAGCACCCCTCGATCGTTCGGGTCCTTTTGCGGCACGATGACGATGGCCCCCGGCTGGGGCTGTGTGCCAACGGCAACCAAACCGTTCGGCTGCTGAACGAAAGCCTTGCCCTTGTCCGCCTGGTGAGTCGCCCCACCGGCCGCGCCGATATAGTACCCGATTCCCGCGCCGGGGACGTATGTGACGCTCGTGGGAAGGTTCACGGCGCCTTCGACGCGAACGGTCGGAATGAAGCGAGGTACATGGATCGAATCGCCTGGAGCCAGTACCAAGTTGTCGTGGTGGTCGGGTCTTTGCAGGACCTCCGGTAGATCCAGCGCTATCCGTCCGATCCCGTCTTGCCGCCGCACGAATTGCACGGCTTCCGGATACGCGGTCGGGGTAACGCCGCCGGCCCTCTCAATCAGGCTCGATAACCGCTCTCCGGGGGTTGCGATGGTGTACGTGCCGGGGAAGCGAACCTCACCCGAGATCGTAACCTGTCGGACACCTTCCCAACCCGGTATCCGCCGAATGTAGATGTTGTCGTATGGGTATAGCAACTCGTCCGGAGCACTAGTCGCCACGGGACGCGTCACGTAACTGGATGCGTCGAATATGTACGACGAATCCATTGGAACCTTGAAGATCGTGACCATGGAGTCGGCGGGGCCGCTGGCGTCAGGCCGTACTCGTGAAATCTCGGCTTCCAACAGGTACGCATCGTCGCTCAACCCTCGCACCAGGAGGATGGCGTCGCGCAACGTCATCGAGTCCGTAAACTCGATCGTGCCGGGACTCCGTACGGCCCCCTGAATCGTGATGTAGCGTCGCGGCCGGAAATCGGTGCGTGTGAAAATCGTCACCTCATCGGATTCCTGCAGCAGGGGGTCCTCGCGGGGAATCGGGTTGCCAGTGGAACTCAGCACGACCCCCATGAGGTGTCTGGTGGAGTCGGGATGCAGCCGACGCACTTGCGCTCGTCCTTCATACGCGTCGGGCTTCAGACCGCCGCCGGCTCGGATGAGATCCCACAACCGCATGTTCGGCTCGAGTTGATACGTGCCCGGCTGCCAAACGCCGCCGGCAATGGTTACAGAGTTGCGTCGCGGCCCCCGAATCGGGAAGATGGTTACACTGTCCGCGGGCAGCATCGGCGTGTAAGTCGTCGAGTCGAGCTCGTTGCGGAGGTTGACGGTGAGTACGCGTCGCGCGGAGCCCGCTTCCGTGCGCTCCTCCGGGGGCAGCACGCGGTCGATCGAGGCGGTCTCAATCGTCGCGTAGGGGGTCAGCCCTCCAGCGAGGCGGATCAACGTGCCCAGCGTTGCTCCGGGAAGCAGCTCGTACACGGCCGGTCGCGCCACCTCGCCGGCAATCTTCACCAGCGGACCGTGGATGGGTACGAAGATGACATCTCCTGGCTCGAGTGACACGTCCTGACGGATGACCCCGCGTAGCAGGTAGTCATAGATGTCGATCTCACCGATCAGGTCATTGCCTCGTCTGACCTGGACCGCGCGAAAGCTGCCGCGCTCGCTGATCCCGCCCGCCTGGTACAGTGCGCTCATCACGCCGCCGCCGGCCGAGACCTGATATGTGCCCGGTTTCATCACCTCACCGATCACACGCACAACTTGGGCTCGAGCCTGTGCCAACACGATGTCGAACTTCGTCGGTGCGTTCGGGCTTCTCGTAATGCCCGAGTAACGCTGACTGAGGCGGTCGTACAAGACTTGTCGGAACTGATCGAGGGTAAGCGAATTGACCCACACTTGCCCCACCCCTGGTATCAGTACGAACCCTTGCCGCGTTATCTCGAGCTGGTGGGAAGTCTCCACCGTGCCGGTAATGATGAGCACCAGCTGGTCGCCCGGACCGAGCCGGTACGATCCTTCGACCGGTCCGGTCATGAGCCCCTCGACGGCGGCGCCATCGCCATGGAACACGTTCAGGCCGAACAACTCCAATTTCGCAGAAGCCACCGCGGGAGGAATGGTAGCTCCGTTACCACTAGGGGGCGGGTCGGTGAGCGGAGGAGCGGCCGCCTGGACTTGCAAAGCGGCAACGGCCTGGAGGAGTTGCTCATCATCCTGTTCGGGTCGGAAACCCTCGCCAGCGAGGAACGCGTCCAACAGCGTGGCCGGATACCCGGCTGCCGCGAGCAGATCCCGCATCTGTCCCGGCGTGAGACCGGTGCTGAGCAGCTGCGTGCGAACGAGATCGCGGAACTCCGGGCTGGTGCGAAACAACCGGATCGCGTCCTCGGTGGTCACGCCGGGTGGCAGCTGTGGCAGCGGCTGCGCCGCCGCCGGAGCTGCTACCAAAAAAGAGCCGATGAGCGCGGCCCAAAACACGGCCTCAAGCTTGCGTGACATGTTGTGCAACCGGAATTCCTCGCGGACGAATCTGAAATATGCCGCCAAAACGGTGCTATTTGGAAGCACATAATGGACGGTAAGTGAAGGCAGGTCAAGGGGATATGGCATTCTGCACCGGTGCGGTACGGGGTATCCGTGGTCGGTTTCCGTCTACCGAGCGAGCGGAGCCTCGTTCGACGCCGACAGGTGGGCTGATTCCAAAGTAAAGTACTTTGCGTTGCAAAGCAATCGCACTCCTCGAGCGCCCAATGCGGCCCGTCCCGACTCTTGCGTTCTGCTGTAAACCATTTGGTATCAGGGCGTTGTATGGTGTCAGAGGCTGTTTAGCAAATCGCCTTCTTTGCCGTTGGGTTGCACCCACCGTGCTATATTTCGCTGGTCACCCGCCGAGGTAACGCCCACCCTGCATGATTAAAATCCAACCACCGCTCGATCGAGCGATCCTCGTTGCCGCTCCAGTGACCAGGTCCGACGACGACATTCACGCCGAACAACATCTGGAGGAGTTGGCCCGGCTCACACACACGGCCCAAGCCGAGGTGGTCGGGCGCATGATGCAGCGGGTGAAGAAGATCTCGCCCCAGCTCTTGATTGGTCGCGGGAAACTCGAGCAGCTCGGCGAAATGGTCGCAGAGAGGGAGGCGACACTCGTCATCTTCGATCAGGAACTAACGCCCGTGCAGGGGAAGAACCTCGAGGACGCGTTACAGGCACGGGTGATGGATCGGACCGAAGTGATTCTCGACATCTTTGCCATCCGGGCTCGGACGACCGAGGCGCGCATGCAGGTCGAGTTGGCGCAACTCCAATACACGCTGCCCCGGCTGGCCAGAATGTGGAGCCACCTATCACGCATCCGCGGCGGTATCGGGCTTCGCGGGCCGGGAGAAACTCAGCTCGAGACGGACCGCCGACTCATCCGGCAGCGTATCACGCGGTTGAAGACGAAGCTGGAGGGAGTCGCCAAGCATCGGGAGGTCGTTCGTCAGGGCCAGGCGCGTCGCAAGGTGTTGACGGGTGCGCTCGTTGGTTACACCAATGCCGGAAAATCCAGCCTGCTACACGCACTCTCCGGGGCGAAGGTGTTGGTCGAAGACCGACTCTTTGCGACGCTCGACACGGTTGCCCGGGAGGTGTTCGTACCGCCGGACGATCGGCTTCGATTGATCGATACGGTCGGGTTCATTCGCAAGCTCCCCCATCATCTCATCGCGAGCTTTCGGGCGACTCTGGAAGAAGCCAGCCATGCCGACATCTTGTTCCATGTGATCGACGGTTCCCACCCGGACTGGGAAGAGCAAGTACGTGTCGTCGACCGCGTCCTTGCGGACCTCAGCCTCGATGGCGCGATGGTATCGCACGTATTTAACAAGATGGATAATGTGGCTGATCCCCAAATTTTCGCGGCCAGGGTGCGTCGGCAGTACGAACGGGCGGTCTGCGTGTCTGCCACGCGGCGCGAGCTGGACGAACTCAAAGACACGTTTCCCGGCTTGTTCGCGGAGCGCAGAATGGCATCGCGGGTCGGGGGGTAGCCGCGGCCGCTCGACTTATTTCCTCGGCCGCGCGGGCGCCACCAGTCGGAAAAGCTCTGCGATCTCGCCGGCGAAGCGGCTCGAAGAGAAGTGCGCCTCGGCGCGCTTGCGTGACCGGGCCCCCATGTCGGCCAGCGCGCTCGCAGGTTTGCCGAGCGCGCTGCGCAACACCGACGCGAGGACGTCTGGTTTCCGCGGTGTTGCGAGCCAACCGACTTCCTCCGCGCTCGTCCCCAATATCTCCTTTGGCCCGCCTTCGTCCGCTGCCACCACCGGTACCCCTGATGCCATGGATTCCAAGATGACGCGGCCGAATGGCTCGGAACGAAGCGAGTAATGCACGGTGATGTCGAACTCGGGGAATACGCGCTCGATTTGTTGCTGAAACGGCAAGAGGTGAATACGGCTGTGTGAGGACTCCAGCACATCCTTCAACTGCTTCGCGTAGCGCTGCTCAGCCAACGTGTCGTAAATGCTACCGCCGACGAGCACCAAGTCGGTCTCGGGGAATTCTCCCTGAACGGCTCTGAATGCTTCGATGACCTCCATGTGTCCTTTCCAGCGGGCCAGCACGGCGGGCATCCCGACCAAACGGCGCTCACGAGGGATTCCCAGCTCGTCGTGAATCCACTTTGTTGGCGTACGGGGTTGGAACTGAGTGAGGTCGATGCCATTCAGCACGACGGTCGTCCCATGCCTGGGTGCGTGTGGTGTTGCTGAAGCCCAAGCGGCACCGACGGCCTCGCTGTTTGCCACCAGCGCGTCCGGCAACCGATGCGCCAGGGCCCGCCACGCCCGCCCGGTGCGTGCCGGGGGGAACTCGTGAAGATGCCAGACCGAGGGTCGGGTCTGCGCCATCGCCACCGCGAGGTGAGCCTTGAACCCGATGGTGTAGGCTAGGACGCCCGGGAATAGGTACGGGTGGCGCTCAAGTTTGCGTGCCCACGAGATGAGGCCGGCAACGGCCGGTGCCGCACTCCAGAGATACCCTTCCTGCTGTGAACTCCGGAGCAGCGCATTCGATCCCGGCACCACATCGGTCGGTATCCCGATTTCACCGAGCCGCGCCACCAGCGGGCCGTCGATGGGCACGAGGACCCGAAGATCGACATCGAGTGACGCGGCGTGGGTCGCGAGATCGAGCAGTACCCGCTCCGTGCCGCCGAGCTGGGCCGACACCGCTACAGCGGTCACGGGAATCGGGGAGGGGGAGGGGGGGGGGGGGCTAACGGCCGGCAAGCTGCTCGTACACCGTGGCGGTACGGCGAGCTGTTTCGCTCCATCGAAACTCACCAGCACGTCGCAGTCCACGCTCGATGAGTTGTTTCCGCCACTCATCGTCCTGTGCTATGCGGGTCAGTGCGGTCACGTATGGCTCAACTTCTCGACCCCCGACGATGACGGCGGCGTCACCGGATACCTCGGTGAGACCGCCAACGCCTGAGTTGACAACCGGAAGACCCGAGGCCATGGCTTCGAGCACCGGGAAGCCGAAGCCCTCATAGTGTGATGGGAACAGGAGCACGTCGGCGGCTTGGTACGCATGCCGCAGGTCCACCTCCGCGGCCGCGCCGACGGATGTGATGCGAGGACCGAGTTTTCGGCTGGCGATGTCGGCCGTTTGTTCACTCGTGAACTCTCCGCCGACCTGCAGCAACCAGCTGTCGATGCTTGTGTGTTGTAACCCGTCGACAGCCGCAACGACGGCACCGATGTTCTTTCGCTTGCCGACGCTCCCGACGTGGAGGACCACGAACGCCGATTCGGGAATGTTGAATTTGTGGCGCGCAGCCGAACGGTCGTCACCGGGCGGGGAAAAAAACGCGTCGTCTACACCAAACGGTATGACATGGATGTTGTCTTCATGCCCGAGCCACTTCGACAGTTCGGTGTGGAGCCAGTTGGTCGCAACGATCCATCCGTCCGCATCTCGTAACGACCGGAGGACCCACTCGAGCAGCGAATTGCGAATGCGTGCTTTCGGGCCCTGGCCGTGCCGTTGCAAGGTCATTACCGGCAGGAGATCGTGAACCGTGACGACCGTCGGTCGAGATCTCTGTGTCCCGATCACGTGCGCATAGGAGTGGTCGAGCACGTGGATCACGTCCGCCCTGCGGCGACGCAGACGCATGGGGTAGAGGAGATAACGCGATATGTAGCGCCGGATCTCGTTGGCTCCGCCGGCGGGTGATGCGGAGTCCGCGCCGCCGGTCGGCGCGCTACCGGGATGTGGTGCAGACGCGTCGGTGAGTGAATCGATGTGTGTCCCGAGCGAAATCGTGAGGTCAGCGCGCTCTTCCGAGAGGCTGTTGAGCAATCTTAGGGCGTACCGATCCATCGAGGGCCAATGCTCGATCGCAAGGTCGGGGACCAGGAGGACGCTCGTCATGTGAGCGCGTGGGTGGGGGCTAGCGGGCAGTTGTGGGGACGGTGTGGCGATCGGTCGGGCACACGGTCCTGCCGTCGTGGTCGGAGGGGGAGCGGTGTCGAGCCGCCTCGACCGCCGGGCCCGAGGTGGAGGTCCGACGGTCCGGCGGGTTGGGCAGGGGAGATCGGCCGGCCGTCCGGCGTCACGTATCCCCGGGCGGCGCGGTGGGCGCCGTGGCCGGTTGAAGCAGGGATGTTTGCCGGTCCATCGCCAACTTGAGCAGTGCGCCAAAGAAAAACCACCAGATGATCCCGTGCGGTACGGAGGAGAAGGGCGAGCCGATCAAGAGGAACACCGCCGCCGCGATGACCAGTGGTGCGACACCGAGGCTCACGTCTTCGGACGACGTGCCCATGAGCGTGCGGGCTGCGAGAGGGATGTAGCGTATCAAACCGAACACGACGAATGCCAGCAGTATCACACCAACGATGCCCAACTCTACTGCCGCTCTCCCGATATCTCCGTCGGTGAAGACGAAGTAATCAGCCGGCATCGCACTTGTGATTGCGAACGGCACCCCTATGCCGGTGCGGCCGAGCCCGAGGCCGAGTGGATCGGAACTCAGGTATCGCGCGGCAGTGACCACCGGGGCCGCCAGGTACGTCCACAGCAAACCCTCCTGTACGAGGAGAGTCTGATACCGCGCGAGGATCCGTCCTGCCGTCACAATCGAGCCGAAATAGAACGCCACGAGGGCTACCGGGATCAGTAACAGCTGGGCCACCGTGATACGACGGAACCAGGCTACCACGAGCAGCCCGAACAGGACGTTGATCAATGTGGCGCGTGTGCCCGATACCGTTATCCCCATGAAAAAAAGCGGAATGAGTGCCGCCGTGAACCAACGGATCGGAAGGGCTCGGTTCTTGGACAGCGCGATTCCAGTGGCCAGAAGGATCCCGAATCCCATCATGGACGCAAAAGGCGCGGGAAACGTGAATGTCGAATACGCGCGAAAGCCGGTCAGACCGGAGTGTCCGATCGTGTAGTAGATACTCGAGCCGTGCCGCTCGATTGCCAGGTTTCCAACCGCCGCCACGATCTCGGGTCCGGCCGCATACTGCATGATGCCGTAGATCGCGGTGATCGTACAGAGGATGAGAACGAGGCCGATGTACGCCCGGAGCTGGGCTGCGTTTCTGATAACCGTCAATGCCATCAGACCGGCTACGGGGAACATGCTCCATCCACGTAACCCGGCCAGCCGCACCAGGAGCGGAGCGCCCGGGTGCAACAAGTAGAATGCTGGGACGAGGATGATCGCGACGATGAAAATCGGCGTGGCGCCAGGCCCCCGTATTGGCTCGCGCCGAATCGCGAGGGTTCCGAACCAGGCAGCCACGGCGAGGATGAACGCACCGTCCGAGAGCGCGTAGGGGATCGGGCCAGCAAAGCGGTCTTTGAGATAGGCCTGGAAAGTACCGGCGATGATGCTGCCCATGATGCCGACGTGGACGAGAACATCGGACCGGAAGATGTCGGTCCATTTTCCCATGAGACCTTCGTTGCTGCTGCTGACTGGATATGTCGGCTGTGCGTACGTGGTCATGATCGGATCGTTATCTCCGGACTCTCCGCTCCGTGTCCAGGTGCAATTCTGTAAGCTATGGCAAGCGGTGTTGACGGCAACGTCCGGATGCTGGCGGCCAGAACCGCCTGACCTGGCCGGGGATGTCCAAGGGGCCAGGGAAGTCGCTGCATCATAGCGTCACCGAGAGCGCGCGACCGTCGCAAGCGCGTCGTGAAGTTGCTCGAGGCCGGCAGCCGGCCCGCAAACGGCTGCGGCTCGGTCCGGCGCGCCGACGGCGAGTTTCCGACGAGCCACGGGGTCCTGGATGAGGCCCCGTAACGCACTCGAGACGGCCGCGACGTCGCCCGGTAATGTCAAGATGCCGCACGACGTGTCGACGATCTCGATGGGTCCGCCAAACGCCGACGTAACCACTGGTAACCCTGCGTACAACGCTTCCACGAATACGATCCCGAAAGGTTCGGGCCCGGTATTGGGTTGGCAAAAAACATCCGCGGCGGCGAGGAGCTTGGGGACGTCGGACCGTTGGCCGAGAAACTGGATCCGGTCTGACACTCCTCGTTCCGCCGCCATGCTTCGCAATCGCTCGAAATATCGCTCCTCCGTCCGGTTCTGAGGGCCGCCGACGAACCAACAGCGCCAATCGGGCAGGTCGGTGAGTCGGGCGAGCGCCTCGAGGTGGAGTTCATGCCCTTTCCACGGATCGAGGCGGCTCACTTGGATGATGACCGGTGTGGAGCGATCGACATTCAGTTGGCGCCGAAGCCCGAATCGCTCTTCGTCGCTCAAGGGGGGAGGGGCCGGAATCGGGTAATACGCAACGTGGTGGGGTGCGTTCGGCGCGACAGCGGACAGGCTGGGGACGGTGAATTGACAGTTGCAGATGGCGACATCGGGCGGGTTACGCCGCGCCCACCGTTCCAGCCAGTGCTTGCCGGTTGTAGTTCCGTGCAGAAAGAATGCGAGCGCC
>JADFPO010000021.1:26298-41698 GCA_022562295.1 Gemmatimonadota bacterium
TACCGCGACCCCACAGGACTCCAGTTCTTCGGTCAGGCGCCCCTCGTAGCACAGCGCGTAATGCGGTTCCATGCTGGGAAACTGGTCTCGGGTGTGAGCGAGATTGTACAAAACGGTCTCGACTCCTCCGTAGATATTGCCGCTGTGGACGTGGAGGACGCGCACCTAGCCCGCCGTGTGCCCGATGAGCGTTTGCCAGAAAGCCAGGAGGTTTTCGGCCACGTTGTCGTGCGTGAAGTCGCCTGCACGCTTCCGGGCCGACGCTTGGAGCGCGGCGAGCTCTGCGGGGTCCGATACCAACTTGGTCAAGGCCATTGCGAAGGCTGCGGCATCGCCCTCCGGGCAAACCACCCCTGCCGCACCAATCACTTCAGGAATAGCTCCCGAACTCGATCCCACGACCGCTATGCTGTGAGCCATGGCCTCGATAATGACGTGTCCAAATTGCTCCGCCCACTGCGGCGTGGTGCGAGATGGCAGTACGAGCACATCCAATTCTCGCCATACATCGCCGACCGCGGAGTGCGGCACCGGTCCCCGAAAGTCCACACGGCTGCGGATGCCCAATCTGGTAGCTCTCGCTTCCAGCGCCTCACTCTCCGGCCCTCCCCCCACCACCACGAGACTCCACGAGAGCCCCTCGGGGATGCGAGCCAGTGCCTCCAACAAATCGTCGACGCCCTTGGCTGCGATCAGTCTTCCCACGTACCCGATCCTGAGGGTGCCCTGCGATTCGGTTCGCACCACGTCGTCCGGCAGGTCGATGCCGAGTTGAGGAAGTACCATGATGGGTTTGTGGTGGTCGATCCGGCGTAACAAGTCGGCAGCGGCACGGTTGCCTGCGATCCAACCATCGGTTCGAGCCAAGGTCCACCGTCGCAGCGTCGAGAGCGGCCAGCCTGGATGGTGGGCCAGGTTTTGCCAAGTGAAGAGAGCACTTGGCACGTGGAAACGGCGTGCCAAGTGGACGTAGGTAGCCGCCACGAAGCTCCACGGCTCTTCCTCGAGATGGAGAAGATCGAAGTTGCCGCGCTTGAGTTCCTCGATCAACGGCGCAAGATGCCACCAGGCAGCTGCAGGGCTTGGCCGGAGGCGCGTCACCGGCACGGGTACGATTCGGACACCGTGTTGGGTCTCGCGGCGCACCACCCATCGCCTCGTGAGGGTTCCGTCGGCCCACACGGCCGGGGCAAACAGTGTGACGTCGACGCCATGCCGGACGAGAGCGGTGAGCTTTTTTCTGTTCTCCGGCTCTACGTAGGTGTGTGACAGGACGGCGACACGCATCGCTAGCCGTTCAACACTTGGCGATAGCAGGACAAAGTTTCTTCGGTGACGTGATCCCAAGTTCGCGTCGACGCAGTCTCGCGGGCTCGACGACCGATGGTTTCCCTCAGCGTCGCGTCTTCGCGCAGCGTGCGCAACGCTTCGGCGCAGGCATTCGAGTCGTTGGGTGGAACGATCCAACCGGACACCCGATGTTCGACGAGTTCGGCTATTCCCGCTGCATTCGAGACGATCGGTGGTACGCCGTAGGCCATGGACTCGGCCACTACGAGGCCAAACGCGTCGTAGATAGTGGGATGGAGTAACACGTCGGCTGCTGAGTGCGCGGGTGCTACGTCGGGCAGGCTGCCAGCCCAGTGCACCCGGTCGCGAATACCGAGTTTTTGGGCACGGGCGAGGTAGGGAGCTGACGGGGATCGGCTGACCACGAGCAGATCCACGCCCGTGCTCATGGCGACCGATGCAAGTGCCACGTCGAGTCCTTTGCGTGCGTCGCCGGCGTACAGTGCGAGGAATGCGTCGTGGCGGATGTCGAACGTATTGCGAGCATCCGCTTTATCGAGCTGGCGAGATGTCGGTTCGAATGCGTGGGGTATCACCTCGACCGCATCGTTGCGTTGGTAGTACGTGGCCAGGTCGGTCTTGACGCGCTCGCTGGGCGCGATGACGAGGCGCACGCTATTCCTGTAGAGCGCGGCCTCGCGTCGCTGAACCCATCCCCCCAACAGGCGCTCTCCGGCTCCCCTTCGCATTCCGGCATGGTGTGCCGCGGTGCGCCATGCCGCGAGCACGATGTGTGCCGTCACGATGTGTGCGGAGGACGCGCTCCATCCTTGTGCGTGGATCAAATCGTGTTGGCGGCAAACGGACCGAAAGGCGCGTGGAAACGTCAGGATGGTTGCGTACGACGGTCGGCGGACGGCGGGTACTTTCGTTACGGTGACGCCTGCGGGCGGATCGTCGCGAATGTTAGCCGCATATAGGGTCACATCGGCGGAGCGGGCAAGCCGAGTGACCAGCTCGACGGCGTACCGTCCGTGTCCCTCGCGCACGTCGTAATCGTGCACGACGAATGCGATGTTCACGCTGCTAACCCTGCCGATGGCCGTTGGGCGATCAGGAGGAGGTTGTCAGCGTAGTCGCACCCGAGCACTCGCGACGCAACAAAGGCACCGAGGGCGAAGCGAAACAGGGCGAAAGGATTCTTCGGCTTGCGGCCAAAGACGATGCGATATCCGTCTACATCCATGTCCAGCTGCGACAGGAACGCCCAGAGGTCCTGACCGTTGTAACAGTGCAAATGGGTCATGTCCCATCCGAGCGGACTCCGTATGCACCGGGCGTTGGGAGTCTGGATCACGAGCTTGCCGCCGGGAGACAACAGATCGTTGAGTCGAGATAGGAGTGCCAGACCGTCTTGGAGAGAGAGGTGCTCGATGACGTCGAGGCACAATATCGCGTCGTAGGACTCGTCAACCTCAGCGAGGCTCCGGTAGGTATAGGTGAACTCCTCTCCGATGTCTTGTGTGTGATACAATCCATCGAATCCGTGGAGCTCGAGCTTGCGTTTCACGCGAAAATCGCCCGCGCCGACATCCAGGAGCTTGCCCGCGTTCTTGACCGCGTCGAGAATTATCTTCTCGGCGTCGCTGAGCGATTCAGATTCCCACCAACGCTTGACCGGAAACGGTGGTGCGCCGCGGGCCAGGAGTTCCTTGCGATGCCAGTAGTTGCGGTACTCCAGTTGCTCCGTCACGTTCGGTTCATTGCCTTTCGGTACACGGCGACCGTCGCTGCGGCGGTGCGTTTCCAGGAGTACTGCGTGGAGCGCGCCGTTGCCCGCGCTGCGAGCTGATCCCGATACTCGGTATCGTTGGACACCCGTCGCAACAGCTCGCTCAGTTCTGCTGTATCGTGCAAGGTAAAAGTTTCGCCGCCATTTCCCAGCACTTCAGGCAAGCTGGATGCCCGTGCCGCAAGCGTGGGGCAACCAGTGGCCATGGCCTCGCACAACTGCAGTCCGAATCCCTCATGCCGACTCGGATACACGAAGCAAAGCGCCTCTGCATACAAGCCGGGTAGGTCTTTGTCCTCGATGGTTCCCACCAGACGAACTTGGTCGTCGATCTGCAAGGCGTGAGTGAGTCGCTCCAACTCGTTTCTCTCGGACTCGCAATCCCCGGCCAACACGAGCCTGACGTCTCGCAGTGCCGCTTCCGCAAACGCTCGAAGGAGGAACGGAACGTTCTTCCTCGACTCGTATCCGCCCACGTACCAAATGTAGCTCGAGCTCAGAGCGAATTTCACACGAACTCGCTCCCGCTCGCGCTGGGAGATCTCGGCGTGAAAGTGACTATCCGCCGCCTCGGGCGTAACCGTCAAGCGCGCCGGAGCGAGGCCGAAGTGTTCGATCAGTTCACCCCTTGCATGCTCGCTGACCGTGATGATGTGGTGGGCGCGTGTCCTGGCGATCCACCGGTAGAGGTTGGTGAGCTGAGAACGCACCGCCAGGCGTTCGCCGAGCGGAGCCTCCGATCGCTCTGCCTGATCGATTGCGTCGTGCAGTGTCAGCACGCGTGGGCAGTGAGAAAAGAACGGCATGCCGAAGTGAAACGGAGTATGAAAAAGGGCGACGCCATCGGACCGAAGCTGTGCAGGCAACCATCGCTGCTCCCAACGCGCGTACCACATGGGGGGGGCAATTCGTACTGTGAAAGTCTCGGCGGGCAACCGCGCCAAATGGGTGGGGTGTAATGCTTGGTCGCTGTAGAGAATGGGATGCACACCGAGCGCAGGTAGTTCGTTCAAGAGGTTCAGGGTGTAACGGTTCCACCCTCGGAGTGTTGCGGCGCTGAGAATCCGCGCATTGACCCCGACGTTCATCGTTCGCCCGGTGGTGCGTCCGCGCGCGCCTTCCGTGCAGCCGATATCATGAACACGATGCCAACGGCGGCAGCGACCACCATCAACGGCTCCACGGTCAGCCGATGTCGGAGGCCCGTCGCGGTGATGGCCATGAGGCCCCAGCCGACCGAGAACGGGGCGAGGACGAGCCAAGCCGTGTGCGGACCCGACATGCGGCCAACCAGGATTGCCATGCCGATGAGCGCGCTGGTTGTGATGACCGTATATGCCACTACACCGGCCCAGTGCGGGAGCGTGGCGGCGTTTCGCGGTACCGGCCACCAGTATCGTGCACCTCTCGCCAGTGTGGCTCGGGCGAACCACCCCGGGTGCTCTCGGAGATTTTGCAAGGCGCGCTCCCGGTACATCGCATCGACCTCGCCTTCGTTCATCCCGGTGATATCGGCCCATCCGGCGGTTCCTGGAGGCCGGTTGTACATCCATAGGTTGACGCCCGACTTGGTGTCAGCCGGAAGAAAGCGGTCGTAGCGCACCCAGTTGCGCGCGGTCCACGGTGCCATGACGATAGCTGCCGATAATGCTGCGGCCGCGATGTGACGCCATGCGCCCCGCGGTCCGTACTCCGCCGCCCTGAGCCACGTCACGGCGATGAGAGCCGAGATCCCCATCAGACCGAGGGGAGAGCGGACCAGGAACCCGAGACCTACGAGCCCGCCGGCGAGGCTTGCCCGATAGACGGTTGGCATCTCACGCCAGCGGATGGCCGCCAAGACGATGGCGATGATGATTGGGATGCTCAGTGCCTCGGTCATCAACAACGAGGGTGCCATGGCGAGGCCTGGGTGAACCGCCCCGAGCCACGCGGCCGCGAGTCCCACTCGGTCTCCACCGACCGCAGTCCCGATCCTCGCAATGCCGGCCACCGCTGCTACCGACAGCAGAATTTGCACCGCGACGACGGCGGGAAACGCGTTTCCCGTAGCGCCATAAATGGCTGCGACGAACAGCGGGTACACGGCGCCGCCGTATGCGGTGGGCTGACCCGGCTGCGTGATTACCCAACCTCGCTGAAGGACGAACCCGTCGCCGCGCAGGATGGATCGAGCGAGTTCGTCGTACGCCAACTCGTCTTCGGCGAGCGGAAACATCCGGGGGCGGTGCAGCATGCGCTGTATGATCGACGAACTGGGCTCGAGCGTCGGTTGGTAGTAATCCCGCATGGGAAACACTTGAGGGGCCACGAACAGGATCAGCGCTACCCCCAAGCGCGACGTTGCCGCGGTCCAGATCGGAGTGCGCGGGTCCGCAAGCCAGTCCATCACCCAGATCCCCGCATCAGGGTGCGCAGCCGTCCGGCGTAGACGGCTCGCTCCGAAACATCCAAAATCGCAATCCACCAGATTCCCATATAGACGACCGTCGCAAATCCCATCTCACCGGCCAAGCCCAACCAGCCGATCGACGGGGTTCTGGCGGCCATCCACCAAACCGCCAACGTGTAGGGAACGCCCCACGCCACTGGCAACGCCACCGCACGCGCAATGCCGGCGAGCGAAATGCCGAAGGTGCGTTTGAGTTGCACCGGTACGTACCACGCGCTGGTGAGGACCGTGGCGACTAGCGTACCCAAGAGCGGCCCTACGAGCCCGAGGTTGAGCGTGAAGACGATACTCGCCACCAGGTTGAGGCTGGCGGCGGCGATGTAAACCGGTACGAGCGTGGCGACTTTGCCGGTGCCACCGAATGCCCAGCCCCACAGCGTGAGTAAGCCCAAGAGGAAGGCGTTGCACACGACGGTGATGGTTATCGCGAACCCCGCGTAATGTGGCGACCCGACCCAGAGTTCTACGAAAGTTTGATTGTAGATGGCGATGGGCACGAGCACCGCGATGGCCAGGGTCGCGACGAGCTTGGTTGCCTCGATGAGGCGCTGGCCGAACGTAGTCAAGTCGCCAATCGCGTGCAGATCGGCCAGGGCAGCCCAACTGGCGTTCCCCACGCCCAGCAGTTGTCCCTGCGCCAAATCGGCGAGGCGTCTGGTGAGATACAGCGGGGCGACTGCCGCTGGTCCCAAGATGAGGGCCACGACCACGTAATCCGACACGAAGCTCACGCGGCCGCAGATCTGTTCCACAAGCGTGGGGCGGTTCAGGTGCCAGAGCTGTTTCCATTCGTCGCTGCTCGCCGCGGACCGGAGTAGCGGTCGCCGTAGAGTCGACATCCGCCGGAGTTCCAGCACGGAGAGAAATCCGAAGAACATGACGGCACCGACGAGCAAAGCGACGAATTGTCCGGTAATCCCCCATCCGTGGTATGCAAGAATGAGCGACAGCCCGGTAATGACCAGACTCTGCACCACAAGCAAGGTGTTGACGATGTACCCGCGCTGCCGCGCCTCGGTGATCCAGCGGAATGGAAGAAACGGGGTGAGCAGCAGCGCGAAAGTCGCGACGAGCGCGGCGCGGGTGAGGTCGGCCGCGTTCTCGGTTCCGACTGGGATGAGTCTCGTGATGAACGCGACCAGGACTAGGGCGGCCAGGATCATCAAGGCGGTCACCCGGGCGTAGGCGCGAATTCCCGCGGCGACCGTCCTTTCGACCGCTGTGTTGTCGTAGCGGCTCAACGCGCGTGCGAGCAGCGGAAGGAGGGCGCCCGCGAGCCCGAGTTCCAGCAGTGACAGATACCCGAACCAGTCGACGGCCGCTCGGAACGCCCCGTACCGCTCATCCCCAAGCCAGCGCACGATGAATGGAACGGAGATGAGTCCCACGACCATCGTGACGGCGGTGAGCCCCGTGGCGCTCACGTAGTTCAGAATCGACCGACGCCCGCGCGTCATCTCGAAGATTCCGTGATTCTGCTTGATGGTGGGGTCGCACCGGTTGATGTCGAGATGTCGTTTCCCTCCGTGCCGATGCCCCCGTGGCCCCCGCACCATGGCGCGCGGGGCCACGCCGCCCTAGTCGTTTCTGTCACGGAAAACGGAATCAGACCTGTGGAGCACAGCGAACCGCAGATAGATGTCAGGGTCCAAGGACCCGTCGTCGTGAAACCGGAGCAGGGTTGCGTCCAAGGTTGATGGAACGTCGTGCAGGAACCGCGACACCAACGTTTCGGGACTATGGAACCGGCCGTGATCTTGGTGATAGCCGTACACCGCGAACAAGTCACCCTCCTCGTCGTAACCTTGCACCGCCCGACTCGAAACCTTCGTCGGGTCGAAGTACACTCGATGAGTGGTGGCGAGATAGAGAGGCAGGATCAGGCAGGCGCCCTGGTTGCTCAAAACACGGTCTATCTCACTGATGAGCTCCACATCGGCAGTCCCCTGAAAATGCTCGAGCGAGCAGTGCAGGGTCAGAGCGTCAAAGAATCCCGGCTCGATCGCATCCATCGATTGTGCAAATCCTCCGACGATCTGTTTTGAAAGATCCGTTTCAAACAACAGATCTTGCCGCCATGCTTCGACATCGCCCCAGTCGTCGGCGAGGGGGTAACGGATTGGGCTGGTCGCCGCGGCAACGTCGCAATAACGGTGAATCCGCCGAAAGTCGAGTAACTCGAAGGTCAAAGCGTGTTCGAGGGCCTTTTCTCTCCCGATCCCGTCGTAAACGTGTCCGTACCGCGTCCAGTATTTTGCGAATGCCGTGCTCAGGGGGGGCCGGCCGAGCCATCGCTCCGACCGGCCGATGTCGGCGGGGAGCGCATTGTCGACTCGTTGCCACAGGGCGTCTACGGATACGCCGGGGTCGATGGGGTCGGTGGCTGCGATTCGGCGGCGAATGGCACGGCGATGTTCCTGGAGACGGCGGCAATAGCGGGAGGCGTACGCCTTTGCTCGCCACCAGCGTACCAGAGGACGAGCCGGAGCTTTCAGCGCCTCGGTTATTGGTCGCGTCACGATGCCGTCCTCGATTCGAGTATTTGCTCGTAGCAGCGGTCGAGAGCGGTAAGACTGGTTTGGGGGACGCAATGTGTTTCGAGCAAGGAGCGTGCTTCGTTCCGCATGGCGGACCAGTGCCCGGCGTCACGTAGAAGGCGGACGACGCCGGCGACCAACCCTGCGTCGTCTTCGGCGATCTCCGCGTGAACGCCCGGAGACGTCGGAATGCCTTCAACGCCATCAGGCGTCGTCACGACCGGCAGACCGAACGCGAAGGATTCGAGGATCTTTACTTTCATTCCACTCGCACTCGTCGGTGCGTACAGCATGACATGGGCATTGGTAAAATAGGGCCTGATATCCGATACGTTTTGAGTGATCGTGATATCAGCGGATTGGGCGAGATGCCCCAACGCCTGCTCGGCGTTACGGCCGACGAGCTGGAGCGTAGCGGCCGGAACCTGACGTTTTATGTCAGGCCATAGGCGTTTCAGCAAACGCCTCCCGGCCGCGAGACTCGGGTACCAGTCGAACGAGCCGATTAGTGTCACGACCGGGTGTTGGTCGTCGAGCGTTCGGTCGTCGAAGGTGTATTTCGTCAGGTCGATTGCCAGTGGGACGGTCGTGACACGCGCCTGGGGGGCGAGTTGCTGGACTCGCTGAGTGAGCCTGGGGGTCACAGTGGCCAGGTGGGGAAAATGGCCCAGGAGCGAACGTTCGGCACGACTCGTGATGCGCTGAAGCAAGCGTTCCTTCACTCCGTCCGGCGGCTTGGAAGCGAGATCGATTTCGAAGAGATAGTGAATGTTGAGGAGGGTTCGCGTTGGGTGTTGCCAGCCGAGCCACCCCGTCCAGAGTTGTTCGAGGTGCAGCACGTCGTATCCCGTGGCGAGGCGTTGGGCGAGGCCGTGCCGCAACTCCCCGCTGAATGGGTAGGAATACGGACGACGCAGCGTTTGCCATTTTTGCACTATGCCCCGAGCGGGAGATTCCCTGAAGAGCCGGAGATCGTACTCGGATGGCGGGAAAGCTTCCAACGTGGCGTCTCGCTCCGCTTCGCCGCGGTAGACCGCGAAGGTTGTGACGTCGTGTCCGCTATTGGCGAGTCCTTTCAGCAGTACCCAAAACCACCGCGCCGCCGCGTTGCCGAATGGCAACGGCGGGTCGGGAAGTGCGAGCACGATCCGGCGCGGCGTCATTCGAGCACCATCGCCAACAGGCGCGCGTCGAGTAGTGCCGGATCTACGTGTGTCTGGTGCCATTCGATGCGGCGCTGTCGTTCGGAATCCGAGTCCGCGGTAGCCCAAAGAGTCGCTGCCGTTTGTACGAAGTCCTCCATGGTAGCGGCGATGTGGAATGGGCTCTTCATGAAGAACGGATCAAACAGATGACCAGACGAGGTCAGAACACGGGCTCCCGCGGACAGCGCGGCGAACGCCGACGTGCGGCGCCCCGTCATGCCGTCTATGAAAGGGGAGAGAACCAATTTCGCCGCCGAAAGCAGGCGCATTATGTCAGGCGCGGGCAAGCGACCGCGGTAGTCCCATTGCTCGCGGAACCACTTGCCAACCGTCGGGTGCGCGCGGACGGTGTCCGCATCGGCGCCGATCACGATCAGCGGCGGATCCGTGTCCAACGAACGACACGCCTCCGCGATCCAGTCCCAGCGAAGCCCCGCGGCAAATGGTGAGAAGACGACGGGAGCACCGAGTGAGGGCGCCGGGGTGGATGATCCCTCCCCCCCGGCGGGCCGAGGGTGCATCCGACGTATATCAGGCGCACGTGCGCGCCGAGCATTGCTTGCCAGGTGGGGACGGTCGTCACTGCCTTGGGTGCCATTCGGAGCAATCTCCGCAACTGCCGGCGCTGCAGCCACCCAAGGGGAATCCACGGGATTCGTGTGGGTGGTACCCACGGCTCGTGGACAAAAATGGTGAGCCGCATGCCGCGTGCGGCACAGGCGCGCGCGAAGCGTTCCGGGTAACTCGACACGCCCCGCCGGCCGTACAGGAACGGGACGTATTGCAGAAGTACGCAGTCAGTGCCGCCGCGTCTCAGGCGATCGACGGCGTCTTCCGCCCCAACGGTGGTGTCACCGATCACGTCAACACGGTGGCCGGCCGCTGTCCAATTGGCCATCAGACGGGCCGTGTGATGGGTCACCCCACCTAGATTATCGGGATATCCCGGCGAGAGGATTGCGAGCGTGTCCAAGGATGCAGTATGATGCCTCCGACCGTTGACAATGGGAAGGTGATATACTGATTCCTCCCCCGAATCGCTCGGACGAGAAAGGCTAACGTGGGTTCCTACCTGTTGGTTTTCTTGATCAGCGCTGGGTGCTCGGCGCTGGCGATGCCGCTCTTGATGGCCGTCGGCGTACGGGTCGGCGCGCTGGACGACACCAGGACCCCGCCAGTCCCACGCGTGGGCGGTTGGACGCTGGCCGTGGGTTCCGGTGTGGCCCTATTGCTCGTGGGCTTCGTGTTCGCTCCCACGGGCCTCACGCTGCTCGCCACGTCTCGATCCATTGGACCGGTCACGCTCGGGGCGGCCGGGATTCTCCTGCTGGGAACGCTGGATGACATCCGGCCGCTTCCCGCGCTCTTGAAGTTTAGCACCCAAATCCTCATCGCCGGCATTGTCTATGCCATGGGTGTGCGCATCGAGCTGCTGACTTTCCCCCTAGGCAGTCTCGCGTTGGCGCCGTTTGTCAGCGTTGCGTTCACCATCGTGTGGTTAGTCGGGATAACCAACGCGTTCAATCTGTTGGATGGTGCGGACGGTGTGGCGGCGGGGTCGGCATTCTTCAGTGCCACCGCCATCTTCGTCATGTCGGTGCTCCTGGGTCATCCGGCGATCGGCTTGGTGGCGGCGGCCTTGGCGGGAGCGCTCTTGGGTTTCCTGCCGTTCAATTTTCCGCCCGCTCGGGCGTTTCTGGGCGACTCCGGCAGCATGGTGGCAGGCTTCCTGCTCGCCGGGCTCGCCGTCGAAGGCTCCACCAAGGGAGCCACCTTGGTAGCCATATCCGTGCCCTTGGTGGCTTTCGCCGTGCCGGTGTTCGACACGACCATCACGGTGCTACGGCGCCTCATCAGGGGCCGGTCGGTGTTCGAGCGCGACGAGGAACATGTGCACCATCGACTGCAGCGTGCGGGATTCACGCCACGGCAGGTGGCCAGTTTGGTGTACGCCGCGAGTGCCGGGGCCGCTCTGCTGGCGATGTTGTTCATCAACCCTGGTGTGCGGTCTTTTGCCGTGATCTTGATCATCGTGGGTGCGTCGACCTTGGTGATCGTTCGCTTCTTGCGGCTACACGAACTCAACGAACTGGCGCGGTTGGCGAAACGGGGTGTGTTACAGCCGCGTTCCGTCGTGATGAACGTGCAGCTTCGGCACGCCGCCGAGCGTCTGGAGAGGGTGCGGACGCTGGACGATTTCCAAAAGGCGCTTGCTATGCTGTTCGAGCGGTCCGAGTTCGATCAGGTGGTGTTGACCATCAACTCGTCCGATGAGCGGCGCGGCCATTCGAAGACGTGGTTTCTGGACGGCGGCGTTTTTTCGGAGGGTGCCCCCAAGCGGCATCATGATGAGTGGGAGGTGGTGTGCCCGTTTGACGGGGGTGGTTGGGGTGGCCAGCTCCATCTGCGTCGCCGGTTGGGACGCCGGTCCCTGATGCTGGATCTGAATTTGCTCATGGAGATCGTCCAGCCCGCTCTGGACCGCGCCGCTCGGCAGATCGAGGCTCCGGTAACGCCGTCTTGAGAATCCTTCATCTCAGCAAATTTTATCCTCCCGATCCCGGTGGCCTCGAGCATATCGTTGCCAGCCTAGCCGAGGGTGCCGCTCAGGCCGGTCACGACGTGCGTGTCGTTTGTGCGCGAGGTTCTCGTTGGAAGGGTTCCGCTGCCAAGGAGCAGGCTCTCGCGATTCGCAACGGCGTCACGATTCACCGGCTCGCTACCCCCATGGTGGTTTGGTCTCAGCCGATCGCACTTGGGTACCTTGGCGCTGCTCGCTGGAAGGCCGACGTGGTGTACGTTCATCGGCCACATCCGCTGGCTGACCTTGCTGTGTCTCTCACGCGGCCGACGGGGTTGATCGTTTTCCATCACTCCGACGTACAGCGGCAGCGCGCGTTCCGAACACTATATCGTCCCTTGGCGCACGCAGTGGCTCGTCGGGCGTACGCATCGGTCGTTGGCGCCAAAACGAACCTCCAGAACGCGGACGACCTCGGTCCGGCGGGAATTGCCCGGGCCCGCGTAATCCCGTTCGGCGTAGACGAAATGAGGTTCACGGTGAAGTCCGTCGATGACAGACCGAAAGCTTTTGGGCCGGCCGACCAGGCGGTGGGACTCTTCGTCGGTCGGCTCGTTTCGTACAAAGGACTGGATGTTCTGTTGCGCGCAGTGGCCGGTACGGCGCTCCGGGTCGTGATCGTGGGGGAAGGGCCGCTGCGGGCCCAGCTCGAGGCCGAGATTCAAAGTCTTGGCATCGGTGATCAGGTGCGCCTGGCGGCCAGGGTGTCGGAACGCGACCTCCCCTCGTTCTATCAAACCGCGGATTACTTGCTCCTGCCCAGCACGACCCCCGCGGAGATGTTCGGCGTGACCATGCTCGAGGCGATGGCATGCGGCAAGCCGCTGATCTCGAGTTCGGTGGCGAGTGGCATGAGGGAAGTGAACCTGCACGACGTCACCGGTTTGCAAGTCCCCCCTGGCGACCACGAGGCTCTCCGGCAAGCCATGCTGCGGCTGGTTGCCGACGAGTCACTCCGCCAGCGGATGGGCGCCGCCGGCCGGCGGCGCGTGGAGGAGCGCTTTACCGTCCGGGGCATGATCGCCGCGCATCTGGATTTGTGCGAGGAGGTGGCCAAAGCGAATACGGGGGGGTGGGGGTGGTGATCGTGGTCGATGGATTCTTCGTCGACGTGGTCGCTAGTACAACCCGACGGACCACCGTCCGTCACGGACACGGACACCCGGTAGCGGGAAGTGGATCTGATCCAAAACGCTAGCGACTTTGCGCCACCATGGCGCGCGTACTGCGAGCCCCCGCATGTTCAGATCCAAGGTGACATACCACTCATGTATGGGCGGCTGACTTATCCAGTAGGGCACGCTGTGTCCGACGGCTACGCCGAGCCATGAGGGCCAGGGTCTCGCTCCGCCCGGTAATCGACCCGGGTTGAAGGCCAGGAAGTAGCGCTGACCGGCGTAGTCGTTTTCCAATTGGGGCAGTCCCCCCGGGGGTCGGTTCCGAAACTCGTCGGACGGCCAATACCACACTTTGAGCAAAACGCTTCGGGACGCTGGCACGGTTCGGTGCAGGGCGGGCAACAAGGCCCCCGACGCCGTCCACGTGAGGTCACGCAGTGAGAACCCCTTGTCCTCGTGGATCCCGTCTCCGATTTCCTTGGGCAAGCCAACCACGACGCCGGTAACTGCGGCGAGCCACGCGGCGGTATTGCTTCCGACGCACGTCCATTCCCACGCGAAAGCGGCGAGCTGTGCTGTATGGTAGCCGATCGCAGCGTGCAGCAGCCCGTCTTGTTCTCTGTTGGCGGAACCATCCCACACCGCACGAAAGGAAGAGGTCGGCGTCGTCCACCAATCGTTGCTTCGGACGGCGATGGTGGCGGTCTGTCCCAGGGCGAAACCGCCTGCCAGCAAGAGCACGCGCTCGGTTCGAACGGAACCACATTGTTGAGCGGCCGCCGGATTGCAGACGCAGTGCAGGGCGAAAAGAATGGCGCAGTTGAATTGTGTTTTGGGCACAGCCATATTGGTCAAGTCTACGGGCCCTTAGCTCAGTTGGTTAGAGCGGCGGACTCATAATCCGTTGGTCGCAGGTTCAAGTCCTGCAGGGCCCACTTCATTTCCCGCAACGACTTACGCGACACCACGGTTCGGCGTGTTGCACGCCTGTCGTGGGACCGATCGTGGGACCACATGAGGAGAATGTCATGCGCCGAATAGCTCCCGCTGCCCTCGCCTTTGTTTTCCTTCTGCCGATCGTAGCCCAGGCTCAAGAGCAGGAGGAACTGCGTATTGAGAATCCCCTCCCCGGCGCTCAAATCGGTGCGGGGTATGGACCGCGGGTCCACCCGCTCTTCAATGAGCGCAGGCCGCACGACGGAATTGACCTGATTGCTTCCCTCGGCACCCCGGTCCTGGCCGCGGCTGCGGGGACCGTGCAAACGGTGAGCCCAAAGATCGGGTATGGCAACATCGTTGTCATCGAACACGGTGCTGGCTACCAGACCCGCTACGCTAACCTGGACTCGATCGCGGTGGAGCCGGGTCAGGTCGTCAGGCCGGGGCAGCCGATCGGCACCGTGGGTTCGACGGGCTGGGCTACATATGACCATCTCCACTTCGAGATCTTGCTTCAGGGCGACGCCATGAGTCCTCACCCGTTCGTAGCCGAGTGGTTAGTCCCGCCTAATCGAAGTTGACCCACCACCTGTCTTGCGGGTCCTCGTACCGCGATGCTGCTGGTAGCATCGCAGATCTAAAGCATTCGGGAACGACAGTGCCATTCTATGTAAGGAGAGGGTCGTGAGGAGATCGATTGCGTTCGTAACCGTCGCAAGTTTGTTGATCATTGCCGCATGCGAGCAGTCTCTGGATCCGGTGGGCCCGAATGGCGCCGCACTCCTTAGTGAAGTCCTAACCGATGCCGGCACGGACATTGTGTTTGGGCCGGAACAGTTTGGGCGCTTTACTGGAAGGCCGACCGGCGAAAGTAGAACGTTCTTCATCATTGGATTTGAAGGACCGTTCATCTTCCGCCTGCAAAATGGTGACGAACTGGGACAGCACCGCGTCTCGAGCGCGAGAGTGGTCCTGGACGGCAAGCTGCTCTTTGGTCCGAGTGACTTCAATCAACAGGTGTCCGAACGGGCCGTGCAGGTCTCTCTGGAGACTCCTTCCACGCTGGAGGTGACCATCGCCAGCGGACCGGGAGGTTTCTTGACGATTTGGATCGAGGGGACGCCTTTGCGTGATGCCGTGAAGGTCGGTTCTGATGGGGGAATGCTCGATCTTCTCGAGGGCGCGGTGACCGTTGCTGTTCCGGCAGGCGCATTGGGCGATGAAATAGAGCTTACCGTCGAGTCCACTACCGACGTTCCCGAGGGGACGAATGCAATCCCGGGCACCGTTTTCGACTTCGGACCGGACGGAACTCGGTTTGATGAGCCGATTGAGATCACGATCGATGCCCCGAACCGAACACTGGAACTGCATCTGGACGAAGACGAGATTTCGCGACGGCTGGCCTCCTGGACGCCGCCCGCTCCTCACTACGAGCGGGGCGCGCTAGCGAAGTACGCCCACCTCGTGTCTTCGGCCTCCGAGG
>JADFPO010000096.1 GCA_022562295.1 Gemmatimonadota bacterium
GTCATAAACACTGGAGTGATCTGGGCGTTGACCTCGACGCCTTCAACACCCGCGAAAGCGCAGCCGATCTCGAGGACCTTCGCGTGGCCCTTGGCGCGGAAAGGCTCAATGTATGGGCTATCAGCTACGGTACACACCTGGCTCTCGAGTTCGCCCGATCCTTTCCGGAATCCATTGACCGAATGGTGCTTGCCGGCACAGAAGGGCCAGATCACACGCTGAAATCGGCGGGCGCGATCGCTGCGACGCTGGAGCGGATCGACGAATTCTTCGCGCGGCGGGGCACGGCCCCCGTTACGCTTCGGGCCAGCCAGGTTATTGAACGCTTGGACACGACGGTTACGGCTACAGCGCGTGACTCCCGCACTCGTTCGACAGTGGCTGTAAGCTTCGGTGTCCTCGATGCGCAGCGCACTATCTTCGGGGGCGCGGGCGAACGGAGCGATCTCTTCGAACTCTCCGAGGGGTTGGACCTCACCCTGCAGGGGGACTACGGCCCCGCCGCGCAGGCGATTTACGACTGGCGTACGGGCAACCGCGGTTTGGCAATGTCCATGGCCATGGACTGTTCGTCCTGGGCGTCCGAGGAGCGCCTACGTCAGATCGATGCAGAAGCGGCGACGAGTTTCCTTGGGGATGCGGCGAATCTCCTTGTAAGGGCCCAGTGCCGAAGTTGGCCAGGCGCTCAACTGGCCGACGGATATCACGAGGCCGTGACGTCCGAAGCTCCCACGCTCTTCATCTCGGGAGCGTTGGATGTTCGTACCCCCCTCGAGAATGCTCTGGAAGTTTCCGAGGGATTCCTCAACTCATGGCATCTAGTGGTTCGCGACGGTGGCCATGACGACGACCTTCTGATCGCCACCCCGGAGATCGGAGAGGTCATCCGTCGCTTCTTCGCGGGGCAACCTCCCGAGACGGAGCGGCAAGACATCTGGATCGACAGGCGCAACGACTAGGAACGCCCCAGTGTGCATAGACGCGGCCGCGAGACGCTGGTTGCAGCATCGGCCAACGAACCGCGGTTCCGAACGGTTCTGCTGGGGGGGATCGCCGCGCTCGCGCCACGGTGCTGTCGGAGGTTTTGGGGCACGGCTCCCGACTCATCGTTGCCGGGTCTCTTCTCGGATTGCTGGGTGCGTATGCGGCAACGCGTGTGTTGCGCGGCTTCTTGTTCGGCGTTGAAGCCTCGGATCCATGGGTATTTGCCGGCGGCATCGGTATCGTGGTCGCGACGGGTCTCCTCGCCTGCTACCTTCCCGCGCGGCGCGCAACGCGGGTGGATCCGGTTATAGCACTGCGATACGAATAGCGAGCCTGAGGTTTCTGCGGGTGCGCTCTCGGTGGCCTCGCCGCCGGAGTGCACAAAAAAAGGGCGGCTCCGTGAGCCGCCCTTTTCTAGTAACGCGGATTGTAGAACCCGGTTAACGAGCACGTCCGCGAATGGGGTGCCGCCCCTCGCGTGCTGCGAGATCGACCTCCACGGTCTCACCATTGATCGTGAGTGTCGCGAACTGTGTTCCGTTGAACGTGATGACCACCGTGCGGGTCCGAGTCTCATCTCCGTTCGGGCCGTTGACGATGGTTATGCTGATGTCGCGGGTGATGGTGCCGGAGAGTGGGTACGGATTGTCTGCGCGGGGGAGGCCCCGTACGACGTCTGTGATCACGGAGGTACTCGACATGTTGTAGGATCGGTCTCCGCTCTCATCGGAATGCCGGCTTCCCTGCACGCTGCCGCTCCCGGTCCCATTCCACGTCCGGCTGGTCTCATCGCCGAGCAGACCGGTAATGACCATGTCACGATGCCGCTCGATGGTGGCGGTCCACGTGTCGCGGGTGACTTCCCCACTCATGTCGATGACCACGTTGATCGACGCGGTGAGCTCGGCGTCGTACGCGTCCTGCGCGTTTCCGTCAGCGTCGAAGAAGGTTACGGTGCGCGACCGCTCGGTAGGGGGCGCCGCCGAGAACATCGCCGGAGAGCTACCAAATCCCCCGATTCCACTGTTCATGGCTTGAATGTCCTCGAGTACCGCGTCGGCGGCCACCATGGCCACGTCTGCGTCGAGCGCGTCATCTGTATTGGGTGCGTTGGCGTCGCTACAACCCGCCAAGGCTATTGTCGCCAGCAGCCCCAGGCCGCTGATTCTCATCTTCTTCATCAATCATCTCCTCATATGGCGTTCGAACTCGGCCGCTGTGGCCGCTCTCGGCCCGGTAGACGAGGGCCGCACCTCGATGTTAAGCCGAGATCCTCGCTTGTTACTGCGACGCGTAGCACAGTGTGATCTAGATCACGTTACGGGTCGCCACGGCGCCATCCCGACGTCGTGTTTCTAAGACAGATGGTGGGGGATGTTTGTTAGGTGTTAGGGGATAGGGGATAGGGGATGGGGGATGGGGGGCAGGTATCAGGTAGTCAGGGGGATGGCTCAGCCGACCCATCCCCCGAACATCCCCTAAACAGCTTTGGGCTGCCCGACAAAGGCGTTGTATAGCCAAGCGATGATCGCGCCGCCCACGGCGCCGTCTATGAGTGCATAGAGGGTCACCACGATCACGGACCCCAATCCCCCGGGTCCCTCGTAGCCGGGATAGATGGAAGCGCCCAAGTCGAGGGCGAGCGCTCCGTACGATGGCACCATGAGGTTGGCGAGTCCAAGGAACAGAAACGCCCCGCCCCAAACAACCCCTCCGGTCATGGCCAACGCTTTGATGTTGAGAGACATAACGATCTCCTTCTTGATGAGAGGGCGTGAGGGCCGTTGCTATTCTCTTGCTTTGATGGCCCCCGCGCTCATGAACGCTCCGGGCAAGGCAGTGGTACGCGCGATTCACCGACATGGAGCGATGAAGCACGATACGGTGGAACGCTGTAACATCGGTCGCATCGATGGGGTTTGCAACCGCGAGCCAGATACGCCGCACGGCGACGCTGCGGCCCCGTCCCGAATCGCCTCCGGCGCGCTATCTTGCATCCATGCTTCGACTGGAGTCTGTCTCGAAACACTACGGTGGCCGCGCCGTGATCGATGGACTCGTCCTGGACGTGCAGGCAGGGACCACCCTGGCCCTCATCGGACCCAGCGGCTGTGGCAAATCGACGGCGCTGCGGTTACTGCTCGGGCTAGCGATCCCCGACGCCGGCCGCGTCATGTTTGATGGCATACAGCTCACGCAGGCAACGATCTCACAGGTGCGCCGCCGGGTGGGATACGTGATTCAGGATGGGGGTCTTTTTCCTCACATGACGTCGCGGGAAAACGTTACGCTCAAGGCCCGAAACCTGAGGTGGGATCGTAGCCGGATTGATGCACGGCTCGACGAGTTGCGTGAACTCACGAACTTTCCGTTGGATGGTCTCGATCGCTATCCCGTGGAACTTTCCGGAGGCCAACGGCAGCGTGTGGCGTTGATGCGTGGACTGATGTTGGAGCCTGATGTCTTGCTGCTGGATGAACCGCTCGGTGCGCTCGATCCGATGATTCGGTTTAGTCTGCAAGAAGATTTGCGCCGGATCTTTAGAACGCTTGGCAAGACCGTGGTGTTCGTCACGCACGATCTGTCTGAAGCGGCCTTCTTCGGAGATCGGATTGCGCTGATGCGTGATGGGAGAGTGGTGCAGGAGGGGTCGCTGCAGGACATGACGGATCACCCGGTCGAGGCGTTCGTAACGGAATTTGTCAACGCCCAACGCGGCCATCTCGCGTCCGGGCATTCGGAATGAAATTGCTGTTCGTCGTGTACTTCCTTGTCGGGTGTATGACGCCGCTATCCGCCCAGCAACGCGAGGTGATCCGTGTCGGTTCCAAGGTGTTTACGGAATCGGTTATCCTGGGTGAGATCGCGGTCGGCGTCCTGCGGGACGCTGGATACCCGTCCGAGCATCAGGATCAGCTTGGCGGAACCAGGATCGTCTTCAATGCGCTTCAGGCCGGTGCAATAGACGTCTACGCCGAGTACACGGGAACGTTGATCGAAGAGATTCTGGCGGAGCTCAATCTCGAGTCAGACGCAGAGATTCCTGCTGCGCTCGCGGAGCGCGGCATCCTCATGACGCGTCCGCTCGGTTTCAGCAACGGATATGCGATCGGCGTCCGCGGTAGCGTGGCGGATAGCCTCGGTCTGGCGACCATTTCGGATCTGAGGGATCATCCGGAGCTTCGCTACGGGTTCGGCAATGAATTCATGGACCGTGGAGACGGCTGGCCCAGCCTCCAGCGGCGCTACGATCTTCCGACCGGCAACGTGCGGGGAGTCGATCACGATTTGGGTTATCGCGCGCTGGGCGCGGGCGACATCGATGCGATCGACGTGTACACGACCGATGCCGAGATCGAGTACTACGGCTTGCGTTTGCTTGACGACGATTTGTCCCACTTCACAACGTACAACGCGGTGTTGTTGTATCGCGCCGATCTGGAAGAGAGAGCGCCCGGTGCCGCCGCGGCACTGCGGCGGCTGGAAGGATCGATGGACGAGCGTCGCATCGGCCGGCTCAACGGACGAGTCAAAATCGACGGTGAGACCGAACGCGCCGTCGCGAGTGACTTCCTACATGACGCGCTGGGCATCGACGCTCAGGTGATGGCTGAGGGCCTCGGAAGCCGACTGTGGCTTCGCACCAAGGAGCATCTGTTCTTGGTAGTCGTGTCCATGACGATGGGAACACTCGTGGCCATTCCGCTTGGCGTCATCGCTTTCAAGGTGCCGGGGGCGGGTCAAGCGATCCTGGCCATCGTGGGGATGATTCAAACGATTCCGGCGCTGGCGCTGCTCGTGTTCATGATTCCCCTCTTCGGCATCTTCGCCCCGTCGGCGATCGCGGCGTTATTCCTTTATAGTCTGCTTCCCATCGTACGGAACACGCATGCTGGACTGGCCGGCATTTCCCCTTCCATCGAAGAGTCGATCGAGGCGTTGGATCTCTCCCCGGGAGTGCGGTTGATGCAGGTGGAGCTTCCTCTGGCGTCGCGCTCGATCATGGCGGGTGTGAAAACCGCCACCGTCATCAACATCGGATTCGCGACGCTTGGCGCATTGATCGGCGCGGGGGGGTACGGCCAGCCGATCCTCACCGGAATTCGGCTGGACGACTTCGGATTGATACTGGAAGGCGCGGTGCCGGCGGCGGTGCTCGCCCTGCTGGCGCAGATCGTGTTCGGGTTCGCGGAGCGTGTCGTCGTTCCGAGAGGACTTCGTCTCAAGCGAGCGGCCTAGGGACGCCGCGGAGCAACGCGGATGGGTTGCGGACAAACGCGGATGGTACGTTCTCGGTTTGCCCGCCTGCCCGGGGCCGACGGCCATGAATCCTCTTGACGAGGGGCGGCTCGGCAGGCAGGCTTCTGCGGATTGAAAACCGAGGAGGTGCCATTTCCAAGCTCGCCGAGTTCCCGGTAGCACGCCGCAAGCATCTCATGGCGTTTCTCGTCGCCATGTTCGCGCTTCAGACATATCTCGTTTACAGTGATCCGACTGGGCGCGAGCTGCCTCAGCTGTCCGAGGCGGCCCTGGAAGGGCGCCAGATCTGGCTCGCCAAGAATTGCCAGGCGTGCCACCAATTCTACGGATACGGAGGATTCCTCGGGCCGGATTTGACGAATGCGGCCAGCCGGCTCGATCGTACCCGGCTCGATTTAGTCCTCACCGAGGGGATTGCGCAGATGCCCGCCTTCCATCTCACGACAGCCCAAATTTCGGCGGTGGCGACCTATCTGCAGGAGATGGATGCCACCGGGGTGGGGCAGGCCAGAGCGCCCCGTCCGAATCCCTCGCTGGTGTCTGCGGCCGTTCGTGACTCGTTTGCCCACGCGGATCCGTCCGAACCGGCGGCTCGTGGGGCTGATATCTTCGTCGGCGGGCCCTGTACCGCGTGTCACGCCATGCTTTCCCCGAACCGCATAGGCGCCTACTTGGCGCCTGATTTGTCTCTGGCGGTTTCGAGCATGCGCGACGACGAAATCTTGGGCGTTTTGGAGATGGGGCGGCCGATCAAGGGCATGCCCCCATCCGGCTTGACCGCCGAGCAGCGCCGCGATGTCGTTGCGTTCTTGCACTGGCTGGCTGACCGCCGGCCGTCGCTGCTCGAAGCCGGGTTGGTGGGCCAGGAATTGGGTCTGCCGTGGTGGGAGTTCCGCTGATGGCGTTGCAACGAGACCAGGCCGTCGCCGTGCACTTGCGGCTGGCGTTGGCGGCCATCGGCCTGGCCCTGACGTTCGGCGCTCTCAGCGTCCTCCACTACATTCCCTCCTTCTCGACACGGTTGGAATCGGTGGGGTTGGGTCTAGCCACGCTCCGGCCGCTTCACACGACATTCGCGCACACCTGGATATTCGCCGCCAACCTCGCGTTCATCTACTACTTTCTCGCGGGGCAGGCGCGCGATGGGTTCGATGCGGCCGATCGCCGCCGGTTTGTGTTTCACACCATCTGTTGGATCGTTGGCGGCCTCGGAATACTCATCTCGCTGATGATGGGAGTCACGTCAGGGCGAGAGTATTTGGGGTTCCATCCGGTGTTCTCGATCATTTTTCTAGCCGGATGGATCGTGTTTGCGTGGACGTTTTTCAAGTATATCGCACCGGGCTTCTGGCACCGCCCCGTTTACGTGTACATGTGGGCGATTGGCACTCTGTATTTCATGTACACGTTTGTCGAAGGGCACACCTATCTGCTGCCAGTCGTAAACCGCTTTCCCATCGTCGACCTGCAAATCCAGTGGAAGTCGGCGGGCACGCTTGTCGGCTCGTTCAATTTTCTCGTGTACGGGTCGCTGATATATCTCGGGGAGCGGTTGTCTGGTGACGAGTCGTATGCCCAATCGCGAACGGCCTTTCTGCTGTTCGGCGTGGGTTGCCTGAACTCCTTCACGAACTTTGGCCACCACACCTTTCACCTTCCGCAGACCCACGCGGTCAAGTGGATTGCCTTCATCGTCAGCATGCTGGAGATCATCATCGTGTTCCGCGTGCTGACCGACATCCTCGCGATGCGAGGCGTGAAGCGGGAGCCAGGGAGCTATTCCGCAACGACGGCGTTCATGACCTCAGCCAAGTGGTGGACGCTCGCGATGGTGTTCGGCGGAGTCGTCATTTCGGTTCCCCCGTGGAACTCGATCATCCATGGTACGCATGTCGTGGTCGGCCACGCCATGGGTGCCGAACTCGGGATCGATAGCATGGTGCTGTTCGGGGTCGTGACATATTTGCTGATGACTCGTTACTCCGGAGATCCATCTATCCGTGATCGCATCGACGGACGGTCCATGCGGTCGTTGATAGTTGGGGTGAATGTGGCCGCGGCGGCATTGGTCGCCTGGCTCATGGGTAGTGGAGTCGTCAACGGACTACTGCGATATAACCAGCGACCGGTTCCGGAATGGCTCGCCAGCGGCGCCTGGGTATTTGCCGCCGCCGGTTTTGCGCTGGCTTTCTCGCTGACCGGGTTGCTGGTGCGATGGGCTCCGTTGCTCATGGGTAATAGTGGTCGTTCCGAGCTGCACGACTCGTCCGAGAGGCTGTAGCGCTGTGCCAGTTGTCTCGCAACCAGGCAATCCACTCGCAACCTTGCCTTCGGCACGCAGGCCCTTCCACTCCACCCGTGATAGCCACGGAATCCACGGAACCCACGGCAAACCCAACCACCACCCCAATTCTGTGTGTTCTGTTCCCCTAGACCACCAGGCTCCTCTCATAACCTCAGCCGACCTGCAAACTAACGCGGTCCAAAACCATCGCATTGGTTGGGGGCGGGGGGCGGAAACCAAACAAGAGGAGGTGTGTGGGTCCGTGGATTCCGTGGTCATTTGTGCATCGACAGCTGTCGGTGTCAAAATGGTAAGGGATGGGGCATATGCCGCCGGAGGATGAATTGAGTGCGACGCCGTCGGTCGAGAAGATAGAGAACACGTTTCGGTCCGTCCCCTACATGGGGGTGATTTGGGTCGTTGCCGAAGCGATGAAGCTCGGATTCCGCAACGGTCACCCCGACTGGTGTAACCTCGGGCAGGGCCAGCCGGAGGTCGGCCCGATGGAAGGAGCGCCTCCACGCGTCACAACGATCGAATTGCAGCCGCACGACCACGCGTACGGACCTGTCGGCGGCACCGAGGAGATGCGTCAGGCCATCGCGGATCACTACAACCGGCTGTATCGGCGAGACCGAGTAGAGAAATACGGCGTGAGCAACGTGAGTGTCGCGTCGGGCGGACGACTGATGCTTTCACGTCTGTTTGCCACGTTGGGCGCGGTGAACGTCGGGTACCAAGTACCGGATTACACGGCGTACGAGGATATGTTGGACTACCACCAGTATCGTATCTCGCCGGTCGCGGTACCGACCTCGCCGGACGACGGCTTGGTGCTTCCCAGCGCGGTCTTGGAGACCACCGTTCGGCAGCAAGACCTCGGTGCCTTCGTGCTGAGCAATCCTTGCAACCCCACGGGGCGGTTGGTCCGCGGCGATGAACTCGAGCGCTATGTCCGGATCGGTCGCGATCTGGGCTGCACGCTGATTCTGGACGAATTCTACTCGCACTTCGTGTACACCGAAGACGGGCGTCCCGGTGCCGGCCCCGTCTCGGCCGCCGAGTACGTGGAGGAGATCGAGCGCGATCCCGTGATAGTGATTGACGGCCTGACGAAGAGCTATCGTTACCCCGGCTGGCGACTCGGCTGGGCCGTGGGCCCGTCCGCGGCAATCGAGATGATCAACCGCGCCGCGAGCGCCATCGATGGCGGGCCGAGCACGGCCGTGCAGCGCGCCGCTCTACAGGTCTTGCAGCCAGAACGAGCCGACCAGGAAACCACAGCGTTGCGCGAAGTGTTTGCGCGGAAGCGGAATCTGATGGTGGAGCGACTTCATGCGATGGGCATTCGCTGCGATCACGAGCCACAAGGCACGTTCTATGCGTGGGCCGATATCGGATCGCTACCAGCACCCATCGACGATGCCGACAGGTTCTTCCGCGAGGCGCTACGGCGGAAAGTGTTGACCGTGCCGGGTCGGTTCTTCGACGTGAATCCTGGGGGGCGACGGCCCGCGAACCCGACCTTCCGCCACTGGGTGCGATTCTCCTTCGGCCCACCGGAAGACAACGTGCGGTTAGGGCTCGACCGTTTGGCGGAGATGATCCGCGCATTTACATAGAGCCGTGTGAGGGAGAGTCGAATTGCGAGGGCAAATCTGCGGATCGGTGCAACATCGGTTCGTAGGATTGTGGGCTGACGCGCTGCGCTAGGCCGCCACACTCATGAGGGGAGCGCTAAGATCGATGAGACGACAGCTTCATGATGTTCTACGAATCGGTGCCGTGACGGCGGTTGCTTTCGCCTGGGTAGCGAGCCAGGCCCTGGCACGGCAGACCGCGGCCCCGTGGCCGCCAGTGGCAACGTTCTCGATCGTGGGTTACGACCCGGCCACGGGAGAAGTGGGCGTTGCCGTGCAGTCACGCGTGTTTTCCGTTGGTAATGGAGTGATCTGGGGTGAGGCGGGGGTCGGGGTGGTTGCAACCCAAGCCATTGTCGACGTGAGCTATGGCCCGCAGGCCCTTACACTGCTTCGGGAAGGCCTGTCACCAACAGAAGTAGTAGCACGCGTGCTCGCGGACGATCCCGATCCTCGGCCGGAACGCTGGACGAAACAGGGCCGTCAGTTCTCCGTCATGAACGTCTCCGGGGAAGTCGCGACGCATACCGGCCCGCGCGCGTCGGAGTGGGCGGGGCATCGGATTGGCCGGTACACCTCTGCGCAGGGAAATATTCTCGCCGGGCCGGAGGTGGTGGACGAGATGGTGCGTGCGTTCGAGGCCACGGACGGCCACCTGTCGCTTCGCTTGCTGGCCGCCCTCGAGGCGGGACATGCGGCAGGCGGGGACCGGCGCGGAATGCAGTCGGCTGCCATGCTCGTGGTGAAGGAGGGTGGAGGCGTGTGGCTCAATAATGACGTCGTTCTGCGCCTACAGGTAGACGATCACGAAGAGCCCATTCGGGAATTACGGAGGTTGGTCGAAATGGCGGACGCGCGCCGAGAGCGCCGGCGCCGTTAGGAACCGTCACCGTGGTGTTAGGCGGTTCCATCCGAATCTGCAGGCATAACTGCGCGGTTTCACTCACGCGCCATGAACGTCTCGATTTCAGCAGCGGTGTAGGGAAGGTTGGGCGTGAGTAACTCGTAGCCGGTTTCGGTCACGAGCAGCATGTCCTCCAGGTAAAAACCCTGGCCATCGACAGCAAAGATCGGTTCCCAACAAACAACCATTCCACGACGCAAGATATCAAAGGACCCTTCACTGCTGGCCAGTCCCTGGCTGTGAACGAAGAAGTACCTACCTCCGTCAGGGCTAAGCAAGTGAGCCACCGCCTGCTTGCCAAGGTCGGTCTCCATCGAACCGGCGAGTTCTGCCACGCGGCGCAGCGCGGCCTGCACGATCGTATCGACCGGCACACCATCCCGGATCTCGGAGAGACCGGCGCGGTAGGCCTCGGCCAGCAGATCCACGACCTCACGCTGCCCGCGAGTGAACGTACCGGAGACCGGAACCGTCCGGCCGACGTCACCGTTGTAATGATCGACGTCGCAGCCGATGTCGAGACGCACCAGTTCACCATTGGCCAGGATCCGATCAAGGTGGCGATAGTCATGCGCGAACTGATGGTAGGGCTTGGGAAACACGGCGTTCGGTCCAGCCATCACCCACGGCCAGAAGTACGGTCCCTCACCACCCGCCTGCCTGCATGCGGCGAGGATCAATCCCTCAACAGCACGCTGCCGCCGACCTGGCGCGACAGCCCCGATGCCGCGTTGGAGCGCTGCGTTGCTGGCTGCGGCCGCACAGCACTTCTTATATGGTGTTATGCAGCGCCTGACCGCAATTCCTTACGCCATTGCATCGACAATTTGCGACCGTGCGCAGCGCAATCGCGCAGATAGAGATTGATCAACGTCTGGTAGGGAATACCCGTATCGTCCGCCAGCCCCTTGAAGTAGGCAATGGTGGCTTCATCGAGGCGGATGGTGACCGATTTCTTGAGCCGTCTGGCGTAGGGATTCCGGCGGGCTTTCGAAAAGTCGTACTGCTTTCTCATGGCTTCCACCTGCTTGCGTATTCAGTGCGCTCCGGCTTGTTCGCCTTCCGAGCAGAAATGATGCGGATGACCTCTTCAGCCTCTCGATAGCAATGGCAAACGACAAGCGTATTCAGCGAGGCACTCAGCCCGAGTAGGATGAACCGATCCTCGTCATCCGAATGGTCCGGGTCGTCGAGCAACAGCGCCCGCTCGTCGCCAAAGACTGTCGAGGCCTCCTCGAACGACACCCCGTGCTTGCGCCTGTTGGCCGCATTCTTCCGCGGATCCCACTCGATGTGGAGGTCTGACACCCTCTAATGTACATACATTGTATGTATTACGGCAAGAACTTGGCGCGCTGCATAACGGCTCTGCCCATAAGCTGCGGCGCTGCCAACCAACGGGCGAGACTCAGTAGATCCTTCATGAGTGATTCCTTGCGCACAAACAAAATGACCTTCCTTTGAAAACAGGCGTCGACAGCTTCATGGGCTTGTAGGCGGAGTTCACAGCGTTGACCCTTGCCTACAGCGGTCGGCACTAGAGCGTTCGAGCCAAACCCGCGTCGCGGACGGCTGGTCGGGATCTGCAAAGACAATTCGAGCGATGTCGCAGGCGATCGCCTTGACGTCTGTCCCTTCGACGTTGCTCAACAGAACAACCAGTAGCCGCTCGTCAGGATACCATGCCAAATGAGAAGTGAATCCACTAATGCCACCGGAATGGTTTTGCAGCGGACGACCGAGCGCCTCAATCACCTGCCATCCGAAGCCATAATCTCCACGGTATGGAGTAACCGCCAGTTCAACTGACGCGTTATTGATGATTGCCGCCTCTACAAAGGCCTCGTGCCATCGGCGCAAATCATCAACTGTCGAAAGAAGCCCACCCGCAGCGTAACCGGAGTGGTCCTTATAAGCTATCGGTCGGACCCGGCCGTCGGCTTGGGTATAGCCATGCACGCGACCATCCACCAAAGTCCACGCGTCATCGTATCGTGTGTGCACGGCGCCAACGGGCGAGAGAATATACTTCCTGAGGTAGGACTCCCAATCTTCCCCCGACGCTACCTCCAGGACATATGCGGCCAACACGTAGTTGAAATTGCTATAGGCAAACTCGATCCCGGGGTTGGTTCGTAGTGGAACAGATACCCGCTCCCTGAGAACCCGATCTACCTCAGCAGTCGTCTCTAGCACGGGTGCACTCGCCAACACACCGAACAAATCTGGAATGCCCGACGTGTGGTTGAGAAGCTGACGAATCGCAACGGCACGCCATTCTTCCGGACACACACGAATGAACTCGCACACGGGGTCGTCCAGGCGTAGAATTCCGCTCTCCACCGCGTGCAACACAGCCGTGGATGTCAACGGCTTCGTGAGCGATCCGATCCGGAACACTCCTTCCGCAGTATTGGGGACATTCAATTCGCGGTCGGCTGCTCCGTATCCCGCTCGCACAATTACGTTGCCGTCCGCAACCACGAGTGCCGCTCCAGAGAAATCAATCGACAGCAAGAACTGGTCGACGGGATTCGATGCAGGAGCACAGTTGAGCAAGGTCAGTGCGACAAAAAGCATGGCCTTCAAAGACTATCCTCCAAATGTCCGTGAACTCCGCCTAACGACTCTGTGCTTGAGCTGCGGGCGCCAATCCCGGCCAGCTCCGTGTATCGGTCGAGCTTCTCGTATCTTGCCAGTAACCTGTCAGAATGCTACCCACCGCGCCCGCCAGTCCCTAGCGCGTGTTAGGCCGCGCGGATTCATATACTAAGTGCAACAATGTCCTGCAACGAGAAAGGTGACCTGGTATACAGTAGTCTTCTGTTCTCCGGCAAGAGAGGAAGCCTACTATGACGTATCACCAGATCACCTTCGCCGAAAGGTACACGCTCGGCCTGCTTCGGCGCCAAGGGTTGTCCCCGGCCGCGATCGCCCAGGTCCTCGGGCGTCATCGGAGCACCATCCTGCGGGAGGTCCGGCGCAATCGCAAGGCGAGCGACGGCGGGTATCGCCCGCAACTGGCCGACTGGTACGCCAACGGTCGGCGCTCGCGTTCCCGGCGCAATCGGCGGTTCGCCCCAGCCGATCTGCGGCGCGTGCGTCGGTTGCTCGAGCGCCAGTGGAGTCCGGAGCAAGTGGCTGGCTATCTGGGGCGTCGGCGGCTCCTCCGCATCA
>JADFPO010000022.1 GCA_022562295.1 Gemmatimonadota bacterium
TTCTCCACCGCCTCCATGTCGCCCTCGTACGCACGCCGCAAATCGCCGGGCCCGGGGATCGCCACGCTCACACCGGGAGTGCTCACGATCTCGCGGGCGTTTTGCACGGCGACTTGATCTTCGAGAATCAGGATGTTCACCAGGCGACCGTTCGGATTGCCCGGCCAGACGTCGGTGCCCATCGAACCGATCGCCAACGCCGCTTCCTGCGCCGTTTCCACATGTGGGAAGACAATCGCATCGACACCGGCCGCGAGTCCCTGCCCCACATGTTCCCTGGCGACGCCCGCTCCATCGCGAATTGGAGGAATCCGCAGCGTTATCGGGTGCCGACCGCCACCGACCGCTGCGTCCGCCATGCCCTGCATGTAGGCCTCCATGGCCGGGATGTCGAACGGACCCGACTCCAGCGAGTAGAACACGAAGTCAGTTTCTTGGTTCTCGGCCATCGCCGCACCCTGCTCGGCCGTATGCTCTCCCGAGAAGATGCCGAACACAGCCTGGCCGTCGGCGAGGAGACGGACGAGCGTGGGCAATTCCGTCTCGCCCTCTTCAGCAGCCGGAGCGCAGGCGACCCACCAGCCGGCGCCGAGGGCGACGAAGGCCATCGAACGGGACAGACCGGAGCGGCTTCGGGTGGGCGTCATGGCACGCATCCTGTGAAATCGGTAGACCGCCAGATCGTGAATACATCTCAAGGATGGGGTATTCTATCCGATGGCGCCATCATGGCAATGCCGTTGGCTGTGAGTCGTGAATGGAGAAGTGCCACCGCCTCCAAGTCACCTGGGTGCCACAGGGTCCAAGTCAGGAGTGTCACAGCATCCAAGTCAGGAGTGTTATGAGTATAGTGCACGAAACAGGTTTTTCGGGGGTCAGGATGCCTAAAAAGGTCGGGTGGAAGAGCGGCGTCGAAAGATGGTCGCTGCGGTTCGGCGTGGGGCATCGCTGCGAACGGTGGCCGGTAGGTTCCACGTGAGCTTGTTGACGGTACAGCGATGGGTGAAGCGTTCCAACGGCCAGCGGTTGGATCGGGTCGATTGGAGCGACAGGCCTTCGATAGCGCACACGATTCATCGCACGGCGGCGGCCGTAGAAGATACCGTGCTGACGCTCCGCCGAGAGCTGCGTGAAACGAGCGATCTGGGGGAGTACGGAGCCGCAGCTATCCATCGCGAGTTGCTAGCCTGCCACTATCGCAGCGTCCCTGCGGTGCGGACGATCGGACGCATCCTGGAGCGGAGCGGCGCGCTGGACGGTCGTCGTCGAGTGCGTCGCCCACCACCACCTCGAGGCTGGTATTTACCCGAGGTGGCTGCGAGCCACGCGGAGCTAGACAGCTTTGACATCGTCGAAGGTCTGGTGATCAAAGGCGGGACCGAGGTCGAAGTGCTCAACGGCATCTCACTGCACGGCGGGTTGGTCGCGTCGTGGCCCGGCCCACCGGTCCGTGCGCGCACCGTCGTTGAGGTCCTAGTAGCGCACTGGCGGCAGTTCGGGCTGCCAGCCTATGCACAGTTCGACAACGACACCCGGTTCCAGGGCGCGCATCAGTTCCCTGACACCGTCGGCCGTGTCACGCGCCTGTGTTTGAGTTTGGGGGTCGTCCCGGTGTTCGCGCCGCCCCGCGAGACCGGGTTTCAGGCGGCGGTGGAAAGCTACAATGGACGATGGCAGGCCAAGGTGTGGGCTCGTTTCCACCATCCCACCCTTACCGCGCTGCGCGAGCGTTCGGATCGCTACGTGGCAGCAGCCCGGCAGCGAGCAGCAGCCCGTGTGGAGGCCGCACCGCCACGACGATCATTTCCCAAAGAGTGGGAGTTGGACCTGCAAACCCGTCCGCGCGGCCGCCTACTGTTCTTGCGACGCACGAGCGAGCAGGGAACGGCCGACCTACTGGGACATACCTGGCGGGTCGATACTCATTGGCCGCACCGTCTCGTGCGCGCCGAAGTCGATTTCGACGCCAACCGCATCCGCTTCTATGCACTGCGGCGACACGAACCGCAGTCTCAACCCCTGTTGCAGACCGTTCGCTATCGCTTTCCTCGTCACGGCTTTCAGGAATGACCCGCAGCCATCACATGTCATGCCCTTGCCCACCACATGTCATCAAATCACGTTCAAAGTGACTTGGACGCTCTGGCACTTGCCCACTCACTACTCACTATTGCGCGCCCAATCCGCGGAGTTCTACGCTTTGAGCATCGCCAAGAAGTGCTTGCGTGCCTTTGCAACTTTCGGCGCCACGACCGCGGTACAGTACGGCTGATTGGGGTTGTTCTGAAAATATTGCTGGTGGTAATCCTCGGCGGGATAGAACTCCTTCAACCCGGTCAACTCGGTCACGATCGGAGCATCCCACACGGTGGCCAGCTCGGCGATGGTTTCTTCAGCGGTATTCCTTTGTTCCGGCGAATGGTAGAAGATGGCGGACCGGTACTGCGTGCCGGCGTCTCCACCCTGCCGGTTGAGCGTCGTCGGATCGTGGATCGTGAAGAAGACCTCGAGCAACTCCTTGAACGAGATTTCGTCGGGGTCGAACGTGACCTGCACGACCTCGGCGTGGCCCGTCGTGCCGGTACACACCTGTTCGTACGACGGGTTGGCGACATCGCCGCCCGCGTATCCCGATACCACGGTGTCAACGCCTCGCAAATCCTGGTACACGGCCTCGAGGCACCAGAAACAGCCGCCAGCCAGGGTTGCGACTTCGCTCTTTTGCGCGGTCATGAGTTCGCTCCCGGATTTCCGTTTTGTCGTTGCGGTGGAAAGGTAGCTAACTGAGCCACGAGCTACGAGCAGCCGGCAGACCCCTCATACCTCGATTCCGCCTGGTAGGCATCTTATGCTTAACAAATGGAGCCGTAGACCGGTCTATCCCTGTGAGACGTCCGCTGCGCGATGGTGCGGTGGACACTAGGTGAAAGGTGAGGATGCAAAAGTGAGGACGCAATGAAACGCATAGCATCAAATGCAGTGGTGATCGCCATAGCGGTGGTGTTGCCCCTCTCAGCGGCAAATGCCCAACGAAGGCAGGGAGGGGCTCGTGAAGGCATGAGGCCTGCCGGGGTCGAAAACTTGTTGCGGATGCGCGAGCGGCTGGAGCTGACCGACGAACAATTGACGCAACTCGAAGAACTCAGGGTTGCCGCCCTCGAGCGGCGAAAGACGCGTATGGCGGAGATGATGGACCTGCAGTCGCGGCGACGAGCCGGCGACCTCGAGCGGGAAGAATGGCGAGATGTGATGGCCGAACGCCGCGAGACAAATCGCACGCAAGGTGCTCGGCAGCGCGAGCAGATCACGGCGATCCTAACGGATGAACAACGGGACAGAATCACCTCGTTACGTCAGCAACGGGCCGGAACTCGGCGCGGTGCACGTGCTGGCAGGTTTCGGAATGGCCGTGGGGCAGCGCGGGGATTTAGAGGTCGCGAACCATCGCGCCGGTTTGCTGGGCCGCGTAGAGCCGATCGCCTTAGAGGAAGAGCAAGGGTCGGTGGGGGCCGGTGGTTCCGACGCGGTCCGATACGGTAGCCGGAGGTTGTGAACTACGAGCTTTGGGCCCTGCCGTTCGACGTGAGCCGCTAGCTTTGGCCAGCCCACAACTCACCGGGGCGATATCATGGCAGTTGCGATCGAGCTGTACCGGATGCGTCGTACGTGGCGAAAAACGGATCCCCTCCTGCGTCCAAACCCAGTTCGAGGCGCACGCGACCCGCGCGGTCGCGAATGGCGAGGCCGAGCGAGTCTCCTGCCAACCATCCCAAACGCAATCGTGTGTGGTCCACGTCGCGCGTCGCCAAACCCTCTGGGCCCAGCAAAGCCAGGAAGGGTCCGCTGACCGGGGCCGTGAGGTGCGCCCTCACCGTGCCGCGGGGGTCGGCCAATCCGATCCACGGGCCGGATCCTATCCCCACGGTGGCCCACGCGACAGCATCCCCAGCGTCGTTGTAGACGAACATCGCTTTGTTGGGCCGCGAGTTCACGTAGGCCACGAGCACTGCTACTATGACCAGAACAATGAATAGGTTGGTGTGGTTCGAGATGCGCGTCTCCAGCTTCTTAATCCGCGCTTGCAGAACCTCTATTTCCGGGGTCGTCATCACGGGCTCCTTGCCGCCTGAGTGAAGTGAATCTTCACTTATGATCAGGTTGGGCAAGGACGATGGGCTATGGGTTTGCGCTGTGGGCTCAGAGCTCAAGGCCCCCGGCTCAAAACCTACTCCGGGGTGGGGGAGAGGTTCCCGGTGGATTGGAGATTGGAAAGTGTCCGATGCGACCTCCAATCTCCACTCGTCAATTTCCACTCTCCACTCTCCCATCTCCAATCAATACCGCTCCAAAGCCCGCGTTCTCATCGAGCGTGTAGCGCGCATCGACGATGTAGACCGAAGAGTCGGCCCCGGGTGACACGACGAAAAACGGGAAACGCGCCCAGTGGAGAAACGTGCGGCCCTGTTCCGTTGCGGCCGCACGAAGAGCCGCTGGGAGGCGATGGTTGCGCGGGATGTGCGTGGTCTGGAGTTCGACCCGTGGTGTGGACAGCCAGCGAAAGGTGCCAAACCGGTACCCTGAGGAGTCCTCGACAACGATCAGCCGGCGAAAAGGATCGACGGGGACGGGTGCCACCATCAACCGCGCCGACGCGCTGACACCGTAGCGAGGAAGTTCGGCGGTGACCATGCGCCGCGCCGCGGAGCCCGCCACCGACATTAGCCCGATGTAAGCCGCGACACCGGCGAGAGCCGCTACGGCTGGCCGCCCCGAGGTTGGGCTCTCCTCGCGCCACCGCCGCCGCGACAAGTAGACGCCGGCGGCGAGGGCGGCCCAGATCCACGGATCGATGATGAACAGCACGTCTCCGTATCTCCAACGATCCACGAATGGCATCAGCCAGCGCATGCCGTACACGTTCATGAAATCGAGAGTAGGGTGCGTGATCATCCCGACGTACGCCAACAGCACCAGCTGCTTCGGACGAACCGGGTCCAGTCTCGGGTGCCGCACGCGGCCGAGCCGGTCCCACAACATCACCAGCCCAGCCAACGCGAGCGGGAGCAGAAGGATGCCCGTGGCCCCGTGGGTCCACCCACGGCGGAAGCCGAGTGCCGTGACCGGCCCGCCGACCAATGAGAGAACGTCGATGTCGGGCAGGTTCGCGGCGATCACAAGTGTCGCGAGCCCCAGGCGGGAACGGTGTTTGAGACCCGTCTCCCCGATAGCCGCACCGACCAGCGTGTGGCAGACTGGATCCATGTGCGGTCCTAGGAAGTGTGGGTATCCTAATGCCTTGCGTTGATTTTGTCGGTGGGCCGCTTCCGACGACCTGACGGCATTAGGTTGCCTGGGTGAGCGAGCAGCCACATCGGTCAGAACTCGCTAATCCCGACGACTAGGATTGGCCCGATTAATCAGCAAGAATGCGCCAAACGGGGAAATTCAATCGTAACCTTTCATCGTCTGGCGGCACCTCTTATAGTAGGGTATTAAGAAGACGGGAAGTCGGAAGGGACGAGCAGAGATTTAGGGCTGCCTACAGACGTGACACAGGTTCCGGTGGCTCTGGGTCGAAAACAGGAACAGACAAAGGCTGGGACAGGCGGTAGCGGTACGGGCCCTCCTTACGGTCCACCGCTCGCAAGGGAAAGAGGCCGCCGTCTGTTCCCAGCCGTTCCTTTGTGGTGAAAGAGGCCGCTGTTGTGAAAGAGGCCACCGCCCGATCCCCGAAACCCAGACGAGGAGGCGAGGCTGGGAAGGGCGGTAGCGGCATGACGCTCCTAACGCTCTACCGCTGCCAGGGAAAGAGGCCGCCACCCGTTCCCAGCCGTTTGTTTGTTTTGCAAGATGCCGCCGCCCGTACCCACTTCGTCGGTTGGGTTTGACCGCGCATCCGAACCGCGTCAACCGAAGCTCACCGGCTCGCCCTACAGCGCCGTCGCACACATAATGGCATCGTCCTCTTTGCCGCGCTGTGACGTTTGACACAGTGCGGCAGTTTGGTTTTGTGCGTTGCTTTTCCAGCAGGAATGTCGAAGATTGCCACCCTCCAATAAATCGTTTGTTACGGACTGATATTTCATGCGGACCATCTTCCTTGTGATCCCGCTCACGATCGGGGTGGGGAGTTGCGCGCCGGCGGATGACCGACTCGACCGGCTCTTCTCCGGCGACCTCACGGTGATCGACCTCACGCACGCGCTGAGCGCCAACAGTCCCTACTGGCCGAACCCGGCCGGCAATCCGTTCTCGCATGACACGCTCGCCGCGCACGAGAGCGGCGCGCCGTCGATGGCGACATACTCTACTCCCGAGCACAATGGGACTCACCTCGACGCGCCGATCCACGGCGGAGATCACCAGCCGTCGGTCGATGACCTGACCGCGGCCGATCTGTTCGGACCGGCAGCGGTAATAGACGCGTCAGGTCAGGCTGCGGCGGACCCGGACTATTTGCTCGCCAAGCAGGACCTGCTGGACTGGGAGGAGGAGCACGGTCGCCTACCCGAAGGCGTGATCGTCCTGATGTACACGGGCTGGAGCCGGAAGTGGTCCGACGCCGATGCCTACCGCAACCTGGACAGCGAGGGACGACTCCACTTCCCGGGGTTCTCGGAGGAAGCCGCGCGATTTCTCATCGACGAGCGCCAAATCCGCGGCATCGGGATCGACAATATGAGCGTCGATTACGGTCTGTCGAACGATTTCGCCGTCCATCGTATCGTCAACGGGTCCGGCAAATTCCATCTCGAAAATGTCGCCGATCTCCACCTGCTGCCGCCGACCGGCGCCTACCTCATCGTCGCCCCGATAAAGATCGAGGGTGGGTCGGGGGGGCAGGTAAGGATATTCGCGGTGGTGCCGTAACGGAGGTGTTAGATGTCAGGTGTCGGGTATCAGGCAGCAGGTGGCATGTGCCCGCGTGCCTCGTTACTGCGCCACGGATCAATCGGCAACCCGACCCCCGACACCCGAAACCTGACACCTGACACCATCCCCTAACCCGGAACCTCATTTCCGCTTACGAGTATGGAGACATGGTGATTATGTTTCGCGGCGCAAACTAGCTGGGAGTGGAGGCACCTCCCGTTCGGCGCTGAGTCCTTGCGAGGAGATGAAGCAGTGAGCGTAGGTCCCCGAGTTCTGTTGGTTGCCGGCATTGTGCTGGCCGGTTGTGCCAGAGAGCCGGAAATCATACTGCCGGACAAGGAGCCGCCGACTGCCGTGTTCGAGACGTCGAAGGGCAGGTTCGTGATCGAGCTCGACCCGGTACGGGCTCCCGAAACTACCGACTTTTTCGTACGGCACCTCAAGGCTGGGTTCTACAACGGTCTGGCGTTCCACCGGGTCATTCCCCAATCGATCGTCCAGACGGGGCGGATGACCGCGGAACGGCTGATCCGCCGCACCCAGGCCCAACCCTTCGAGAGCGAGGCGGACAACGGTTTGAGGCACCGCCGGGGCACGGTTGGGCTGGCCCGAGCGGCGGGAAGGCCGCATAGCGGCAACACGCAGTTCTTTGTGAACCTCGTGAACAACGAGGCCTTGAACCACACCGGCAAGACGACGGACCGGGGTTGGGGCTACACGGTATTCGGACGCGTGATCGAGGGCATGTCGGTGGTGGACGCGATAGGACGCGTCAAGACGGAGGAGAGCGGGTCGCGCGAGTTCTGGCCGCTCGATCCGATCGTCATCGACACGTCGTATATGATGAAGATCGATCCTCCCCCCGATTCTGTGGCGACGGAGAGCGGTCAGTAACCGCATCCGCCGACGCCGCAACCGTTCTTGCGGATTTCCCACCGCGGTCGTATGCTGAAAATCTGAAAGAGACCATGGCGCACCAATCGGTGCGGTTCACTATAGTCTTGCTCACCACATAGGATGGCAACATGTCTACGGCTGTGTCAGAGGGAGAGCACCAACTGGAGGGACTCATCAAGGACGAAGTTCTCAGAATGTATGAGGAGGTAGCTCACCATCCTGAGAAAGAGTTTCATTTTTTCCACGGGCGTCGTGCAGCCGAGATGTTCGACTATGACAAGGATTGGTTGGATCGGTGCCCGGATGGGGCGGTTGCGTCGTTTGCCGGCGTCGGCAACCCGCACGAGCGGAGTCGTTTGGCGGAAGGCGAGACCGTTCTCGACCTGGGGAGCGGGGCGGGAATGGACAGCATCATAGCCGGCTGGCAGGTGGGTTCATCCGGCAAGGTTATCGGTGTCGACTTCAATCCCGAGATGCTCGACAAGGCTCGCACGCATGCGGCCGAGGCCGGAGTGACGCAAGTGGAGTTCCGTCAGGGCACGATGGAGGACATTCCAGAGGAGGATGAGAGTCTGAACGTGATTATCTCCAATGGCGTGGTTAATCTCTCCTTCCGCAAGCGTCGGGTCATCGAGGAGATGTTTCGCGCCATCGCGCCGGGTGGCAGGGTATCGTTCACCGACATCGTCAGCGCGAGACCGTTGTCAGCCGGCGTGGTGAAGGATCCCAAGTTGTGGGCGAGCTGAATTGGCGGTGCTCTCCCGGAGGGAGAGATGTTCGAACTGCTCGATGCCGCAGGGTTCAAACGGGTGCGCTCGGCGGTCGTCCCCGGTTTCCGCTTCAGTAAGAACTCGACACGCGACGCCGCCGAGGAGTTCGGTGTCAAGGCGATCATGTTTACGGCGGACCGACCCTAGAGACTTGGTTGCTCCGAGCCCTATTCACTCGGATTGGTCCCGCCGGCGTCCGCAGTATCGTCTTGGGTTTCGGTCGCGCCTGCGGCCGGCACCTTGCCCGCCGCAGCGGCGAGACCCAGAATCCCGGGGAGGTTGAGTGAGTCTGCCAACCCGGAGGGGACCACCATCAGCGCTCCGCGCTTCGCGATGCTCTCGTAGAGCATGTTCATGGCGCGGAGGCTCAGTGCGGTAGGATTCGAGATGTAGCTCTTCGAGGCTTCGACGAACTTGGAGGCAATCTCGGTCTCGGCCGTCCCGAGGATGATGCGCGCCTGCCGTTCACGCTCGGCCTGCGCCTGGCGTGACATGGCCTCTTCGAGTGCTTTGGGAATGATGACATCCCGGATCTCGACCGACTGCACCTGAATACCCCAGTCGTGCATTTTTTTGTCGAGGATCTCCTTGAGACCGCGCCCGAGTTCTTTCCGCGATTGAATCAACTCGGCGAGCTCGTGCTTGCCGATCGCGTCGCGCAACGCCGTCTGGGCCGCCAGGACGACGGCCTGCTGGTATTGCTGCACCTCGAGGGCGGCACGCTCGACGTCGTACACGATCCAAAACGCGATCGCGTCTACGTTGACGGGGACGGTGTCCTTGGTGAGGCACGACTCGGCGCCGAAATCGGTAGTGCGGATGCGCTGGTCGATGTGATAGGGCACGCGATCCAAGACCGGAATGACGAAGAACAACCCCGGGCCGCGTAGTCCGCGGTACTTGCCCATTCTGAGCACCACGGCCTTTTCCCACTGATCGGCAAACTTTATGGATGAGCCCACGAACACAGCGGCGAGTCCGGCAAGTGCGGGCAGGACCACCGTGCTGAATGGTTCCCAGCCGATAGGCAGGAGCGACAGAAGGCCGGCGACGGCCCCCCCCGTAGCCACACCGCTGAGGATGGCTATCAGTGGGTAGCGCGTGTCGTTTGGTGAACTGGTCATGGCGTGGTCCTCCTGACGAATCTGCAACGGATAGGAACTGCTGCCAACTGAATAGGGCACGTTCATCGCTTTCCATCCTCGGCTTCCGAACTCCGGCCGGGCGATCGGAACTCGGCTAGTGTATCGATGAGGTCGTCTAACGTGAATCCCAGGTCGCGCGCCTCGTTCACGACGCGGCGGCACAGGCCTTCGAACGCGGCGCGACGTTCGAACTCTTCCCGGTCGGGAGGTTTGAGCCCCACGAACGTACCCTCTCCGGATCGCTGAATCACGACGCCGAGCAATTCGAGCTCCTTGTACGCGCGCGCCACCGTGTTAGGATGCACGCTCAGGTCGATTGCCAAACCGCGGATCGTCGGTAGCCGCTCACCAGGGTCTAGCGTGCCATCGATGACCTCGAGCCATACGCGATCGGCGATTTGCCGGTAGAGCGGTACGGTGCTACCGGTGTCGAGCGTGATCTGGAGGTCGCCGGTCATGAAGAAACCTACTCAGGGCGGCAAACGGCGCGCCACTGCTGGCCCCTGGCTTGAACGCTGGTCACCGGTAACTTTATGGGCATCAACACCGCGCCCGTGAGCTTTTAGGTCCCTTCATGCCCGATTCGGTCAAGTGGTTCGACAGACGTTTCAATTTCGACTTCCCGACGGGCTTGTACCGCCAGGTCATCGAGCGACTGCGCGGAACGCCGGCTCGCGTGGAGGACCGCATCAAGTCCATTGCGTCGGACCGTCTCTCGATCCGCGACGGCGACCGCTGGTCTATCAAGGAAAACATCGGTCATCTGAGCGATATCGAGGGGCTGTTCCTGGGACGGCTCGACGATTTTGCGATCAAGGCCGGGACGTTGCGGCCCGCCGACCTCACGAACCTGCGAACGCGTGAGGCAGGCCACAACGACAAAGCCGCCGAGACCCTCTGCGCCGCATTTCGCACGGTTCGTGCAGCGACGGTGAAGAGACTCGAGTCGCTCGCGCCGGCCGATTTCTCCCAGACAGCGCTGCATCCGCGTCTGGGTGTCCACATGCGGCTGGTGGACCTCATGGTGTTTCAGGCGGAGCATGACGACCACCACTTGGCTCGCATAACGGAGCTGTCGGAACTTCCTGCCACCGCGTCGATGGTGAAGCAGGAGAGCGGCCGACGCTCGGCGCTCGTGTGTGACGACAAGGCCTACATTCGCAGGGTCATCGGGAAAGTGCTCGATCAGGTCGGGGTGGAGGTCGTGGGGGAGGCCGAGACCGGAATCGACGCCGTGGAGCGGTACAAGGAGCTGACCCCCGACCTGGTGATGATGGACATCGTGATGCCGGGCATGACCGGCCTCGATGCGGTGCGGAAGATTATCGAGTTCGATCCGGCCGCACGCATTCTCATTTGTAGCGGCTTGGGCCAGGAGGCGCTTGTGGCTGAGGCGATGCGGGCGGGCGCGAAGGGTTACGTGCTCAAACCCTTCACCCTGTCCGATTTGATGGAAGCCGTTCAACTTGCACTCTAATGCAAACACTGACATCCGGAAACCGGCCAACGAGGCCGACCCCGGTTTTCGCCTTGGTTGAAAGGATCTTGCCCGTGAGACGTATCATCCCCTGCATCGGCATTGCGCTCGCCGTTTCTGCGGCCGAGGCACAAGAGCCCGTGGATCGCGACATGATCGCGCGGATCAAGGCCGAAGGTCTCGATCACTCACGTGTGCTGGCATCGTTCGACACGCTGACCAACGTGTTCGGTCCCCGCCTCACGGCTACACCCGCGTTCAAGCGATCCGCTGACTGGGTGCGCGCGCGCCTGGAGGAGTGGGGGATGGACAACGCCCATCTCGAGTCATGGGAGTTCGGCAGGGGGTGGACGCTGGAAAAATTCACGCTCGAGATGATCGAGCCGCGCTACTTTCCGATGATCGGCTACCCGGAGGCGTGGACGCCGTCGACGCCGGGGGAGATCGTCGGTGCGCCCGTCTTTCTCGGAGACAAGACGGCCGAGGAACTCCGTGCTCTCGAAAACGAGCTGCGCGGATCTATCGTGTTGTCGGAACCCATTCAACCGGCCTTCATACGAGAAGACAGGCCGCAACCGACGGAATTCGAAGAGCCCGTCCGAATCGGCGCTCCACCACGCATCAGAGCAGATGGCCCCGTCGGGTTCCGGGAGTTGCCGGCATTAGTCCGTGGGACCGGCGCTGCCGTTGAACTCAGGCCGAACCAAGGGGCTCACGGGACGTTGTTCGTTTTGGGACGGGACAGGGGGAGGGGGAACGAGATGGTCCCGTCAGTCATCGTGAGCGCCGAGCAGTACAACATGGTCGCCCGAATGGTGCAACAGGGAGTGGCGGTGAGACTGCGCGTCAACGTTGAGACCCGCTATCATGAGGATGACACCAACGGGTATAACATCATCGCCGAGATTCCCGGCTCCGATCCCGATTTGAAGGACGAAGTCGTGATGTTCGGGGCGCACCTCGACTCATGGCATTCGGGGACGGGAGGCACCGATAATGCCGACGGCGTCGCGGCGGCCATCGAGGCCATGCGCATCCTGAAGGCTGTCGGTGCCAACCCGCGGCGCACGATCCGCGTGGGCATTTGGGGCGGCGAGGAACAGGGCCTCCACGGGTCGCGGCAGTGGGTAGCGCGTCATCTCGAAGGCGATGCGAATCGCGAGGCGAGGGAGAAGTTCTCCGTGTACTTCAACCAGGACATCGGGAAGGGATCGATCTACGGTTTTTACATGGAGGAGAACGACGAGGCCAAGGCCATCTTCGATACGTGGCTCGAGCAGCTGCAAGACATCGGCGCCCGGCGCAACGTGAGCGGGCACATCGGGAGCAGCGACCACATGAGTTTCATTCGGGGTGCCGGCGTGCCGGCGTTCTCGACGCTCCAGGATTATGTAGACTACGACGTGCGGACGCACCATACGAACATGGATACGTACGAAAGACTCACCGAGGCCGATCTCCAGCAGTCGGCCATCGTGCTGGCCACGTTCGCGTATCTGTCAGCGATGCGCGACGAGAAAATCCCGCGGGGGCTGGTACCGTGATCTTCTATAGGTGTCAGGTGACAGGTGGCAGGTGTCAGGGCTGAGCCCGCGCCACCGAAAATCTGAAACCTGAAACCTGAAACCTGAAACCTTGCTGCAAATATGCCGCTGAATCCCAAGAGTTCTCAACAGTCCTCCGACTTCATCCGCGCCATGGTGGCGGAGGATATGCGTACCGGCAAGTACGCCGGACGTGTGGTGACGCGCTTTCCGCCCGAGCCGAACGGCTACCTCCACATAGGGCACGCCAAGTCGATCTGCCTCAACTTCGGGATTGCGGAGGAAAACGAAGGCGGAGTCTGTCATCTGCGGTTCGATGACACCAATCCCGAATTGGAGGACATCAAGTACGCCGAGTCGATCCAGCACGATGTGCGGTGGCTCGGTTTCGATTGGCATGACCAGCTTTTCTTTGCATCGGACTACTTCGAGAGGCTTTATCGATATGCCGTCAAGCTCATCGAAGACGGCAACGCGTACGTCGACAGCCTGAGCGACGAAGAGATCCGAGAATACCGGGGCACGGTAACCGAACCCGGGCGCGAAAGCCCGTACCGCAACCGGTCGGTGCACGAGAACCTAGATCTGTTCCAACGCATGCGGGCCGGCGAGTTCGAGGACGGCGCTCATGTGCTGCGCGCCAGGATCCGCATGGATGCGCCGAACATGGTGATGCGCGACCCGGTGCTCTACCGCATACGGCATGCATCGCATTACCGGACGGGAGACGAGTGGTGCGTTTATCCGCTGTACGATTTCACGCACTGTTTGTCGGACGCGATGGAAGACGTGACGCATTCGCTTTGCTCGCTCGAGTTCAAGGACAGCCGCGAGCTGTATGACTGGGTGTTGGACGCCGCAGGAATCGAACGACCTCGCACCGAGCAAACGGAATTTGCCAGACTCAATCTGGACTATACGGTTGTGAGCAAACGCAAGCTCGTGCGACTGGTCAATGAAGGTCACGTGAGAGGATGGGACGACCCGCGTTTGCCGACCATTGCCGGATTGCGGAGGCGGGGCGTGACACCCGAAGCCATCCGGCAGTTCTGCGATCTCATCGGCGTAGCGAAGGTCGATAGCCGGATCGACATCGGTAAACTCGAGTTTTGCGTGCGGGACAACCTGAACAAACAAGTTCCGCGCGTCATGTGCGTGCTGCGTCCGCTGCGACTCGTCATCCTCAACTATCCGGAGGATCAAACGGAGGAGATCGACGCGCCATACTATCCGCACGATGTGCCGAAGGAGGGATCGCGCAAGGTTCCGTTTTCCCGCGTGCTGTATATCGAGCGCGACGACTTCCAAGAGGATCCGCCGAGCAAGTTCTTCCGGCTCGCACCGGGCCGCGAGGTGCGCCTGCGGTATGCGTACTTCGTGAAATGCGTTGACGTGGTGAAGGATGCCGACACCGGTGAGATCACGGAGATTCACTGCACCTACGATCCGGAGACAAAGGGAGGTGGGTCGGCTTCGGACGGCCGCAAGGTGAAGGGGACGTTGCATTGGGTCTCAGCCGGGCACTCGCTCCCAGCCGAGGTACGCTTGTACGACCGCCTGTTTGTTAAGGCCGATCCGGAGGAAACGGCCGGTGGCGAGGACTTCACGGCCCACCTGAATCCCCATTCCATGGTGACGTTGCGGGAAAGCCGCATCGAGCCGAGCGTTGCGGGCGATGCGCCTGGAACCAGATACCAGTTCGAGCGTCAGGGGTACTTCTGCAGCGACTCCGTGGATTCCACGCCCGATGCCCTCGTGTTCAACCGCACAGTCGGGTTGCGCGACACCTGGGCGAAAGTAGCTGCGAAAGAGAGGGACCCCGTTGGGTCTGCGAAGAAGAAAGACGGCACTCGTCGTGCGAAGCATAAAACTTCGGATGCTCCGTCGGCGGTAGACAGTGAGACGCCCGAACAATCGGCTGCGGTGGCGCGTTTCGTGGGGCAAGGCGTTGCGGCCGATGACGCCAGGATTCTGGCGCGGGATGAGGTGTTGTCGGGCATCTTCGATGAGGCCGTGAGGGTGCATTCGAATCCGGCGGCAGTAGCCGGTTGGGTCGTCAACGAGTTGCGGCGGGAGCTCAAACACACCGCAGCGACGGATCTCCCGTTTACTGGCAAGCAGTTGGGGGCGCTCGCCGCGCTGGTCGATGACAAGACCATCTCCCGCACGATGGCGAAGGGCGTGTTTGCCGAGATGGTCGAACGGGGTGGCGAGCCCGGTGATATCGTCGAGCGGAGAGGGTTGCGGCAACAGAGCGATCCGAGCGCGCTCGAGCCCATCATCGACAAGCTCATCGCCGCGCATCAAGACAAGGTGGCCCAATACAAGGCGGGTAAGACGGGGCTACTCAGGTTTTTCGTGGGGCAGGTCATGAGGGAGACTGAGGGGAGGGCCAATCCTGCAGTCGTGAGCGAGTCGGTTCGCCAGAGGCTTTCGTAACATGGATCGACGCGAGTTTGCCTGCAATGCCATCGCGATCGGTGGGGCTGTCCTTTCCCCGCGACAAGTGAAGTGGCGGCAGCAGGCGACTCTACGTGTCGACGGTCGACGCGTGAACGACCACCTGCGCGAGCTGGCGGAGTTCGGCAAGAACGCCCAAGGCGGGATCAGCCGGGTCGCGTACAGCGAGGCCGACCTCGCCGGCCGCGAGTACGTGATGGGGCTGATGCGGGCGGCGCAGCTCGACCCGAGTATCGACGCCGCCGGTAACATCATCGGGCGCCGCGCGGGACGTGATCCGACTCTGCCACCGTTGATGTTGGGCTCACACATCGATTCGGTTCCAGAAGGAGGCAACTACGACGGGCAGGTCGGCTCGATGGGGGCGATCGAGGTCGCCCACACGCTCGCCGACCACGCGCTTGTCACTCGGCACCCTTTGGAGGTCGCGATCTTCCAGAACGAGGAGGGCGGCAAGACGGGCAGCCGGGCGTTGAGCGGCGAAGTCGAGCCGGCCGAGTTCGACTTGGTGACGAGCAGCGGCCTGACTATCGGGGAGGGGATCGGAGCGATCGGAGGCGATCGAAGCCGGTTCGCCAGCGTCAGGCGCCGCCCCGGAAGCATCGCGGCCTACCTCGAGCTGCATATCGAGCAAGGCGCAATTCTGGACAAGGGAGACATCGACATCGGCGTGGTGGAGGGAATCGTCGGGATCAAGCGGTGGCGGGTGACCGTCGAGGGGTTTGCCAATCACGCCGGGACCACGCCGATGGACGACCGCCAGGACGCGCTGCTCGCGGCGTCACGCTTCGTGGACGCGGTGAACCGGGTGGTCACCGAAATGCCCGGGCGTCAGGTGGGGACGGTGGGGCAGCTAACGGCTGAGCCCGGCGCGCCCAATGTCGTTCCGGGCCGGGTCACGCTGAGTGTGGAGATCCGCGACTTGGAGATGGACAAGATCGATGCCGTGTACCGAGGAGTCGAGGCCGAGGGCCACCGCATTGGCGAGCAGACGGGCACCACCTTCGACTTCGAGCAGTTCTACACCAGTTACGCCGCACCGACCGACGAGCGGATACGGCGGCTGGTGGCGGAGGCCGCCGGTGAGTTGGAGCTCACTTCCTTACGGATGCCGAGCGGGGCGGGGCACGACGCGCAGAGCATAGCCCTGCTTGCCCCCGTGGGGATGATCTTCATCCCGAGTGTGGACGGGATCAGCCATTCGCCGCGGGAGTTCTCTCATCCGGAGGATGTCGAGAACGGGGCGAATGTGCTGTTGCGCACGCTGATGAAGCTGGACCGGATAGATCTCGACTAACGTCCCCTCGAGGTGGCTCCGTCCTCTCCGTTCAGTAAGGCCCAGTCGTACTCGAGGTTGACCTCCGTCCAAATCTTTACTGGTCCTATCAACATCTGCGTGCGGAAGCTGTTGCCTTCCGTCACGACCCGAAACGGTTGACTCAAGTCGATGGACACTTCGCTACGCGCGACCGGCACACCGTTCACCGCGTAGCCGCACGTCCCGTCGGGAAACACTTGGATCGCCACGTCGTACGCGTCACCGTCGCTCATTCCGCGAGTCGCGGGAACCAATATGTCTTCCTGGCCCGTGGAGAATTGCATCAGTTCCCGGCCACGGTCCGAAGGATAGTGCCACGGGCAAAGCGTGCTGGACGTCGGGTGTCAGGGTATGGAGCCGGTGGACCGGTCCCAGTCCGGCAGCTTCAATTCATTCCAAACGGATCCGATCTGAATGCTCGCGCCCTGCCATTGGGGGCCGGGTATGGGCGTTGATACCCGTGCCGATACGCCGATACCACTGCCGGCGTCCCAAGAGCGGCTCGTGTAAGCACCGCTCTTGAACGACCCGTCACCGTTGTTGAAGAACGCGTTGCCCAGGGATGGGTGGACCACGAGTACGTCCCACGCAGGGAGATCAGCTACAGCGGCCTGAACAGATCGGCTAGGTCCACGACCAACGGCTCACCTGCACCACCCGGCTTCCACTCGACGGTCTCCGTGCAAACCGTCGGGAACCGATCTTCCACCGTCCACACTTCGACCGACTGCGCGTCCGGATCGACGATCCAATAGGTCGGAATCCCCACGTCCTGGTAGAGCTTCCGTTTGGTGAAGCGGTCGTGGCGTGCGGTGGTGGGAGAGAGGATCTCTACGGCCAGTAGCAACGTCTTCATCCTGGCCCAATCCATCGTCTTGGCCTCACCGATGTCCACCACAAACAGGTCGGGCTGCACGAGAACGTCGTCGCTCCAGGAGATGTCGGCCGGTGAGTTGAACGGATGGCCCACGGGATATCTGTCCAGGTAGTGCTCCACGACCCGGCTGAGCCTCCGAAGCACCTCTTGGTGCCACGCTTTCGGCGCCGGCGTCACCAGCAGCTCCCCGAAAACGGTCTCGTAGCGATTGCCGTCGTTGGGCAGGGCGCGGACCATGTCCGCCGTGTAGTAGGCGTGTGCAACCATATCCATAAGTTGGCCTCGGCTCTCGGGAGAACGCAAGTGAACATGCGGGCATCATGATGCCGCGGGGCCGAAGGTGCGTCACCATTCCCTTGCGAGAAGAATCAATAATCACGAGACGCCAGCCGCAGACCGCGACGCGTAACAGGCTGGACGTGTAACCTCACCATCTATCCGCCGGCACCGTGCGAAACCCGGCGATCTTGAAGTGCACATCGAAGGTGAACGCCGTCGCAATGCCCGCCGTGTTCATCACGGCGAAGCTCACCGCGTCGGTGAGTGTGAACTCCTGATCTTCAAATCGGTGAATCCACTCGACCAGTGCTCTCGTCTGCAGGTCGCGATCCACGAACGTTTCCTCCACCCATGGATCCGACACGAGCGCCTCTACGTGTTTGGCAGCCCGCTGAGGTCCGAAGCCGTGAAGCAAATGGAGGTGGAGTTCGGCGACGATGAGATCGGTGACCACCAATCGTGTGTGTTCCGAACGAAGGTGCCGTAGCATGCGCGCCGCTTGCGCGTGATACTGATCGCGAACGTGAAATGCGGCGAGCCACGCTCCCGTGTCGACAAGGACGCGCCGCGCCGTCAGACCTGGTCCTCTTCGGCTTCCGGTTCGGCTACGCGACGCGCCGGATGCCTCCGAGCGGCGTATTCATGGTATCGCGTGGACAAATCCGACGGCACATCTGGATTGTCCAAACCCCCGATGAGCTTGAGCAAGGGGTCCTCTGCTCCCCCCCCTCCCCCCGAAAGCTCCCGTGCCAAACGCCGCAGCGCTTCCCGTATGGCCTCAGCTTTGGACACGCCCAGCCGGTTCGCCGCCTGCTCGAGGAGGCCCTGGTCGCGGGGGTCGAGGTAAACTTGGAACGGAAGCTTATTCATGTTAATTTATCAATGTATACATGTATTCATACAAATTCAATTCACCATCCCATCAGATGCTGATGGCTGATATGACTGCTGGCGCTGACTCGCCTTCAGCTCCGACCGGGTGGGTCCCGCCGTTGTCAGGAGACCGCGGATAACGCGGAAGAGGCGGATGAACACAGATCAACTACTTTGTTGGTGTGTGGAGGGGGGGTAGGATCCGCTTTTGTCCGTCCCATCAGCGTCATCCGCGGTTCCCCACTGGGTGTTCGGACGTGGAATGCCGGACGCTGAAAGCTGATGGCTGATATGACTGCCTGGCAGCTGACTCACCTTCAGCTCCGGCCGGGTGGGTCCCGCCGTTGTCAGGAGACCGCGGATGACACGGAAGAGGCGGATGAACACAGATCAACTACGTTGTTGGTGTGTGGAGGGGTGGTAGGATCCGCTTTTGTCCGCCCCATCCGCGGTTCCCCAGCGGGTGTCCGGACGTCGAACGCCGGACGCTGAAAGCTGATGGCTGATAGCTGATAGCATTCAGCGTTCCTCGTTCGACATTCGATACTCGCCATCCGGACTCCCCGAATCGTCCGTCCAGCGTTTACTTAGAGAACTACAGCGTATCTCACTGCCAGCACTCGAAGGAGATAGCGGAATGCCTGTTTCCGGCAGACGGATCGTCCCGCAGCGTCTCATCCCACTCGCGCTCCTCACCGCCGCGGCGATTGGTTGCCAATCCACGGTCGGGACTCCCAGCCCCGCGATCGGTCTCACCGCTGTCGTGTCGGCGCCTCCGGTGCGTGCCGACCGGGGCATGGTGGTGTCGTCCAATTTCCGGGCCAGTCAGGTGGGGCGTGAGATCCTTCGGGCGGGCGGGAACGCGGTGGATGCCGCGGTCGCGACGGGATTTGCGTTGGCCGTGACACACCCCTCCGCCGGCAACATCGGTGGTGGGGGATTCATGGTTGTTCGGTTTCCGGATGGGAATGCGACGGCAATCGATTTCCGGGAAAAGGCTCCTCTCTCGGCCCATGCACGCATGTTCCTCGACCAAGCGGGGGAATACTCGCGAGCGATCCACCACAACAGCCACCTAGCGGTTGGGGTGCCTGGCACGGTCGCCGGGTTTGCCAAGGCTCAGGCGGCGTACGGCAAGCTGCCCTGGGAGCGGGTGGTCGAGCCCGCAGTCGACTTGGCCGGAGAGGGGTTCGTGCTCACGAGATCACTCGCCGGTTCGATGGCCCGAATCGTGGAGGGCTATCCCCAGTATCCAGCCACCGTAGCCGCGTTTTCGAACGGCGGAGTTCCGTTTGCGGCCGGTGAGGTGTTCAGGCAGCCGGACCTCGCGGCCACGCTCGCCAGGATCATGCGTCACGGGCACGACGGGTTCTATCGCGGCGAGACGGCGCGACTGCTGGCGGCCGAGATGCGGCGTGGTGGCGGCATGATCACCGAGGCGGATCTGGCGCGGTACGAGGCCAAGGAGCGCACGCCCGTGCGAGGAACGTACCGCGGCTACGACATCCTGGGCATGCCCCCGCCGAGCAGTGGTGGCATCGCCGTGGTGCAGATGCTGAATATCCTGGAGGGATACGACCTCGGCGCTATGGGCCACAATTCGGCCGAGTACATCCACCATCTCACCGAGGCGATGCGCCTCGCCTTCCGTGACCGCGCCAGTCTCGTGGCCGACATGGACTTCGTGGACGTGCCCGCCGAGCGTCTCACGAGCAAGGCATACGCCGCGGAGCTTCGCGATGGCATCGATGTCGCCCGGGCCGGTGCGTCAGCCCCGTCTGACGTCGAGTTGCCCCTGCCCTATGAAAGTCAGGAAACGACGCACTTTTCGGTAGTGGACGCGGACGGGATGGCGGTCTCGGTCACCTACACGCTCGAGCAGGGATACGGGTCGAAGATCGTGGTGCCGGGTGCAGGATTCCTCCTCAACAACGAGATGGGCGACTTCAATGCCAACCCCGGTCTCACGACGGTCGATGGGCTCATCGGCACCGAGCCCAACACGGCGCGGCCCGAGCAGCGGATGCTCTCGAGCATGACGCCCAGCATTCTCGCGCGCGACGGCGAGCTGGTGGCGGTCATTGGGAGTCCCGGCGGCCGCACGATCATCAACAGCGTTTTGCAGGTGATCCTGAACATCGTCGAGTTCGACATGAACATTCAGGAGGCCGTCGACGCCAAGCGACTGCACCACCAATGGCTCCCCGATCGGATTCGTATCGAGGCAGGCGGGGTCACAGCTCAAACGGTGCGTGAGCTGACTGACATGGGCCATACGGTCGTCGTTCGCGGCAGTCAGGGCAGGGCCAACTCCATTATGATCGACGCGCGGACCGGAGAGCGCCTTGGCGCGCCCGACGCGCGGGCCCCCGACTCGGGCGCGGCTGGACACAATTAAGCGGGTAGGCGGGCAGGCGGGCAGGCGGGCAGGCGGGCGGTACCCGGCCCGCCTGCCGGGTTAGGTGGAAGGGTGGGGTGGGCCCGCCGGGTTGAGGGGTGGAGTGGCGGGGGCCCGCTGGGCGGGGTGTTGGGGTGGTAGGGGCCCGCCGGGAGGGGTGGCGCGGTGGGGTGGTCCCGCTCTACCCTCCGGCAACGCCATGATCGTTCTGCATCGCCACCGCCGCTCCATCTTCGGCGCGTACCTGGTTCTCGTGCTCGTGCTCCTGCTGGCGCCGATCACGCAGGAGTCGCCGATTCCCGAGCTGACATGGTTAGACAAGCTCGTGCACTTCGTGCTGTTCGTTGGACTCGCGGTGTTGGGGTTTTGGAACCGCGCGTCCGTTCCGGCGGTGGCGCTCTTCACCGTCGCGCTGGCCGGCACGCTGGAGTTGATACAAGGGCCGCTGCCGTATCGCAGCGCGGAGTTACTGGACTTCGTTGCTGGAGTGGTGGGTGGAGTTTGCGGGGTCGGGTTAGCGGTACTGTTGAGGGGTGGGCAGATGGGCAGATGGGCAGATGGGCGGTAGGACGGTGGGGCGGGCGGTGGGGTGGTCGGTAGGACGGTAGTGCGAGCCATACCGTCTGACCGTCGGGTGGGGTGGTGGAGTGGGGCGGTACCGTCGGGGGTGGTGGAAGGGCTGTGCGGGCCCGTCGTGCGGGGGGCGGTGCGGTAGGGGGCCGTCGGGGTGGTGGTGCGCGGTGGGGTGGGCCGCCTACTCCGGTGTCTCCGGATCCCCCGTGGCGGCATCGAAGAACCCCGACGTCGACGGGTCCACGGACTGGATGCGCACCTTCGAGTGGGCCGTGACCCACTGTGCCGGTGCCACCCACACCCGAGCGTCCCATAGAAAACCCTCGAGTTCGAACGGGGCCAACGCTTCCTCGTCCACGTCGAGTTTGACCTCCAGCAATGCATCGCCTTCGAGTCCTTCTTCCGGCCCCAGCGGCCGATCGGCCAACCATACGCCGTCCACGGTGACCTCTTCTCCCGTCCGCACGTCGTGAAGGCCGAAGTCCAGTTCGCTGTCCTCGAAGCCGTCCTTGGCGATGGCGCGCGCATCCGCGATGGTCGTGCGGTGAAATACGGTGATGGTCATAACGGCCTGCTATTCCTTAAATGTGCCACGGTGATGGTCGCCGGTTCCTCTGGTTTCGGCCACTTGCGGCCAGTTCTTCAACGACTCAGGAACGTTGCGCTGCTGGTCGAGGGTCGGGCTGTGACGTGCGACACCAAGAAGGCTGGTGTGGCCGCACACGGCCTCGTTGGGCCGCCAAGGTCCAATCGGCTCATCGCGCCGCGACAACCGTGTTTCGCAACACGCCTACTCCTTCCACTTCAATCTCGACCACGTCACCCGGTTTCATAGCCTGGGTGCTGCCGGGGGTCCCAGTAAAGATGACGTCACCGGGCATCAACGTGACGTAGCGGCTGACGTAACTGACGATCTCCTCTAGGTTGAAGATCAAATCCTTGCTGCTCTCCGACTGGCGCACCTCGCCGTTGAGCCGGGTCTGTACCAACAAGTCGTTGTAATTCAAACCCGTGGCAATGACGGGGCCGAGGGGCCCGAACGTGTCCGAAGCTTTGGCCCGCAGCCATTGGAGATCGGCGGCCTGCCAGTCGCGCTCGCTGACATCGTTGCCGGCGGTGACGCCGAAGATGTAATCGGCCGCATCGGCGACGGAAACGTTGTGTGCCTCTTTGCCGATGACGATTACCAGCTCACCCTCGTAATGCAGGTTGTTGGCGTCGGCCGGCATGACGATATCGTCGCCGTGCGCTATGATCGATGTTGGGTATTTCGCAAACAGCCCGGGGTATTCGGACGCTTGCCTGGTGCCGAGGTGGCTCTGATAGTTCAGCCCGACCGCTATCACTTTGGAAGGCTGCGTGGGTGGGAGCAGGCGAACGTCAGAGAGCTGGACTGTCGTTCCCGTCCTCCGGGGAGAGGCGAACAGGTCCCCATCCAACACATGGATGGTCTCGCCCTCGAGCACACCGTACAGATCGCGCCCCTCGTACGCATACCGTACGTACCTGGTGACGCCGTCTTGGGCTACGGCGGTGCCGGAGGCAAGGAGTACGGCTATCGTACTCAATACCGCTGTGGTCGCTCTCATGACGGTCTCCTCGCGTGACGGTTGTAAGGGCCCGAGCTTGGTACCAGTTGGAGTGTCCAAACGGGCCCTAACTATATGACTCGCGGGAGGCTATCGCCAGCGCAGTATGAGCTGTGAGCTAGGAGCTGTGAGCTAGGAGCATTCCGCTACACCATTGGAAGACTCACTACTAACAACTCACTACTCACTGGCATCCGCGGGGACTCTCGCGCACCATCCGCCTCGCCACGGACCTCGAGAGATTCCAGGTTCGCCACCCGCCGTGCACTCCTCGTTCCGCGCGCTCAGACACGAGCCGCCAGGCTACACACTGGGCTTCTGATTCGAGCGAGGTGAGACGGGCCATGAGTGCGGGTGCGGCGTCGGCACTGAGCCGCTCGACGTACGCAACGTCGAATCCCTTTCCCGCGTCGATGCGAGAGAGGTTGACACGCGCGATGACGGCGTCGGGGCTCACGGCATTGAGCAAGGCGAGCAACCCGAATCCGCTCGCGATCGCGCCGAACGCAAAACGGTGGCGGAAGCCGCGTAAGACGGTGAACGCGAAGCAGGCCATCACCGCACCGATCCATCCCATGAACGCGGCGGCATAGAAGCGATCCTCGGTGAGACCGTACGCACTGACATACATGTACATCCGGAACAGCGCTGACACCGTGATTGGGATGATCAGGACCAGCAACCCGGAGGCGAGGCCACGAAAGGCCATGCGAGCGCGCACCGAATCGTGCGGGACCAACCAGTCGAAGACGAGTAATACGGGAAGCAGCAGCGTTGCGACCGCCACCAGTTCGAAGAACCCGCCGCGAGCGTACTCTGCATACGTGAGGCCCGCCGTGGCGAGGATGACGTCCTCGCCGCCGAAGAGGTAGCGCGCTTGAAGTCCAACGAAGACCGCGAATATCAGCGCTAGTGTCCCGAGTGGAATGGCCAACTCGATCGCCCCCAGTGACGGCTTGTGTCTTGCTTGTTCGATCCATCCCGTCGCGGCCGCAAAAAACGGATCGTTCTTGCGCACGACGAGTCTCAGCAATCCAGCCGAGCACCACGTGAGGAACCCCGCGAGCAGCAGGTGAGAAGAGATTGTGGAGTAGTCCAGGTCGATAGTGGCTCGCACCAACCTGTCGAAGCCCGGGTCGGCCGACATGAGCAGGGCTCCGAACACGAACAGGACGGGAACCGCCAGGAGTGTCCCGGTGGCAATCGCGGCCGCGTGTCGCCCGTGCCGTGAAAGACGCCGTTGGCCGAGATCGTCCGGTGTGAGGAGCAGGGCGCCCCCGACGGCGTGCGCGCCACTGGTGGCGGCCCCTAAGACGAACTCGTAGATCCGGCCGCTGCGGAGCCGCAGCCCTCGGGATTGCAGCACTACGAGCGACACCGCGGCCAAAACCGCGACCGTATTCCAAAAAGCCAGAAAGGAGGAATCCCGCCAGGCCAGACAGGAGGCAAAGAACAGCGCGACCCAAACCGGTGCCCCGCCCCCACCGCTTCCACCCCCCTCTGCGCGAGGCGGTCGGTTCGGGATCACTGCCCATCCTCCAGCCGCACCGACGGCGATCCAGATCGGCAGGTTGAGGCCCCACGGGGTCGCTCGGAGCAGGGAGTCACCCAGAACTCCTAAGAGAACTGCCATTCCCACGATGCCCAAACCGGTGGTCGCGCGAGTTGACACGGGGCTCCTCGGTTAAGATTTGATACAAAGTACTTTGTGTTGCAAAGTAGTCAATAGCCGATCCGGAGTGTGGCGGCTGAGGGGTCTCGAATGCCAGGGCCACGTCGTATGACGGTCACACGCCGGGGCGGCACAGCTTGGGTGGTATCGCTAGCCGGCTTGCTTCGCGGCCTCTCGGACGGTCCCGCAGTGAATCTCGACGGTGTCATCAGGATGGAGCGCGTACCCTCCCGCCAGGCTCACCGCACCGGGCACACCGGCGTTGGCGAGAGCGTCGAAGACCAGACGATCACGCCGCCGGAGTCCGCTGAGCGTGAGTCCGAGTCCGCCGAGCTGATCGTGCTCGTAGGGATCGGCGCCCGCCAAGTAGAACACGAGGTCGGGCCTGTGGTTCTCGAGGATTTTGGGCACGTGGTGTTCCACCGCCGACAAGTACTCGTCGTCACCAATGCCATCGGCGAGGCCGATATCGAGGTCGCTCGGCGGCTTCTGGGCGGGATAATTGTTTTCCTGGTGCATCGAGAACGTGAACACGTCTGGCTCGTTGGCAAAGATGGCTGCGGTGCCGTTCCCGTGATGGACGTCCAGGTCGATTACCGCTGCCCGCCGGATCACCTGCCGGTCAGTCAGCACGCGAATGGCGATTGCCACGTCGTTGACAAGGCAGAATCCCTCCCCGTGCTCGGAAAACGCGTGATGAAAGCCACCACCCAGATGCACGGCCAACCCACCGTCGAGCGCAAGCTCCCCGGTCAGTATCGACCCGCCGGTGCAGAGCCACATCGCCTCCCGAAGTGCCGCCGAGAGGGGGACCTCGAGTGTCATCCGCTCCTGCGCGCTCAAGTCGTTGGCGGTGACCTTGCGTAGATAGCCGGCGCTGTGCACCAGGCCGATCTCGTGTTCCGTCGCCGGGTCGGGGCGCCGGATGGTTTCGTGTCCGATGGTGCCTTCGTGCAGCAGCCGGTCCCGCACGAGCCGGTATTTTTGGGTGGGGAAAACGTGCGGGCCGATGTCCATCTCGTACGCTTCGTGCCAGACGACGGGGAGGGATGGTGTATTCACATGCAGTTAGTCTCGAGTGCCTGTATCGCAAACCGACGTGTTGCGGGTTGGAGAGGTTGCCATGGATCTACCGGCTCTCTCATTTTTTAGCTATCAATAGGAACAAGGTTACTGGATACGACGGAGTCGAGCATGTGGCGATGCCAGGGGAGTGCCGCGAAGATTGGGTTGGTGGCCGTCGTGGTCGTCGGCTTGACCGCGGCCGGCGGATGCGGTGATTCCGGTGTGCCCGACGAGGGTATTCCCGGGGCGTATACCTTGACGGCGATCGCCGGCCAGGGCTTGCCGTTTGCCATTATCGACTTCGGGAACGGGGACAAGGTCGAGATAACGGGTGGGGGCATTCTCCTCAATGCCGACGACACGTTCAGCCAGACGCTGAACTCCACCTCGACCTTCGATCGCACGCCGGAAAGTACATCCGTAACCAGGGACGGCACCTATGTGGTTACCGGAACGTCGATCACGCTCAATTTTTCGGACAACGAATCGCTGATGGGGTCCATCGACGGCATCACGCTCACCGTCACCGTCGAGCGCGTCCCGTGGACCTTCCGCAAGTAGCTCCTCGCCGGCCCCCCCGCCCCCCCGCCCCCGGCTGCCCGGCGCCGAGCGTGACTACCGGACGTACGCCGCGTAGAGCGCGATGGGCTCGGAGGGGAAGTCCCTGTATGGTCCCACCCGGTGCGTGTCGATTTTCGCAATTTCTTCCACCACATCTATCCCCTCCACCACATACGCGAACACCGCGTAGCCCCAATCCTGTCGCGTGAATGCCTTAAAATCCAAACTGGGATTGTTTCTCACGTTGATAAAGAACTGCGTGTCGGCGCTCTGCGGATCAGGTCCCCGGGCCATGGCCACCGCGCCCCGCAGATTTTTCATCCGGTTTGCGGCCTCGTTTTCGATGGGGGCGACCTCGTGTTGCCGAGGCTGGCCGTCCATTCCGAGCGCTCCCGTCTGGATCACGTATTCATTCACGACGCGGTGAAACAGCAGCTCGTCATAGAACCCGGAGCGAACCAGCGTGAGGAAGTTCTCCACCGTCTTGGGTGCCTTCTCCGGGAACAACTCGATCGTAATGTTGCCGAGGCTCGTCTCGAGCACGACGAACGGATTCGGTTCGGCCTGGGAGTCCTGCCTCGCCGTGTGCAGCAGCTCATCGTGAAGTCCTGGCCCTGCGACCATCAGGGCCAAAAGCGGAGCGACGGTCGACACGATCCGCCTTGGGCTTTGGGATGCCGGTTTGCTGGTTTGCATGATCGCCATGATTGGGTTTCGGTTCGTTGACTGCTAGAACAATCTAAAGACCCGCACCCGCAGGCGGGACCGCCATCCGAGGATCGAGAACCACGGCGCCGCCTGACTCGTTCCCGTCCTAACGCCCGCCGGTTCCGTGTTGCGCGACGGCGTCCTGCGGCTCAATATCCCTGGGGGGTTGATGGTCCGGTGGCGAAATTCGCAAAAAGGGGTGCATGATGATCCGCGTTTCTCTCAGATGGACAATTCGCGTCACGCTCCTGCTCGGCCTCGTGGCCGGCATGACGGCCTCGACGACGTGGGCGCAGCAGGTGGACTACAACCGGGCCGAGCGGTTCTTGACTTGGCACACGTCCCGGCTGATCTCAGGCGATCAGGTGGTGCCGGAGTGGATGGAGGACAACACACGATTCTGGTACCGCAACAAGACCGGCAACGGTTATCAGTTCGTGCTCGTGGATCCTGCGCGCAACACGCAGGGAGCCCTCTTCGACCATTACCGCATGGCAGCCTCTATGAGTCTCGCGGCGGATACTTCGTTCAATCCCGACAAGCTTCCCTTTAGCAGTTTCGAGTTTCTGCGCGACGAGACCGCGATAGAGTTCACCGCAAAGCGGAAGACGTTCGATTGCGATTTGCAGACATATGTCTGCAACATCGAGAGTTCGGATTGGCGTGGCGATGAGGAGCGCGATCAGCGTGGGGTGTTGAGGTCCGGCGGCACTCCCTCGAACTCGTTCGTGGAGTCGCCGGATGGGCAGTGGGAAGCGTTCGCGATGGACTACAATCTGTACATTCGCCCAAAGGGTGGCGGGGACACCACGCAGCTGACTACGGACGGTGAAAAGTACTGGGCGTACGGGTTCAACGAGCCGCGGCCCAACCAGCGGAGGCGGGGTGGCCGCGCCCTGCGCAACCGGCGACCGAACCTTCGTTGGTCACCGGATTCCCGCCGGCTCGTTGTGAGTCGCCGCGACGAGCGAGACGTGAAGCACATGCATTACATCTCGTACACATCACAGCGGCCTCGGCACTTTTCGCAGCCCTATGCCCTGCCGGGTGATTCCATCATCCCCTATCCCGGGTTTCACATCATCACCATCGATACCGATATCGCCGCGGACGCCTCGAGCGACATGCGGGGACCTGCCGCCGATGGCGGCGTCGCGGTGGGTCGAAGGCCGATCGTGCGCGTCGTGAGCAACGTCGCCCCTGAGGTCGAGCCGCGGCCGACTCAGCTATCGTTCGGCGGGTCCGCGCCGGACTCGACGTGGTCGCCCGACTCTGAGAATCTGTACGTCACCTACTTCACCCGAGGTTCGAAGAGCGTCCACCTCGCCGAGATCGACGCTGCGACGGGAGCGGCGCGCGTCCTCGTGAGCGATTCGAGCCCCACGTTCGTGGAGCTGAGCCAGCGTGGCCCCTCGAGCTGGTATGTCAGCGACGACGGCGGTGACGTGATATGGTGGTCCGAACGAAACGGTTGGGCGCACCTCTATCGCTTCGACGGAAACGGCAATCTGATCAACCAGATTACGTCGGGCCCCTGGACGGTTGGAACCGTGTATCACGTCGACGAAACGAGGCAGCAGATATACTTCACAGGGCGGGGGAGGGAGCCGGGCCGCAATATTTACTACGCCCACCTCTATCGCGTGAATTTTGACGGCTCGGGACTCACCCTCCTGACACCGGAAGATGCGGATCACACGATTCGGTGGTCACCCGGCGGGCAATACTTCGTGGACACGTATTCCCGAATCGAGGCTGCGCCGGTCACGGTCCTCCGTACCAAGCCCGACGCCGGCATCGTTCGCACGCTCGAGGAGGCCGACATCTCCCGCCTCGGCGAGATCGGTTGGAAACCGGGCGAAGTCTTCTCGGTCAAGGCGCGCGACGGGATGACGGATCTGTACGGGGTCATCTACTTCCCCCCGAACATCGATTCGACCAAGAAGTATCCGATCATCAGTCACATCTACCCCGGTCCACAGGTCGGCAGCGTGGGCAGCTGGCGTTTCAAGGGCGGTGGTGAGGACTTCGCGTTGGCTCAGCTCGGATTCGTGGTGATCCAACTCGATCACCTTGGCACGCCGCTGAGGTCCAAGGCGCTCCACGACAACTATTACGGAAACTTTGGCGACAACGGCCTTCCGGACCACGTAGCCGCCATCAAGCAACTCGCCGCCCGGTATCCGTTCATCGACTTGGATCGGGTTGGCATCTACGGGCACTCCGGCGGCGGTTTCGCGTCGACGGACGCCATGTTCCGCTACCCCGATTTCTTCAAGGTGGCGGTCTCCGGCGCGGGGAACCACGACAACCGCAGCTACAACATCTATTGGGCGGAGAAGTATCAAGGTGAGATGGAGAGTGATAGCCTGAAGGGTACGGACAATTTCGAGGAATCTGCGAACAAGACGTTTGTGAAAAATCTGAAAGGCAAGTTGCTGCTCATGCACGGAGACATGGACGACAACGTGCACCCTGCCAACACCATCCAGCTCATCAACGCGTTGATCGACGCCAATAAGGATTTCGACTTCATACTCGCGCCCGACCGCGCGCATGGATTGAACGAGCCCTACTTCGTACGGCGCCGCTGGGACTACTTCGTGAGGCACCTCTTGGGAGCCGAGCCCCCGGCGAACTACGAGATCAAACGCCCCGAGAACTGATCCGTGCGTGACGGTTATGGGGACGGCCGCCGGCATATACCGGCGGCCGTCGGCGTTTTGGGGCTCGAGCGCCGCGCCGGAGTGTGGGCGCCCTGTCGATCCATCGGTTAGGAGTTAGCCCATGAAGCTTACGATTGGAGCAACGGCGACGAGACAGTTGACGCTGACGGCCGATCATGTAAAAACGTTCGCCGAACTCAGCGGCGATTACAACCCTCTCCATTTCGACGAGACGTTTGCGGCAGGCACCAAGTTCGGGCGCCTGGTCGTTCAGGGTGGTCTGACGACAGGGTTGCTGAACGCCCTGGTGGCGATGGACATGCCGGGTCCCGGCACCGTCTTTCTCAGTCAAGATTGGAAATTCACCGCCCCGGTGTTCATCGGCGATACGATCACCGCGGTGGCGGAAGTGCTCAGCGTGCACGAGTCGAAGCCGGTGACCCAGCTGAAGGTCTTCATCACGCGACAGGACGGAGAAACCGTGCTCGAGGGCGAAGCCTGGTGCTACACGTTCTCGCCGCGTCGCTAACCATCCGACTGGTTAACACGTCCCCCCCCTTCGCGCCGCGCATGGGTGGGGGGTGGGGATCCGACGGTGGCGCCGAAAGGGTGAAGCGCGAGGAGCTTGCCCAGCGCGATTCCGAACCATGCGGTGTATCTCTCGGGATGCGCCGCACTCTCCTTGACAACCAATTCCACCGGCAACCAGCACCACTCGGCGACTTCGTCGGGGTTCGGCACCGGTGTCCGTTTTCCCGTCCCCCCCTCACTCCCCTCCGCCTCGATCCGCCCCACGAAGACGTGGTCGTATTCGTGTTCGGAGAGACCATTTCCTAGATCGCTCTGGTACACGAACGAGAGAACGTGATGCAATGGGCACTCGACACCCATTTCCTCTCGCAGTCGTCGGTGTGCGGCCTGGTGGGTGTTCTCCCCGGGGCGAGGATGGCCGCAGCACGTATTGGACCACAATCCCGCCGAGTGATACTTGGTCTCGGCCCGACGCTGCAGGAGCAAGTTGTCTTCGCCGTCGAACACGAACACCGAAATTGCCCGGTGTAACTTCCCGGCGGTGTGTACCGCTAGTTTCGTGTCCGTGCCGACTTCACGGTCCTGGTCGTCGACGAGGATGACGCGTTCTTCCATACTTGTCCGGCGGTCAAGGGGCGCGATTTATTATAAAGTACTTTGTAATACAAAGTTAAATCAGGAGACCCCCGATGTGCGTGCTGCCGCGGTGTCCCGCGCACTCGGTGGGCGAGAGAGCCCTGACTTGACCGTCCTTCAGGGGTGCCGCAAGTTCCGGGACATGCCTGGGCCTTACTCTACCGTCATGAGGCGTCACGTTGGTTCGTAATCTTCCCATGTTTTCGCGTCACGCAACGGGGTTGGGCTTAGGGTGGGGGTGGTCCGGATCCGCTAGAGTCCTGGTACTCTTGCCGTTGCTCGCGATACCCGGCGCACGCCGGATCGACGGCAGTCCGGCAGCAAGAGTGGCTGACGACTCGGGAGCCACCGTGCCCGCACTCGATTTCACGTCCGACCGTACGGTTCGGTTCGCCGATATCTACAAGTTTCCGTTACGTGCCACCTCTCGCGCCCGGGGTGCTAAGGGGGCCGGTCACCTCCGCATTGCCCAGTCGCCCTTCGGGATCGCCCTCACGGCTGACGGGCACCTCGTCTACGACCTCGAGGTGACGATTGAGGGACTGCGGGCGCCACGGCCTTCCGGGGGGACCTACGTCGCGTGGCTCACCACCCCGGAGCTGGATCGCTTCGACAAACTCGGGCCGGTCGAGCCATCGGGAACGTTCAGCTACCGGGTCTCGACCATGAACAAGTTCATTCTCCTCGTGTCGTTGGAGGCGTCGGAAGCGGTCACGAAACGGGCTGGCCCCACGGTGCTTCGGGGCGTGTCGCCCAGCGGGTTGATGCAGAACATGGAGTCGCACGAGCTTTTCAGCACCATGCCGCATGACTGACCGCGGGTGCGTAGCACTCCGGCGTATCACCCGATCCTTCGCCGCGACGCTATTGGGCGTCGCCATCGTCCCGTCGGTGGCGGCCGGCCAGGAGAGACCGAATCAACCGGCGCGCAACGGCCGCACGCTCGAGTGGCGCATGCCCGTCCCACCCATCCAGATGCCGATGCTTCCCGGTATGATGGCATACCGGCCGCCGATGACTCCGTTTCTCCCCGGAATCGGTGTCGACCCGTCTTCGTTACCCGTCGCACGTCCCCGGGAAGTCGTAAATCTGGCGGATGGGGACACCCTCGATCTCGCAGCGATCCTCGTGCGGCGCGTGATCAACGGGAAGACATTCGTGATGTACGGATTCAACGGCCAGTACCCCGGGCCGTTGATCGTGGTGAAGCAGAGTGCGACGGTCGTCGTCAACTTCACCAACCGGATCGATTTACCGACGACGATCCACTGGCACGGCGTCCGGCTCGACAACCGGTTCGACGGGGTTCCCGGAGTGACGCAAGACCCAGTGCTACCCGGCGAGAGCTTCGTCTACCAAATCCATTTTCCGGATCCCGGTATTTATTGGTATCACCCGCACGTTCGGGAGGACATTCAACAGGAGCTGGGCCTGTATGGGAACATGCTCGTCGAGTCTCCGGATCCCGACTATTACAATCCGGTCAATCGAGAAGAAGTCTTGATACTCGACGATCTCTTCATGGATAGGGAAGAGATCGTGCCGTTCGGCGAAGAAGCCGGCAACTTCAGTCTCATGGGACGGTTCGGAAACCTCTTCCTGCTCAACGGCGAGCCAGACTATCACCTGAGCGTCAAACGAGGTGAGGTTGTCCGGTTCTTGCTCACGAACGTCTCGAACACCCGTTCCTACAACGTGGTTTTTGGTGACGCACGGATGAAGGTGGTGGGCGCCGACATCAGCAAGTTCCAACGGGAGGAGTGGGTCGAGAGTGTGTTCATCGCGCCGGCGCAGCGTTACGTGATCGAGGCCAGGTTCGACACACCGGGCGAGTTCGCCATCACGAACAACGTGCAGGCCATCAACCACGTACGGGGTGAATTTTTCGCGTCCGTTGACACGCTTGGCACGATCACCGTGTCCGAGGACCCCGCTGAGGCGAACTATGCGGGCCAGTTCTTGGTACTGCGTGAGAACGAGGACGTCATCGCCGACATCGAACGGTTTCGCCCCCATTTCGATCGGCCGCCCGATCACGAGCTGGTCTTGACGCTGCGGTTGGGGGAGGTGCCCTCGATCGTGGTGCAGTTCATGAGTATCGACACGACATACTTTCCCCCGGTGGAAATGAACGACGCCATGCCCATGATGAACTGGGTTTCCAACGCGGGAAACGTCCGCTGGATACTGCGCGAGCCCGCCACTCGCCGCGAGAACATGGACATCGATTGGGAGTTCACCCAAGGCGACGTGGTGAAGATCCGTCTCTTCAACGATCCCAACTCCATCCATCCCATGGGCCACCCCATACATCTCCACGGGCAACGCCTGCTGGTGCTCGAGCGGGACGGCGTCCGAACGCGCAATTTGGCATGGAAGGACACCGCGATGATCCCCACCGGGTCGACGGTCGATCTGCTGGTGGAGATGTCCAATCCTGGAAGATGGATGATGCACTGTCACATCGCGGAGCACCTGGAGGCCGGTATGATGATGGCTTTTACCGTCACGCCGTCTGACGCGCGCAACTGATATTCATTATGATTGATCCCGTACCCGTACCATTTGGAGGTTCGTTATGCGTCGTACTCGTGATTCACTCTGCACCCTCGCGCTGGCAGCCCTGATAGCTGCACCGCTTACGGTGCTTGCTCAGAGCCTCCCTGGGGGCGCCACACCCCACGTGAGCCAGGGACCCAAGATCGGCGGCAGCGAAAACATGGAAATCATGTCTCACGTGCCACTCGGCGGATTCTTCCGCGTCACGGACGTCGAGATGGAGCAGGAGATGTCGAGGCCGTATGTGTACGTTGCGCAGTCGCGTGAGCGGGCGGGCTTCTCGATCGTCGACGTGTCGGATCCGGAGCACGCACGGGTGATCTACCGCTGGGTCATCGAGGATGTCGACCTCCATCAGGGCCTCGGCGGCATGGACGCGAAGTACTTCAAGACCAACGGCCGCTATTACTACGTGCAGTCGATGCAGTTCCAGCAGGGAGGGGCGGACGCCGACCTCGGTGCCGTCGTCTTCGACGTGACGGGTTTGCCGGACGTCTCCACGGTGAAAGAGGTGGGTCGCATTCGGGCGCCTGAAACCCCGGGTGGCTTCCACAACATGTTCATGTACAAGCATTCCTCCGGGAGGGCATTGCTCGTCACGACAGTCCGCAGCAGCCACGCGAACATCTACGACATGGACCGGTTTCTCGCGGGGGATGCGGACTACGGCAAGATCGGGGAGATTCCGGTGCCGGAGTCGCCGCTCGGCTTCGGCGGATACCACGATTTCTATTTGGCGTACGATCCGGCGACGGGACAGGACAAGTTCTACGGTGCGGGCTCCGGCGGATACCACGTCTACGACGTGACGACACCGGAAGCGCCGGAGCTGTTGTTCTCTATCACCGGGTCCCCGGGGATCACCTACGGCCACACGTTCACGCCGACGCCGGACGGGAAGTACGCGGTGGCCGAGACCGAATATCAGTACGCGCCACTCCGGATCTTCGATCTCCGGCCGGGGCAGAGTGGAGAGTCACAAAACATTCGTCGCCCGGTCGGCGCATGGACCGCGGATTGGGAGGCGCTGGCTCACAATCACGAAGTGCGGTGGCCCTATGTGTTCGTTTCCGCGTACGAGGACGGTCTCCAGGTTTTCAGTATGGAAGACCCGACCAACCCCATCACGATGGGTTGGTACTACACCTACAGCGGCCCGCACATGCAGGGATATGGTGGGAGCCAGGCCGAGGACTATCGTGGTACCAGCGTGATGAACGGGGCGTTCGGCGTGGACGTGCGGAACGAAGACGGCCTGATCGTGATCAGCGACAGCGCGACCGGGCTGTGGATCTTCCGGATGGACGGATTCCAAGGATGGAACGGTGAAGACTGGGGGATGCCCAACATCTCGAGCGTGCAGGATTGGGACAACGGCCCGGTCAAGCAGCCTACCACGATCTTCTAGGCCGATAGCATCGTCTTCCCAAGCAACGAGCCCCGGCGCCTGAAGGTGCCGGGGCTTTGGGTGCCAGGTGTCAGGGGATAGGGGATAGGGGCAGATGCTTACCCTCCGCCTACCTGCCCACCTGCCCACCTGCCCATCCGCCCGCCTGCCCGCCTGCCCGCCTGCCCGCCTGCCATCTTCACTCCTGTGGTTCGATCCGGATAGCGCGCAACACGCTTGGCTCCGCCGTTAGCTCGCGGTCGCCGGCCGGGTAACCGTTGGCTTGGAGAATGTAGGCCACGACATCGAGGTACTCTTGCGGTCGGAGCGTGCCGGGTTCCTCCTGGGGCATGGCGCTGGTCACGAAGGACAGGAAGTTTTCGAGTGTCACTCCGGGCTCGTTCCATCTCGCGATGAACTCGGGGCCCGTGAGGGGCAGGCCGCGGAAGCCCGACAGGTCGTCGAGGTGGCAGAAGGCGCAGTGATTCTGGTAGGCCGTCTGGCCGCGCGCGGCCTGGGTTTCGGTGTACACTTTCCCCCCACCTGGCGGAGCAGTGGACTCGTTCGCAACCGCCGGCGCATCCCCACCCGGCTGTCCGCCTCCGGACCGGTCGGCGTCTTGTCCGCACGCGCTCGCTAGTAGGGCGGCGGTGAGTATGTTGGAGATCCTGCTCGTATGGATGACCTTCATGCACTCCTATTTCCGATGGAGCTTGCTGAATTTGTAGGCGTTACGCTGACGATCAGTCTAGTGTGAGTTTTACCGCTGGGCTACCTTCTCGATTGATTGCCACGGCGATACGAAGACTTGTGAAAGAGGGGAATATGGTTCGAAGCGCGGCACTGGCCTGCGGGCTCTGTCTTACCGTGACGGGTTCCGCCGCCGCCCGCACGCAGCAACAAGAGGCCCAGCCTCTGACGATCGAGGAAGCCACGATCGCGGAGATCCACGCCGAGATGGAAGCCGGTCGTCTCACCGCTAGTCAATTGGTCGAGCACTATCTCAGACGCATTCAGGCGTACGACAAGCGAGGCCCCGCGATCAATGCCATAATCCTCGTCAATCCACGCGCGCGCGATCGGGCCTACGAGCTGGACCGGGCGTTTGCGGACTCGGGATTCATCGGGCCGCTGCACGGTATCCCGGTGATCGTCAAGGACAACTACGACACGCACGACCTGCCGACCACGGGGGGCTCGCTGTCGTTGCAAGGCTCCATCCCACCCGACGACGCGTATCAGGTGAGGAAGTTGCGGGAGGCCGGCGCCATCGTCCTCGCCAAATCCAACATGGCCGAGTTTGCGTTCTCGCCGTACCACACCGTGGGGTCGGCGTTGCCGGGTCACACCCGGAACCCGTACGCGTTGAACCGCGTGCCGGCGGGATCGAGCGGCGGCACCGGAGCGGCGGTCGCCTCGAACTTCGGTACGGTGGGCATCGGCACGGACACGGGCAACTCGATTCGCGGGCCGTCGTCCCACAATCTTCTCGTGGGAATCCGCTCCACGATGGGGCTGACGAGTCGCGACGGCATCATTCCGCTCTACCTGGATCGGGACATCGGGGGCCCGATGGCGCGAACCGTGGCCGACGCGGTCGCGGTGCTGGACGTGATCGCCGGTTTCGATCCTGCCGATCCGGTGACGGCGGACAGTCGCGGGAGGACGGAAGAGAGCTACGCGGAGTTCTTGCGTGCGGACGGTCTGAACGGCGCCCGCATCGGCGTGCTGAGGCAGATCTCCAATACCGAAACGGCGGATCCGGAAATCCTTCGAAGGTTCGAAGAGGCGCTCGACGTGATGCGGCGGGAAGGAGCCGTCGTCATCGATCCCGTGAGAATTCCCGAGCAGGACGACATTCCGAGAGGTGCGCGCTGGTGCCCGCGATTCCGGACGGACATCAACGCTTATCTCGCGAGCTTGGGTCCTGACGCTCCGGTGAGGAGTTTGGGCGACATCATCAGATCGGGTCGCTTCCATCCCTCGATCCGGTCCAGCCTGCAGCGTTTCATGGGTATCGACGAACCGCCCGAGCAGAACGCCGCGTGCCAGCGGGCGGATGCCAACCGCCGGCTGCTACGCGCCGGTGTCCGGCGTGTGCTTGCGCAGCACGAGTTGGACGCCATGGTGTATCCCACCTGGAGCAACCCGCCGCGGCTCATCGGCGACCTCAACACGCCGCACGGCGACAACAGTCAAGACCTGGCACCGCACACCGGCTTTCCCGCCATCACGGTGCCGATGGGGTTCGTGTACGACGGGTTGCCGACGGGGTTGCAGATCTTGGGCGACGCATGGTCGGAGCCGACACTGATTGCGATCGCCTATTCGTACGAGCAGGCGACGAAGCACCGCCGGCCGCCGCCGACGGTGCCACGGCTACCGCGGTGAGGGGATAGGGGATGGGGGATAGCGGTGGTATCACTTTTTTTGGTGACGTCGAACAGGAATAGACGCTGAGCAAACCCTATCCTACTACCCATCCCCTATCCCCTATCCCCCATCCCCATCCCCGCCCAGAACGAGGCCATATGAGTAAGCCAAGATTTGTCATGGCTATTACAATGCTGGCGTTAATGACCGCATGCGCCAATGATGGTACGGGACCTTCTGCAGAAACTTTTTCCGCGTCACTGAGTGGCGCCAACGTGGTCCATGAGTTGTTCACGGTGACGTTGGACACCGCGGCGGTGGTCGCCGCATTGTTCACGGCGGCAGCGGACGGTCGGAGGCAGTTCCGCAACCCAGTCACAACGAACGCTACGGGGTCGGCGACTTTCACCGTAGAAAATTCGGTCCTCGACTACACCGTTGGCTGAAAGCGACGTGTTCGGCGGAGTCGCCTTGGCGACAGTCAGTTCGCCGAGCCGCGGGTTTACCCGTGGTTACACTGATGCTCCTACTCTACCTGGTCCAACCCCGCAGCGAGGAACGTCAATTGCAACGTCATCTGATCGCGCACCGGCATCGCGACGAGCCGGTGTTCGAGCGCGTCCGTTTCGACTTCGTCAGGCTCGCCTCCGGCGCGCAACACGGATCTCCATCCGTCGATCCGCTCCTTCCATGCCTTGGCGACGGGATCGGGGGGCCCTAGCTGCCGCCCGACGCCGGGCGTGATGAACAGCGGCATCTCGGACACCAGCGTCAGCGGATCCCCGCCCATTGAACGGATCGCTTCCATGGAACTGGGGCGGAACAGATCGGCGGTTTCCCGATCGCCCAGAGCGATAAAATGCTCGCGCATGTAGCGCGAGTCTGGCCGCGTGCAAAACCCGCGGCCGAGGCGAAAGAAACCCTTTTCGCCGTTCCGTTCGATATCGTGCAACATGTAACCCATTTCCTCGACCCGAGCGACGCAGCGCTCCTTGAGCTGCTTGCAACGATCCTTCCAAGCCCTCTCGATGAGAAACCACGGGCCCGCAGCGAAGGCCATGCCGTGGAACGTCACATGGAGGGCGAACGGTTGCGGTGCCCTGTGCCACCAGTCAAACGCCGCCCGGTTTTCCGGCCGTGCTCCAGCGTCGTCGCTGTCACGGGGGAATCCAAATTCGATGTCGTCGCCGGGAAGCTCTCGAATCACGTGTGAGAGGTAGGTGACCAGGTCGTACGCGTCGTCGTCGTCTCCGTACCAGGCGCGGTTGCGTTCCTCGCCATCGGGGTTGATGTGCGGAATGATCCACCACTGTCTTGTAGACAGCAGCGGGTCGTCGGGGGGCAAGGATGAAAGATGCGCGACGAGGTGGCGGAGCATGCGTGGCCCGACGGGTTCGTCGGCGTGGCAACCCCCGATCAGACTGATCCGCTGGAGCCCGCGCCCGATCCGAAATGCCCGGATGGTGCGGCCCTCCCGCGAGTTGCCGATCGTGTCCCCGTCATCTCGCGACATCGGAGTGGTATCGAGAATAGTGTCGATTCGGTCGTACATGAGGTCGGTGATTGGATTCGGCGGAGCCGTCTGTGGCCGGTGACCACGTGCAGCGCCCGCTGCTGCAACATAATGACAAATTGGTTTGACGGCGGCACCTGAAGCCTGCACCTTAGTCGCTCGGTTTCAAGCAATTTCTCCGTCGCCGGCCCGAGGGGTTCGGGGTAAGGACCCACTGCAATGACTCCCGCTGCGGTACCTCTGCCGAACACGTTCGATGGGCCCGGCGGTGGGTGACAGCCGGCCGGGACTCGTCTCTCGGCCATCGGGATCTATCGGGGTGCTCGGTCGCGCGGCCCTTCTCGTGTGCACCTGCACCGTGATGGGGCAGGGGAGGGCGCAGGCACAGACCGCTGAGCCGGCCGATTCTCTTCCCGCCAAGGGCAGTAGCTGGGCGCTCCTGCCATCTGTCTACTACACGCCTGAGACGAGACTCGCAGCCGGGTTCGCACTGCAAGGCTTCTTCAGACTTCCGGGCAACTCGCCCACGACCCGGTCGTCGAACATACTCGCGGCGCTGATCTATACGCAGAACAAGCAGGTCATCGCGCTCGTCCGGCCTCGGCTCTACTTGCAGGACCGCCAATACGAGCTGAGCGGGTCGCTCGAGTACTTCAAGTACCCGGACAAGTTCTATGGAATAGGCAACGACACCCCGGACAGTGCAGAGGAGCTCTATACGACCGGTACGCTTCGGCTTTACTTCGAGGTGCTCGGTCGCGTACGAAACGACTTTTACTTTGGCGCGCATCTCGAGGTAATCAAGCAGAAACTGTTGGAAACCCTGCCGGGGGGAGCGCTGGCGGCTGGAGGTGTGGTGGGAAGTGCTGGGGGCTGGGCGCCGGCCCTGGGGTTTCAGGCCGTGTGGGATAGTCGCGACAACATCAACTACCCGGCAACCGGATCCTATCGGCGAATCGACGCGACGACTTCGCAAGGCGTATGGGGAAGCGATTACAGCTACAATCGATTCCGCATCGACGCGCGCAAGTTCATCCCGCTGGCGCGTTCCCATGTGCTGGCCGTGCGTGGCTACGCCGCTGTGGCGTCGGGTGGCGCACCGTTCACGCAACTCCCTCGACTCGGTGGGAGTAACCTCATGCGTGGGTTCTTCACGGGTCGCTATCGCGATCATGCACTCATCGCCGCCCAGGTCGAATACCGGCTGCCGTTAGTGTGGCGGCTCGGCGCGGTGGCCTTTGGCAGTGTCGGGCAGGTAGCCCCGTCGGTCGGTCTTTTGGGCCTAGACCGATTCCGGTTCGCCGGGGGCGGCGGCCTGCGATTTGCTCTGGTGCCCAGCGAAAGAGTGAACATCCGAATGGATCTCGCAATGGCGGGAAGTAGTTCAGGATTCTATTTGGCGTTGGGAGAAGCATTTTGATTGAGCTACGAGCCTCGAGCTACGAGCTACGAGCCTTGGGTTTTGTCCAAACCCCCACTACTCACCGCTCACCACTCGCTACTCACTCCTAAGCGCCACCATCGGATCCACCGCGCTCGCGCGGCGTGCCGGCAGGTAGCACGCGAGGAATGCCACCACCATCAGCACGGACGAAACGCCTGCGTAGGTCGTGATGTCCGTGGGGCGTACCTCGAACAGCAGAGCAGACGCAAAGCGCGACAGGCCGACCGACGCAACGATCCCCACCAGGAGGCCGGTGCCGGCTAACGCCATCCCGCCGGCCACCACATGTCGCAACACCGACGTACGCTCAGCCCCCAGCGCCATGCGAATCCCGATTTCCTGCGTGCGCTGCTGCACCGAGTAGGAGATCACGCCATAGAGGCCGACCGACGCAAGCACCACCGCGATCACTGCGAACACGCCGACGAGGGTGGCGGCGAAACGTTCCGCGCCGATGGAGTCGGAGAGGTAGTCGGTCATGGTTCGGACGTTGTAGATCGGAAGGTGGGAGGCCAGCGCTTGTACTTCCCTGCGGATGGGGCCGATCAAGCCGGCCGGGCTCGCAGCTGTGCGCACCACAAATGACACGTCTCTTGAAGCCTCGTGTCGGTACGGGACATACAACGTTTCGCGGCTGCGGCTTCGCAGACTTTCGTGATGCACGTTTTCCACCACTCCCACGACCTCCGCCCACACGGCATCACCGTCCAACGGAAACCCGATCGTCCGTCCTATGACGCTCCCGCTGGGAGCGATTCGCTGGGCCATGGTTTCGTCGACGATCGCCACCCGCCGATCCTGACGGTCGTCTGCGGCGTCGAAAAACCGTCCACTCAACAGCCGTGTTCCCATAGCGTCGAAATAGCCGGCGGTGATCACCCGGAAGTTGGCTGCGTTCGCGTTCCAGTCTTGTACGGCTTGGCCCTCGAGGCCATATGGCTGCGTCCATTCGCGACCGCCCAGCGGCAGTCTCCCCACCAGCCCCACCGATGTCACACCTGGTAATACCGCTACGCGCTCTTGGAGTTGTTGCACGAAGCGGCTTCGCGCCGCCGGTCCGCGGTAGCTGCCGGGATGACGCAGCGTCACGTCGAACGCGAGTACGCCTTCCGGTTGAAAGCCGGGTTCAACCTGTTGCAGGCGAACGAAGCTCTTGAACAGGAGACCTGCTCCCACGAGCAGTATGAGCGACAGCGCGACCTCCGAGACGACAAGCGTGGCGCGGAGACGCGCGCGCTCGACGGATCCAGCGCCACGCGATTGAAGCAGTTCGCGTCCGTAGCGCATCGACGAATCGAAGGCCGGAGCAACTCCGAATGCGAACGCGGCAAGCACCGTCGTGACTAACGTGAAACTCAGGACACTGCCGTCC
>JADFPO010000208.1 GCA_022562295.1 Gemmatimonadota bacterium
GAGGACGGTCAGGGACGGTCTGAGACGGTCTGAGACGATCGGGACGGTCGAAGACGAATCGGGGTCGGTTCGCAGCTCAAAGCTCAAAGCCCAAAGCTCATAGCCCACTCAGCTTGTCATTCGCTCTTCGTGCGTCCCCCATTTCGCGAACCACTTCCTCAGGTAGAGCTGGGTGCGCATGAAGTTGGACGGTTTGGAACTCGTGCCGTGCCATTCGCCTTGGAACCGCAACATGACGGTGGGTGCACCGACGTACTGGAGTGCCTGGTAGAACTCCTCGGTCTGGCCCATGGGCGTTCGCAGATCCCGCACACCCGTCATCAACATCGTCGGCGTGGTGACGTTGCCGACGTAGAAGATCGATGACCGATCCATCCACTCGGTCGGGTCCTCCCAGAACGGCTTCTCGAACGTCCTCGTGTACCTGATGGCGTCGGACGTACCCATGGCCGACATCCAGTTCACGATCGGGCAATTCGCCGACGCGGCCGTGAAGCGGTCGGTATTGCCCACGATGTACGTCGTGAGGATACCACCGCCGGAGCATCCGTACACGAACAGGTTGTCCTCGTCGACGTACCCGCGTTTCAGCATCTCGTCTACGCCGCGCATCAGGTCCGGCATGTCGGCGCCGGGGTAGTCGTGGTTGATGGCGTTGGCGAACTCGGTGCCGTAGCCGGTGCTTCCCCGCGGATTGGTGTAGAGGACCACGTAGTCGTTGGCGGCATGCTCCTGAAAGGCAAAGTTGAAGCCGCCGTTGTACATCCCGTGCGGGCCCCCGTGGATGGCGAGCATCAACGGGTATTTGCGCGACGGATCGAAGTCAGGGGGTTTGACGATCCAGCCTTGGACACTGAACTCGTCCGACTCGTACCATATCTCTTCCACCTCGCCGAGCGTGACGCCGTGGAGCGCGTCGGCGTTCACCTCGGTGAGCCGCGTCGCGTCATTGGGATTGCGCAACGAGAAGCGATAGAGGTCCCCGGGTTCGTGCGCGCTGACAATCGTTCCGACGGCGGTACCGTCGTCCGTGAACGACGATAAGGCCAAGAGCTGTTTGCCCTCGGTGAGTTGAGTGACGCCGCCGTCGAGCGAAACGAAATGCAGACCGTGATACCCCTCACGGCGAACGTTGAAGTAAAGCCCGCTACCGTCTGGCGCCCATTGTAGGCCGCCCGACTGGCGATCGTAGTCGCCGGAGATCATGCGCGATCCCGATCCGTCGCGGTTCATGACGTATATCTGCTGATTGCGATACGTGTCTTGGTGTTCGTCGCCGGCGCGGTACGCGATGAGCCGCCCGTCGGGTGAGGGGACGGGTTGGCCGTCGGGACCGCGACGGCGAGTCAATTGCCTCACTTCACCCGTCACCACCGCGACCGCATAGATCTCCGATTCCTGCCAGTTGGAAGGGCGGTCCCAGTCGTCGGCACGGTACGAGGTGAAATAGATGTCGGTTCCGTCCGGGCTCCATGCCACGCCATTGTGGTTCCAGTTGCCGTCCGTCAATTGCCGAGGCGTGCCCCCTTCGGCAGGCACCACGAACAGGTGCGTCCACCCCGTATCGATAAATCCCCTCCGGTCGCGCCTGTAGCCGGCTCGTTCGACCACCTTGGGCTCGCCGGTCCACTTCGCGCCCTCGGGCCGAGACGGGAGCTGAACGCCGGCGAACTCCGCCTTGTCATTCACGCGGCTGGTGAATGCAATCCAGTTGCCGTCGGGTGACCAGCGCGCGTTGGACGGCCCGTTCTCCAGGTGGGTGATTTGGCTGACGGCGCCCTCGCCGTCCATCCATCGCACGAAGATCTGCGAGCCCGAAGAATCACCGCTCGTGAACAGGACCCGCGTGCCATCGGGCGACCACCGCACCCCACCGCCCTCGAGCAGCCGCCGGTTCTTGGACCCGTCAGCATTCATGATCCAGAGGGCCGATTTCCGCCGGTCGTTGACCCGATCGATCCAGCCGCGCGTATAGATGATCTGCGCGCCGTCCGGCGAGATCTGAGGATTGGAGACCGATTCCATGTCCAGATATCGGTCGAGGGTGAGCTTCTGCAGGCCATCGTCCTGTGCCGCGGCGTTCCGAGGCATTGCGGCCGTGGCACAGACCAGGCCGACGATGGACGACAGGCGGACGAGCGAGCGGGTGCGGGTCATGAATTCCTCGCTATCACTGGAGAAACAATGGCGAAACCACACTAGCGAGCCCATCAAGCGGAGGGGCCGCCACATAACGTGTTGCCAATTTGTTGTTTCCGCTAGTCGAGACAATCGGAGACGGTCAAGGACGGTCTAAGACGGTCTAGGACGGCTAAGACCGCTCACAGCTCACAACTCGTAGTTTGTTTGTCTTCTTCGTTTCCAGGCTTCTTCGAAGCGATCTCCCCTAACAACACACGATTCGAGCGTCCAAAACCATCCCGGTGAGCAAACCCAAACACAAAAAGAAGCGGGACATGGTGCCCATGAATTCCGTGGATTCCGTGGGTTCCGTGGCCAATTGGGGAGCGGGGCAGAGGGGCCCGCATGGCGATCGGCGATTTCCGATGCCACATTTACCACCGGGTGGGGCTGAGGGGCAATCGCAAATCGTCAATCTGCATTCTGAAATCTGAAATCATGACGCCGTCTCACATCGCAGTCTCACTGTTTGCCGCGCTCGCGTTTACGTGGACGGGTTCCGCCGCGCAGACCGCACGCATCTCGGAAGAGACGAGGATCATCACGACTTATCCGTTCTCCGAGCCCAATCCGATCCCTATCCTGACGCGCGACGCCCGGTTGTACCCGTACCATTCCTTCCAGGGCTACGCCCAGGACGGTGTGCCGCGTGAGTGGAAGGTGATTCACCTCGAGAACGATCTCATCGAAGTCTTCGTGCTCCCCGAAGCGGGCGGCAAGGTGTGGGGGGCCGTCGTGAAGCGCACCGGCCATGAATTCATCTATCGCAACGAGGTGATGAAGTTCCGCAACATCTCGTTGCGCGGGCCGTGGACCTCTGGCGGGATCGAATTCAACTTCGGCGTGATCGGCCACACACCGTCCACCGCCACACCCGTCGATTACGTACTGCGCGAGAACCCCGATGGGAGCGTGAGCTGTATCGTCGGGGCGATGGACTTGCCGTCCCGCACGCACTGGCGCGTCGAGATCCGCCTGCCCGCCGACCGCGCCTACTTCGAGACCAACGTCCTGTGGTACAACCCCACCACGCTCGAGCAGCCCTATTACAACTGGATGACGGCGGCGGCGTTCGCGCGCGACGACCTCGAGATGTTCATACCGGGGAACGCTTTTCTCACCCACCCGGGAGCGGAGCGTACGTGGCCCGTCGACAGCGCCGGCCGCTTCCTGCCAGTCTACGACAACAACCGGTTTGCCGGACACAAGTCCTATCACGTCGTGGGCGAGCTGAACGACTTCTTCGGCGGCTACTACCACGACGACGACTACGGCTTCGGCCACTGGTCGCGCTACGAGGAGATGCCGGGTCAGAAGCTCTGGCTCTGGGCGCTGTCCCG
>JADFPO010000001.1:0-96540 GCA_022562295.1 Gemmatimonadota bacterium
CGATCCCCAAGCTTGTCGGAGTCTTTTCCACGACTCGCCAGCCGTCGAAATCCCTGGCCATTCTGCTTGCCTGTGTTGCCGTCAAATCATACGCGTCGGAGCCGGAAGCTCGCTCCGCGACTACTACCGCGTGGTTTTGGGGAAGCAACAAATTGACCTCCTCCAGAACCTTCCTAGGACACCTGTTAGGAAGATTCGTCCGTAAAGACCGTTCTCTACAGGGGGTTGCGCCGACCGCCGAGGGTTCGCGGGTTAACAAACCCGCGCTCGGCCGCTATCGCGGTTGCGTGCTGACGAGCACGCCATCGCGGCGTTAGGGCGCCTTCGTCAAGGCGCATTGCACTGCCGAGCGAGCGTTTATTAACGCTCGAACCGACGCGCAATACGCGGCACTTTTTCAGTGGCTTCCCTAGGCGATCTGGCCGCCGCTTGACGCTGGCTTGACGCCCCGGTGCTACGGTGCCGAGCGGATGCCGGGCCGACCGGTATCCTGCGAAGTCCAGCGCCAACCCGCAATCGAGGAAGACACCATGCGAAGGCTGCGACAAGCTGCGAAGGTATCGGTGCTCCTGTGTGTGCTGACATCGAGCGCATGCAACGTAGGCCGCCGCCAGCTGTACGAGGTCGATGCGATCCCTCACATTCGCAATACACAGGCGCCTGTCAAACTCCACCTGATGAGCGGCGAGCTGTACGCGCTCGATGCTTGGCATTTCGAGCTGGCGGATTCCGTGATAGTCGGCAGCGGAGCCTTGCACGGTATCGACCGTCAAGTGGTGTCTCGCGGAACGTTCAGCGTGCCCATGGATTCGGTCATCTTCGCCGAGACGAACGAGCCAAGAAGTGTGGCTCCGTTCGGGATCCCGCTCCTGGCGGTATGGTCAACCGTGTGGGGTGCGGTCACCCTCACCTGCGTAGCCGATCCGAAATCGTGTTTCGGATCCTGCCCGACGTTCTACCTAGACGACGTGAGCACCGACCGACCCCGTGCCGAAGGGTTCTCGTCCAGCATAGCCAAAGTCCTCGAAGCACGAGACGTCGACGCGCTCGGCGTGTCTCGGCCGGGCGGAGTCCGCGTCGATGTTCGCATGACGAATGAGGCGTTGGAGACTCATGCCGTTCGTTATGTGCAACTCCATGTGGTGCCGAAGCCGGCGCACGCAGAGATTTTTGCGACGGCTGAGGGTGATTTCTACAGGGCATCGGGAACGCTGCGTGCGGTGAGATGCCGGAGCCCTCATGGAGACTGCCTGGGGGATCTGCTGTACCGTGACTCTCTCGAATACAGGTCCCTCACCGACTCGACCGACCTGGGCATCCGGGAAACCGTCGAGCTGGTGTTCCCTGCCGCCGCGGGCAACGTGGGCCTCGTCCTCGAGGCACGACAGGCGTTCGTGTCGACGTTCCTGCTGTATCAGATGATGGCCTACATGGGTAGCGAGGCCGCCGCGTGGTTGGCGACGCTCGAGCGCGGCGATCCCTTCTCGCGACGAGCGGCGTGGCGCATGGCGAACATCGTAGGGTCCATCGAGGTGTCCATTGCCGTGGACTCGGGGCCGTGGCATGCGATTGGAAACTTCAGTGAAGCCGGCCCCATCGCCACGGATGTGCAGATGGTTCCTTTCACGCTCCCGCCGGCGTCAGACTCGGTACGGGTTCGCTTGAAGATGGCGCGCGGGAGTTGGCGGGTTGGGTACGTCGGGCTCGTTACGGCTTCCCCCACGACGGCGACGGCGCTGGACCCGTTTGAGGTGCAACGTTTGAAGGGCAAACCCGGAGAAGAACGCGCGATTCTTCACGACGCCAACAGGTACTTGTTTACCCACCCGGGGGATGAGTACCGACTGAGCTTCATGCTTCCCAGCGATGCAGACCGGTATGAGCTGTTCCTGGAGAGTAGCGGCTATTACTACGAGTGGATGCGGGCGGAGTGGTTGGCAGAAGAGGATCCGGCCATGGTTGCGCTGATGCTGATGCATCCTGAAGCTGCGCTCAAGGCGCTCGCTGGTGAGTACAAGCTTCGCGAGGCGGATTTCGAGGTGAATTTCTGGAACAGCCGGTTCGGGAGGTGATCATGCGAGTCGTCATAACGATCCTGGCACTGCTGGCACTATTGTACAATCCTGCGGCCGCGCAGATGGACTCAACCAAGATTTTGGGGAGCACCGTGCGCTTGAAGCCCTTTGCCGGTCGCAGGGTTCCATTGGAGGAGGGAGAGCTGATTGCCACGAGCCGTGACAGTCTGTGGTTGCTGCTGCCTGGACGTCTGGTGTCCGTACCGAGGCGCGCCGTGTTGAGAGTACGCGTGAATCGTAAGAAGATGGGTGCGGGGATGGCGTGGGCCTGGGCGGGCATCGGCGCGCTGGTGACCGGTGCCGCGCTGACCGCGGCGTGCAGCACAGTGACAGAGGATTGTGGTGGCGTGTTTATTGGAACAGGTCTTCTCTGGGGCCTCGTGGGGGCTGCTGCTGCCCCGTCGATCGCCGGCGCGCGCTGGGAGAACATCGACGCATGGAGAGACTTACCTCCGCACACGCGATTTCCCCAGGGGTTACCGCCGGGGGTCGATTATCAGCGGCTGACCGGACGCAGCCGGCTACCGTCCCGCTAATTGACAGCTTTGGCTTGGCGGTTACGACCAAGTTAGCCTCCGGGCAACGAATGGCGGTGCCACTGGCGCTTAGAAGCCGGCGCGTTATGCTCTTCGCGTGAACCAGCGATGGATGATCTACGGCGCGTATGGATACACCGGCGAGCTGATTGCGCGAGAGGCCGTCGCTCGGGGGATGACCCCGGTGTTGGCAGGCCGCCGCAGCGAACCGGTATCGAGCCTGGCCAAGGAACTCGGACTCGAACATCGTGCCTTCGGTCTCGAAAATCCGGATCTCGTGACGAGCGGGTTGGAGGACGTGACGCTTGTGCTGCATTCCGCTGGGCCTTACTCTGCCACCAGTCGGCCAATGGTAGATGGGTGTCTGAAGACGGGCGCGCACTATCTCGATATCACGGGTGAGATTCGCGTCTTCGAGTCGTTGCACACGCGGGACGAAGAGGCGCGAAACGCCGGAATAATCATCCTTCCGGGCGTTGGCTTTGACGTGGTGCCCACGGATTGTCTGGCCGCTCGACTTGCATCGTGCATCGATCGACCCACCACACTGGAGCTGGCGTTCCGCACCACGGGTAGTATCACCCAGGGCACCGCCAAGAGTGTCGTCGAAAGCATGGGGTATCCCAATCTGGTGCGGCGAGGCGGGCAAATCGTCGAAGTGCCCATGGGCAGCCTTTTGCGCGACGTCCCATTCTCGGACAAGAGCCGTTCTTGTTTGTCGATCCCGTGGGGCGATGTCAGCACCGCGTACTACTCGACTGGTATACCGGACATAACGGTATACCGTACGATGCATCCCAAGCGAGCCCGGAAGGCCCACCTGATACGGCTGGTACAGTGGGCGATTCGGATCGGTCTGGTGCAGCGGTATCTGAAGCGGCGGGTCGAGCGCACCGTCACCGGGCCGACGCCACAACAGCTTACGGAGGGGATGGCGCAGGTCTGGGGTGAAGTGCGGAACGCGCAAGGCGAAGCGGCCACTGCGGAACTCACCACGCCGAACCCCTACGCCTTCACTGCCGACGCCGCTGTCTCTTCCGTAACGCGCGTTTTCAATGGGGAGGTATCCGCGGATTCTGGTTTTCTGACGCCATCGCTCGCTTTCGGCGCCGATTTTGTAGTTGGTTTGCACGGCACCGCGTGGACGACGGAGCCGGAACCGACGTGAGCACGACGAGGCCTGCGCCGGTAATCCCACATCGAGAGCGCACCCCATCGACCAACTTGATAGCGGATTGGCGTGATGCCGTTTTCGGCGTCATGTTTGCGCCATGAAGCCTAGGTCGTCGCTCCCATTCTGCGTTCTTGCCGTCGCGGTGGCAGCACTCGCCTCGTGCGGCGGAGAGTCCCGCGACCTTCGGTGGTGGAAGGGCAACCTTCACACACACTCCCTCTGGAGCGACGGGGACGACTATCCCGAGGCCATCGTCGGCTGGTACAAGGACCAGGGTTACGATTTCGTCGCCTTGTCGGACCACAACACGCTCGCCGAAGGCGATCGATGGATCGACGTTGCAGCGAGCGCCGGCGGCATGGTGGCCTTCGAGGACTATCTGGAAAAGTTCGGGACAGACTGGGTGGAGCAACGTCAAGACAACGGCACACTTCTCGCCCGTCTGAAAACGCTCGAGGAGTACCGGGTGCTGTTCGAGGAGGTTGGCGGCTTCCTACTGATCCAGAGTGAAGAGATTACGGACCGCTTCGAGTCGAAGCCAATTCACGTGAACGCCACCAACATCGCCGAGTTGATCGAGCCTCAGGGCGGTGGCAGTGTCCGAGAGGTGATGCAGAACAACGTCGACGCGGTGCTGGATCAGCGCCGCCGAACCGGTCAGGCGATGTTCCCCCACATCAACCATCCCAACTTCGGGTGGGCCATCAAGGTCGAGGACCTCATCGCACTGGAGGGGGAGCGTTTTTTCGAGGTGTACAATGGCCATCCGGCTGTCAACAACTACGGTGACGACGACCGGCCGAGCACCGAGCGTATGTGGGATATCTTGCTCGCGCAGCGGCTGAGCGGCGGGGCAGAGATGATGTACGGCATCGCAGTGGATGACGCTCACCACTACCGCGACCTCGACTCCGCTCATGCCAATCCTGGCCGCGGGTGGGTGATGGTCCGATCCGCGCGTCTGGCCCCCGACGATCTGATCGCCGCCATGGAAGCCGGCGATTTCTACGGCTCGAGCGGCGTCGTGCTAACTGACATCCGTGTCGCCGACGCGGCAATCGCGATCGACATCCAGCAAGAAGATGGCGTCACCTACAACACGCAGTTCATCGGAACCCGAAGCGGCTACGCACCCGCGATCCCGTTAGACAACCCAGATCCGGACGCTCCCGTGGCACTCCAGTACAGCGAGGACATCGGTATCGTGTTGGCGGAGGTGGCCGGTCCATCTCCGTCGTACACGTTCGTCGGAGACGAGCTGTATGTTCGCGCCAAGATCATCTCGTCCAAGGTGAAGACGAATCCATACAAAGCCGGAGAGGTGGAAGTCGCGTGGACTCAGCCAATCATCCCCATTCGATGACGGCCGATTGTTAAGGAAGTGACGCCCAATCGATCATTCGTAGCTCGCAGCTCGTAGCTCAAAGCCCAAAGCCCAAGGACACATCATGGTTACTTCCCACGTTCGAACGGTCCGGAGCAGCCCGCTTGCCGCCCTGCTGCTGGCCGTCACGTTCGGCAATGTCGCGGCCCAACAAGAGTACGACATCGCCATCGTCGGCGGCCGCCTGATCGACCCGGCCAACGCCATCGACGGCATTCGCAACATCGGGATTGTCGGAGACCGTATTGCATTAGTGACCGAAGCGACGATCAGTGCGCGGCGTGTGATAGATGCGACGGGCCTCGTCGTAGCACCGGGGTTCATCGACTTGCTGGCCAGTTATCCCAACGACGACCAGAGCGGTGAGTTCAAGGTGACGGATGGAGTCACCTCGAGCTTCGGGATGCACGGAGGGGCCATCGACAACGCGGCGTGGGCGCAGGCACGGGTCGATTCGGGGGCGTACATCAATTTCGGCGCAACCGTCGGTCATGCCGCCGTGCGTCGAGCGGCCGGCATTACCGACCGATACGCGGCGGCTACGGACGAGCAGCTCACGGTCATGTTGCAGCTGGCCCGCCAGGGATTGAACGGTGGCGCCGTGGGGATCGGGTTCGGTGTTCAGTACGTCCCTGGCGCATCACGAGAGGAAGTGTTGCGGCTGTTCGAAGTGTGCGCCGAGTTCGACGTGCCGTGCCACCTGCATGTCCGGTATCTCGGTCCGCATCCTGCCGACAACAGCAGTCTCGCGGCGATCGAGGAGGTGATCGCCGCAGCGGCAGTCACCGGGGCGTCCGCACAGATAGTACACATTGGGAGCGTAGCCGGCCGCAAGATAGAAACCGCATTGTGGATGCTCGAGGGAGCACAAGCCCGCGGCATCGACGTGATGGCCGACGTCTATCCTTACACGGCCGGATCGACCGGGTTGAGTTCGACCGTGTTCGACGACGGATGGCAGGAACGCATGGGCGGCATCAGCTACGGCGACATCGAACTCACACGAACCGGCGAGCGACTCACCGCGGAGACATTCGCCAGCTATCGAGCGGAGAGAACCCACTCGGTGATCGTGCATTTCATTCCGGAGGAGTCGGTGCGGCGGGCCCTGGCTCATCCCTTGGTGATGGTGGGAAGCGACGGTGTGATCCGAGGCGGGCGGGGCCATCCGCGCGGGGCGGGCACCTTCTCGCGCGTACTCGGCCGCTACGTGAGGGAACAAAATGTGCTGTCGCTTCCAGAGGCCATCAGGAAAATGACCATCATGCCGGCGCGCCGTCTCGAGCAATCGGTTCCGGCGATGATCCGCAAGGGGCGGCTGAACCCTGGGGCCGACGCGGACGTGGTGGTTTTCGATCCGGCGACCGTGGCCGACCGTGCAACATATCAGGAACCGGCCCAACACTCCGTCGGCATTCGGTACGTGTTGGTGAACGGACAGGTCGTGGTGGAAGACGGGAAGCTCAACCCTGACGTGCAGCCGGGTCGGCCGGTGAGGAGGGGGTGGTAGTGGTAAGGGATAGGTCGTCGAAATCCCTGACAAGGTGTCAGGTGTCAGGTGTCAGGTCTTGAAATAGTTACCCGGACACCTGATCCCTGAAACCCGAAACCTGCTTCTAATGCGGCACCTCGCCCTTCTGAACGCGAACGCCCACTACGATGTATCCGGCCCACGCGATCACAGGCAACGCGAGCGACGTCAGCACCGTCGGCAGCACGACACTCCACAGCATCCCACCGAGACCACCGAACACGGCCCGCAGGATGGCCCAGACTACGACAAACAAGACGTAGGTGTTGACCAAGCCCAGCGTCTGTCGCACTCCGCTTCCCCCCACGATCTCCACCGGGAAGCCACCCAAGTAAACCGCCGCCAGGGTCCAGAACAGACAAAACGGCACCAACCATTCCATAATTGACTCTCCTCTCGAGCGCTATTGGGCGTTGGACTCACCTGCACAAGTAACTCATACCGGGTGACTTGACCAGGGCACATCCGCGCTGGCTGGCACTCCAACGGTACTTCCGTGGGGTCTTTGCTAGCGTACCGGCGGCTCATCCGGTCTTGCCGCTGGCCCTCCTCCAGTACACGTAGACCGGGATTCCGAGACCTATCAGCGCAGACCCTATCAATGCGTTACCGGGATTGGACACGACCGAACTCACCACGACGAAAAACGACGCCACAACGAAGAGTGCTGGTACCCAGGGGTAACCGGGTGTGCGAAATCCGGTGTTCGTATCTCGCCGGCGAAACACGAACAGCGTCGCGCCGACCAGCCCGAAGAAGATCCAGTCGCCGAACACCACGTAGTCGAGCAACTGTCCATAGGTCCCGCTCAGTGTCAGCACGATCGCCCATCCCGCCTGAAACACGATGGCGGTCGTGGGCGTGCGAAAGCGCGGGTGGAGGTTGGCAACCCGTCGGAAGAACACACCGTCGTTCGCCATGGCCTGGTACACTCGTGGCGAAACCAGAATGACGAGATTCAGAAATCCGAACGTGGATGCTGCTATGCCGGCCGAGATGAACGACGCTCCGGCGGGCCCTAGGGATGCACGCATGACATCCGCCGCCGGCGCCTGACTCGCCGCCAGCGCGCCAACGCCGAGAACCTTAACATATACCATGTTGGCCAGCACGTAGACCGCGACTACCCCGACGACGCCCAGCACCAGCGCCTTGGGTAACGTCTTTTCCGGATCGACGATCTCCTCGGCCACGAAGTTCGTTTGTTGCCAACCGCCGTAGGAGAACAGCACCGGTAGCAGCGCCACTCCAACCACCGCGATGAATCCCGTGACGGTCGACGTATCCGCCGCCGGCGTGACAGATGCTGTCGCGGTCGGGGTGCCGCCGCTCGCCAGGAAGCCAACGACAATCAGCGTGCCGAGCGCGACGAGCTTGATCACCGTGAACGCATTTTGGGTCAAGGAGCCGGCACGCACGCCCACGTAGTTGATGGCTGACAGCAGCAAAATCGCCGCGACGGCGGTGGGGGTAATCCAGCCGTCCGGCACCCCTGTCAGCGCTGCGAAGTAGCGGGCGAACGTGACGGCGACGGCGGCGATGGCCCCGGTCGCGATGATCAGGAGGAGTGTCCACCCGTAGAGGAATGCCGGCAGCGGACCGAACGCATCCCGGAGGTACACATACCCGCCTCCTACTTTGGGTCGGTTGGATCCCAACTCGGCGAAGCAAAGGGCGCCCGCGAGCGCAATCACGCCACCCACGACCCATACGCCCACCGTCAATCCGGCACTGCCCACCCGCTGCGCGACGATCGCGGGGTTCAGGAAAATGCCGGCCCCGATGATGCCACCCATGACGAGCATGGTGCCGTCGAAAACGCCGAGGCGGCGGGCGTAGGTGGGGGAGGTTGGGGAGTTCGACAGGTTGAGCCGTCGGCGGGTTCGGGTTGTCGAGTTGGGTGGTCGGGCTGCCTGGGGGGGGCGCGTTCACCTTCAGTCGATGGCGGAGGAAATGTACTTCACAGTGTCACCGTTTGCTCGGGCGATTTCGAGCGAAGGTCGAGTGATGCCGCATTCGCGGCCGGACATAGGGCCGGGGCTGCTACCCGCGCCCAGGCCATCGAGCGGTGCCGCCACTCACGCCAGTCGCATGGAACCGGCCGAGTGACCCCTTAGGGATCTCGACGATCCGTCTGCAAACGGCCGGCGGAGAAGAGTTCCTGACCTGTCGGCGCGGAATCGGTCAAAGCGCTTAGCACGCCAGCGATCACGAAGATGTAACCGACCACGAGACTCGCCGTCGCATGCCCATCGAGTTCCGCAGTCTCGACCATCGTGATCTCGTTCAGGGGAATGGCGACGCGTCCGAGTCCGCGCTCGTACCTGCTGCCGATGAGGCTGTCCCTTAACATATACGGCACCCTCAGATTGACTCGACTGCCGTCGCGCAAGGTCACCCGGACTCCCCACGTGGCGGAGTCATCGAGGGCCTGAGGAGTCAGGGGCGCCGGTTCCCAGATCATACACCCGGTCAAGAGCGTCGCTATAACAACGGTCGCAACCGATCGGGCGAGCGGTGGGCGTGGTTTTGCTAACGTCACTGGAGCCTCACTGTCTTCGTGTGGTTGCACAGTAGGACCAGGTCGTCAAGCAAGCGTCAAGCACGGCCACGGTGCTCCGGACAATCCCCGGTTTCTGGGTCCTCAACCTCGACCACAACGCTCCTTGACGCTCGCTTGACGGGCGACCTCCACCTTCTCGACCGACCACAGAATCACTTCCACACTACGTACCCGGCTTCGGTCGTGGAGACAACATTCTGAAGGGAGTTCGACATGCAACCCAGTCGTATATTCTCGATTGCCGCGGCAATCATCGCCCTCGCCGGCCCCGCGGCGGCGCAGTACACATCGGACACTCTGCCTCGTTTGGTGGAGCGCAACCTGAGTGGGCCCCGCTTTGGGCTCACGTATGTCGGAATCACGCCGGAATTGAAGGAGTTTCTCGGCGACGAGTACCATCCCCTGATTAGCCAGTTCGGATGGCACTTCGAGCATCAGATCAGGCCCGAAGGCGGCGGACCGCAGTTCATCATTCAATTCGTCCCGATGGTGGCGGGGGTCGAGCACGGGTTTTTCATCCCCAACGCGACCATCGCAGTGGGGATCAGATTGCCGGGCGGTTTTGAAGCCGGTATGGGTCCGAACATCCAGCTCCCCAAGAATCTCGAGCCCGAGGGGCAGGTGAGCTCGGCACTGCTGCTTGCCGTAGGGAAAACTTTCCATTACGGCGGGGTGAGCGTCCCATTTAACATCGCCTACGCAATCAATCCGAATGGAAATCGCGTCTCGTTCATCCTGGGCTACGCTATCCAACGGACGCGGTCGCGCAGAATTGGCAGACGATGATTTCCCGGATCATCGCCGACACCTCCGCCAGCCGGTAGTGAGTATTTCGACGGCTTTTGACATCAGCCTTTACGAGGAGGAAGATATGTTCCGCACTGGATTAACGATCGCCCTGTTCACGGTCTCAACTGTCGGTCAGCAACTATCCGCTCAGGATTCGCTACCACCGGAAGAGGGGATGCGGGTGCGCATATGGTACCGTTGCGCACCGACATGCCAGAAGGCAACGGGAACTGTACTCAAGCTTTCTGCAGATTCCTTATGGGTGATACTCGAACCCACCCAGGTGACTGGCGTGATCTCGCTCGCCCGCCTGCAGCTGGTCGAGGTGTTCGATCGCGGCCCGTCAGGTGCTTGGGTCGGTACGGGGATCGGGCTAATGATCGGCATGTTTGGCGGCGCGTGGGTTGGTCAAGCAATCGAACCACCAACCGCCCAACGACGGCTGAGTTACGGGGGTGGGACGGATGGAATGGTCGTGGGCGCCCTCATCGGCGCTGTGATCGGTGCAGCGTCCGGGGCCAGGACCAAACGAAGGGTTTGGATCCCCCGATGACCCCCGCAACGCGGGTCGTTGGTTCTATCTAGGAGGTCAACGTGCAGCGGCATCGGCGATTAACCCAGTCTGAGCACTCGGCTCACCCGCTCTCGCTGCCCCGCCGTAACCATGTCCCGCAACACAACATCGCGCACAATGCGAGCGACAAACGAGTAGCCTCGGTGGTCCGCCGCGAGCCAGCGATCCCATTCGAGTTCGTCGAGGGCAACAAGTAACGCATCTCCTGACACTCCGGAGCCTCGGGCCAACCGATCGGCGTCAACGCGCCCACCCGCGATTGCCGCCACCTGCAACACCTTCTGAGCGTCTGCACTGAGCTTGCGGAACCCTACGCGGATTGCTCCAACTGCCGCGTCCGGCAGATCGGCGGGAAGCGTATGGTCCAATGTGCGAAGCGGTTGCGGCCAGCTCGCTTGTGATTCCCTGAGCTCGAGCCCCGCCGCGACGGCGTGAAGGAGTTCCACCGCCAACAAAGGCAATCCCCCAGAGTCGACCTCGATCCGGCGGGCCAGTCGATCGACGTGCTCGTCTCTTGCATCGGGGTTCGCCCACTTGCACAACGCCCGCACTTCGTCATATCCCAATGCCGACAACTTGACGGAGACGCCGGCAAGCCCCCTTCCAATCCGCGAGCGGAGTTCGTCCACCAGCACGCACGGGCGCCCCGTCACCGTGTTGAGCCAAACCAAGATGGGCAAGTCGGAGAGCTTCTCTAATGCCGATTGCACGGCGAGGAGTGAATCGGCATCTACCAGGTGCGCATCATCGATGAACACCACCACCGGCTGTTCACCGGCCACCGCCCGCAACGCGTCACGCATGGCCTGACCCAACGTTCCCGCGCCAGCGGAGGGTTTGACGGATGGGAAACGGTCGGCCCACCTCTCGGACACCGCCGCCAGCGCCGCGACGGCCCGAGGGTCGGTCGCGGATACTCCCGATCCATCGAGCAAGCCACCCTCCGCGATTCCGACGGCCCCGCTCCACGGCTCGCCTGCGTCGGCTGCGACGGCCCGAACGGCCACGGTGACCGCACCGTCTAGCTTCGCACGCTCGAGAAGTTCCTCTGCCAGGCGTGTTTTTCCCGTTCCGGGATCACCTTCTACGAGCACCGCCGATGCCCGCGGTTCGGACCTGCACGCATTCCAGCACTCGGCGACGAGTCGCATTTCACGGTCACGGCCGATCAGCGGAGCACGCCTCGTTTCCAACAAAGACTTTGTCGCTGCGGGTGCGGCGCGGCGCCATTGCCGGCCTTGACGCACGCGCTCGGCGAGATCCAGCGTATCCTGTTGCGGGGCCGTGCCGAATTCTTCCAGATGCGAAGCCAACCCTTCGAACACCTGCATGGCGGCAGCGCGGTTTCCGTTCAGCGCCAGACCTTTCATACCCGCTTGAGCGGCTGCGTCAGACCCAGCGTCGAGCGTGAGCGCCCGCGCCGACCACCCGTTCGCGTCGTACAAGTCGCCGGCGGCAATCGCTTCTTCCGCGGCACGAACGAGAATCGATACCGATCGATTGCGGCATGCCAACCGCTCAGCGGTGAGCCAATTCTCGAAATTGGAGGCGTCCGGAACCGCAAACCCTTCCAGCAACTCGCCGCGAATGAGATCCGTAGCTTCTCGCCACGCGCCACGCAGCTCGAGATCCTCCAATTGGTTTAGGTCGAGCGCTATCGCGCCGGGGAGCAGTTGCACTGAATTGGAGTCCGTTACGACGGCGTCTTTGCCGGCGCAACGCCGGATGACGCGGAGGGATTCGCGCAACGAATGTCGGGCCTTCTCGTCGGGGCTGTCCGCCCAGAGCAACCCGATGAGGTGGTCGCGCGTCCGTTTTCCACCGGGGGTGCGAGCCAGGTAAACGGCCAGCGCGGTGTTCTTGCGCCACATCAGATCGGCCGGGGGTTCCTCGCCGTCAACCGTCATCTCCAGTGGCCCAATAGCGCTACATTCGATCATCGGTGGTCGCCCCTGTGGCGTCGCTTTGGTGCGTGCTGGCCATCGTGCTTCGATGAGATGCGATCAGCCGCATTCCAACTCGTCGAATCTCAAGCGCGCTTGGTTCGCCCGCCTACCGTATTCCCCATCCCCCCGTGCCCACAGCCGAGCAATGGCTTGGTACGAGTTGCACGTTTCTCCGCCCGTATCTGACAATCGGTCGAGCAGCTGAGCCCGCTTCCACCGTGCCAGCGTGCCGAACGCCCAATCTATTTCCTGTGCCACGGGGCCGGCGGTGGGGAGTTCGTCGAGGTCGAAAGCTTCATGCCACCGAAGTGCCTGAATTGCCGCCTGCAGTTGTCCGAGCTGGACGTACCAATCAGCCATGAGGAAGTGTAGGACCGTACGGAAAAATTTGTCCGGCACGACGTCTGCGATCTCTTTCGCCCGGATCGCACTCACCAATACCAACGCTTCAGCAGGTCTATTAGCTCGCGCCATCCTTTCGGCTTGCAGTAGCACGCTCAGGGCGCTTCCGTCAGTAGTTGGGTCGGATATCACAACCCCCACGCCTTGTGCCTGCGCTGTTTCATTTCGTTGCCGAAGGAGTTGCAGTATCCATCTCGCGCTCCCACGCAGCTCAGGTGTTCCGGCGTCGGGCGAGGCATAACGCTGGAGCTGACGCGTTACGCTATCCAGATCGACGGTCGCCGCCGCGGGGTCGAACATACTGTTCACAGCTTCCAATTGGGCCACGAACAGCGGGAAGCCATCTTCACCTGGATAGTCTCGTTGGAAAACGCTCCCCCGCTCGCGAGCGGCGTCCATGCGTCCCATGGCGAAGAAGCCAAGCAGTTGGCCGGTCAACCCCGAGCGCCGGAGCTCGGGGCGGCCTCGAATGTTCGTGAATACTTCCCCTATTTCAACGGCTCCTTCGGGCACATCGAACGAGGGCAACAGTCGTTGCGCTAACGGAAGCCACGGGTGGTTGATGAACTGCTGCAATCCTCGAGCAGGAGCACTCTCCCCAAAGCGATAGCCGAACCCAGTATCCAGCATCAAGGCCATAACGGTGGAGAATTCATCCAGCGGCTCCGGAACCATCTCGAGCGCGTGCGCGGCATTGACCCTGTCACCTTCGGCGATGTAGATCCAAGCCAGCTCCCACCAGATCGGCGCAAACTCGGGGCGCAACTTCGCGGCCGCCTCCAGCGATGTCGCGGCACGGACACGTAGCAATCCGTGAAGGGGACCACGGTTGAATTCCTCTTCTCCACGGAGAAACCAGGAGTAGTAGTATTGCTCCCACTCCTCGGTCGCGATACGCAGGGTGTCGAGCCGGTCGGTCAGTTCGAGACGCGCCTGAATCAGGCGCCTGAAGTGAGGGGGGAACAGGCGAAGGTTGTCGAGAACCCGATGCCGGTTCACCGAATCGATGGGTCGGGTGAACAGCCAACGATTCACTTCCCCGATACGCCAGGAACACAGGAAACAAGTCGAATCGATATCTATCGCGACATGAAACGCCACTTGCGCCTCCGACCACTGGCCTCGGTTCAACAATCGTTCCGCTCGTAACCAAGCGTCGAAACCACGCGGCGTGACGGGCAGCGCCTCCCGTGGAAGCCAGCGGGCCAGCGGGCTTTGATCGCTCCACAATTTCACGATCGTGCGGTTGGCGACGGTGTCGGCGACCGATTCCCAGTCGGCACCAGAGTACAGCACTTCAATCGACCTGCGCCGTCCGAACCTGCTCTCGGACCACACCTGCAGCGACACACCCGAGCCGTCAGACGAAACGACCCCGTGCAAATCGACTCCGGCCTGCTCCTCGGCAAATGCATCTCGCGGAAGGACCCGAAATTCCGACACCAGTCGGAGCGATCGCTCCAGCCGATGGGATAGTGAGTCCGCCAGCCAAGGGCGCTCTGCATCGCTCGTCTGTTCAAAAGGGTGAAGACGGATGGCCAGGCTTCCGGGCGGCGGCGACCTAGGTGCTCGATCTCCGACGACGGACAATGCCGCCACCCCCGCCACAAACCCAAACGCCACCAGCCCAGCAGCGCGCAAACGGTACTGGTACACGCGAGTGAGCCAGAGACGTCGCCTGAACGTCTCAGCGTTGGGCCACCGGTCCCCGGGCTCGATCGCGAGAGCCTTGCGGAATACCCGAGCGAAGTACCAGGGAACCCCACTCCATAGGCTGTCGTCGGGGTCCTCCCCGCTGATCCATTGTCGACATGTCAGTGCTTCGTAGAGCACCATGCCGACTGCATAGATGTCAGTTCGTGGCGTTGACCGCTGGCTGCCTTGTTCCGGAGGCATGTAGGCTGGTGTGCCCCCTTGGCGAGCACCCGCGGTCGGCTCCGAGCTGTCAGGTGAGGGCTCCGCGATGCCGAAATCAACGAGGATCGCCCTTCCATCACGGAAAAACACGTTCGCCGGTTTGATATCCCGATGCACGATGCCGGCTTTGTGAACGCGCTCCAGAGCGTCCAGCAGATCTCGTCCGAGCTTTCGCGTTTCCTTGCGGCTCAACGGACCGCGCTCGAGGCAATCCGCGAGCGTCTCATCCTCGATGTAGTCCATCACGTAGTAGAACAGACCGTCGTTTTCATCGACGTCGTGAACGGGAACGATGTGGGGATGACTCAAGCCTCGCAGCGTGCGAGCCTCCTGCAGGAACCGATCTGCCCGCTCCGCCGTGGCGAGTTCGGGAAGCAAGACCTTGATGGCTACAAGGGACTGCAGGCGCGTGTCCTGGGCCAGAAACACGGCGCCCATACCACCGCGCGCAAGCTCGTGCAAGATCTTGTAGCGGGGGGCTAGGGCTTCGCTGAGTCTGTCGAGCAGAGAACCCATCCGGCGTTACCTAGTCGACGGGTTTTCCGCGCAGACGTCTGAGGGCCGCGTATTGATCGCGGATGCGCTCCATGACGCGGTCGACCAGATCCTGCGACGTTTGCTTCGTTCTCGGCATGTCGAGGTAATCGGAGTACTCGACCGGCGCTCCGTAGTACACGTAGATGTGCTTGAACATCCGTGGCCACACGGCACCGATCGGCAGTACTTCATCCATCCCATCGATGGCGACCGGAATCACCTTGGGGTGTGCCGACAGCATGATGAGGCCCGCACCGGAGCGGCCGCGCCCTACTTTGTGCGCGCGCATCCGCGTGCCTTCGGGAAACAGCGTCATCACGCCCCTTGGAAAGACCTTGATCATGCGGCGCAGCGCCTGCAAATCGCGGCGGCCCTCACGGATCGGAATACAGCGCCAGAGGTCCGAGAACCACGACAACACCGGATTCCTGTAAAAGTTCTCCACCGCTGCAGGATTCCAAGGGATGAGATATGGCCTCCACCACGAGTGGGGATAGTAGGCCATCACGCCCACGACGAAACTGTCAATCATCGTCTGGTGGTTCGACAGTAACAACGTGTTGCGATCGTAGCCCACATTCGACCGCCCGATGACGGTGGTTCGATTCAGCACGCGGAACCACAGCCACACCAGAGTGACCGTCACGTTGGTAACGAGGTAACTGGCCAGCGGGTGGAGCAGCTTGAAGAACCGCCCCCGCACTGGCGCCCGCAGCTCCGGGCCCGATGTCGTACTGTCTTCGGAAATGCCGGCCGACTCCGAGCCCGACATCGATCTAGTCGCAGTCATGCCCCACTGTCGTCGCGCATCATTGCGCGCCGACGGAGGTGACCTGCTCCGCTTCGCGCTTGCGCCAGTCCGCCAAGAATCGCTCGATGCCGGCGTCCGTCAGCGGATGTTTCATGCTCAGCTGCAACACATTGAACGGAACGGTGGCGATGTCGGCGCCCGCTTGCGCGACCTCGATGATATGCCGCGGGTGTCGAATCGAAGCCGCCAGCACCTGCGTGTCGATCTCCGGATCCATAGTGTAGAGTTGGACGATGTCATGGATCAATTCCACACCAGGCTCGGAGATGTCGTCGAGACGGCCGACGAACGGCGATACGACGAACGCGCCGGCGCGCGCCGCCAGCAACGCCTGGTTGGCGTTGAAACAGAGCGTCACGTTCGTACGGATGTCGTCCTGCTTGAGGCGCGAGACGGCCTTGAGACCTTCAATCGTCGAGGGAACCTTGACGATGACGTTCGGGTGCCACGCGGCGTAGGTTTTCCCCTCCCGCACCATGCCGTCAGCATCCTCGGAGATGGTTTCCGCACTGATCGGGCCGTCCACGAGACGCGTGATCTCGAGGATGGTTTCTTCGAAGTCCACCCCCTGCTCCCGTGCCAACAGGCTCGGATTGGTCGTGACGCCACTGAGAATGCCCCAACTGGCCGCTTCCTCGATTTCCCGAAGGTTCGCGGTATCTAGGAAGATCTTCACTGTGCCTCCAGATGTGTGGTGTGTGCCGCGAGCCCTGTGCGGGAACCGCCGCCAACCAATCGCTCGTCGTCAACAGCCAATAGCTAACAGCTAAGCTCGTAGCTGGCCATCGCCAGCAACCTACGACCAGACCGGGCCGCGGGCTACTCTCACGGCGCCGTGAACTTACGCTCCAAGAACCGGCCTTGACGGTCTGAAAACCGCCTGTCTATATTCCGTGTACCAGCTAATTGAAGTTGATTCTCATTCGCAACCATCAGATTCGCTGTCGGCAGCGAGACCGTCCGTGTGAGCCAATAAACCCATGAAAATACACCGCTTGCATACCCGATCAGCGCTCGGCACCGCTGCCACCGCAGTGGTCGTTATCCTAACCGCGGCGTGCGGCCGTTCGGAAGCGCGTTCCAATATCGTAAACGTGTACTCCACGAGGCATTACGGGGCCATGGAGCCGATGTACGCCGCGTTTACCGAGGAGACGGGGATCCGGGTGCGCGTCTCTCACGGCGGGATGCATGCGTTGCTCGAACGCCTCAAGGCCGAGGGCGAACGCACCGTGGCCGACGCTTTCTTTGCCGTGGATGCCGGCGGACTCTGGCTCGCGGCCAACGAGGGCCTGTTGCAGCGAGTCGAGTCTGAGACCATCAACGCCAATATTCCCGCCGAGCTGCGTGATCCGGAAGGCCGGTTCTTTGCCCTGAGCCAACGCATCCGATCGATTGCGTACATGCCTGGGCGCGTGGATCCGTCGGAACTCTCCAGCTACGAGGCCCTGGCGGATCGCAAGTGGAGAGGACGGCTCTGCATGCGGCCGTCGACTAACGTGTACACGCAATCGCTCGTGGCGAGTTTGATCGCGGCCCACGGCGAGGAGAAGGCCGAGCAGATCGTGCGAGGGTGGGTCGCCAACCAACCCGAGTACATCGACAGCGACACGCGCATCCTTCAGACGATTGCGGCCGGAGGATGTGACGTCGGTGTGACGAACCACTACTACCTTGGACGGCTCATCGATCAGGATCCCGACTTCCCCGTCAAGATGTTCTGGGCAAATCAGGACGGTCGAGGCGTCCACCGCAACGTGTCGGGCATCGGCGTGACCGCGGCGGCGGCAAACCGTCAGAACGCCATCCGACTCATCGAATGGCTCAGCGACCGAGCCGGGCAGGCCCCGGACGCAACCGGTCTGCCAGGCAGCAACTTCGAGTTCCCCGTCAACAGCACGGTCGACGCGCACCCCATCATCGCAGGATTCGGCGCCTGGCGGGCGGACCCAATGCCGCTCGGTGAGTACGGACGCCACCAGGCCGACGCTATCCAGCTCATGGAGCGCGCCGGATACCGGTAGTCCGTCCGCAAGACGCAACCTCGTTACGTAACGTGTCACGCATGTCAGCGCGCGCAACTGCACGCCCGTTTCCCACCGCGCGCAGCGTATTGGGGAACCTTCTCCCCCTGCTTGTTGCCGGCCTCGTTATCGTGCCGATGGGGTTGCTGCTGGTCCGGTTGCTGCATCCGACCACCGCCGTGTGGATCCAACTCTGGGAGACAATTCTCCCACTCATGATCCGCAACACTTTTCTCCTCATGATGGGCGTTGGCGTGATCACGTTTTCATTGGGAAGCGGATTGGCCTGGCTCGTAACGGTGTACCGGTTTCCTGGCCAGCGGTTTTTCGACTGGGCACTCGTGTTGCCGCTGGCGGTGCCAACGTACGTGATGGGGTTCGTCTATATGGCCACGTTCGATTTTGCGGGGCCCGTCCAAACCACGTTGCGCGCATGGTTCGGTGCAGATCTGGTGTTCCCGAACATCCGATCCGGCACCGGTGCGATTCTGGTCATGGGACTCACGCTCTATCCCTACGTCTACTTTCTCGCCCGAGCGGCGTTCCGAGAGCAATCATCGTTGACGTTCGACGCAGCACGCGCGATGGGGTACTCGCACACGCGAACCTTCTTGAAGCTCGTCCTTCCCATGGCACGTCCGTCTCTCGTTGCGGGAGTGACGTTGGCGTCGCTCGAAGCGATGACGGACTTCGCGACGGTGCGGTTCTTCAACTTCCCGACCATAAGCGAGGGCATCGTGCACGTGTGGCAGGGCATGATGAACCGGGATGCGGCGATCGAGCTTGCCGCAGTGTTTCTCCTCGTAGCCCTCGGACTCGTGATGCTCGAGCGCGCCTTGCGCGGCCGGTCCCGTTATTACCAGCACGGGGCAAGAGATGGGCGCACGGGCGGGCGCATTACCCCTGTCGTGCTTGGCGGATGGCGGCGATGGGCAGCGACGGGTGCGTGCTTCCTCGTGTTCGCTGCTGCGTTCGCCCTGCCGGCGGCGCGTCTCGTACTATGGACGGTTGGCGATCTGTCTCGAGCGGCGACGGCCACAGCCCTGAGGACCGTGTACACAGGTTACGTTCTCCGCACGTTTGGATTGGCGGCCGTGGCGGCCGTGGTGGCGGTTGGATTGGCCCTGGTGCTGGCGCAGAACGCCCGCCTACCCGAGCACAAGATGGGTCGGATAACGGCTCGACTCGCCACCATGGGCTACGCGGTGCCCGGAGCGGTGATCGCGGCGGGCGTGCTGATCACCTTGGCTGGAGTGGATCGAAGCATCGCCACAGCGGCCAGGTGGATTGGTTTCAATTCAAGTCTGCTGCTGACGGCGTCGATCGTCGGGTTGATCTATGCGTATGTCGTCCGTTTCATGGCAGTCGCATACAACAGCGTGGAGTCGAGCATGGATAAAGTGACTCCGCAGATGGATATGGCGGCCCGAACCCTCGGCGCCAGTCCGCGCCAGGTGCTTTGGAGGATACACCTGCCGATGGTGAAGATCGGATTGGCGGCCGGAGCCGCCCTGGTGTTCGTGGACGTGATGAAGGAACTTCCGGCGACCATCTTGTTGATGCCTTTCGGGATGGAAACCTTGTCGGTTTGGACGTACATGCTCGCTGCCGAGTCACTGTGGGAGTCGGCGGCGCTACCTGCACTCACGATCGTCGTGGTAGGGTTGCTCCCGGTCCTCCTCTTGATGCGAGTCGGCCGCCTGACGACAGCGGAAGGACATTCGGCATGACCGAGTCTGTGGACCGCGTGTCACAGAAGGTCATCTCGCTGGTCGGCGTCACCAAGCGTTACGGCGACGTCACCGCAGCACACGACGTCACATTCGATGTGTACGCGGGAGAGTTTCTCGTGCTGCTGGGTCCGAGCGGTTGCGGAAAGTCCACTCTGCTACGGCTGCTGTGTGGCTTAGACTCTGTCGACGCCGGCCGCATCGAACGGAACGGAACCGTGTTGAGCGGCGAGTCCGTCTGCGTTCCACCGGAAGCGAGAGGCATCAGCCTCGTGTTTCAAGACAATGCACTGTTCCCACACATGACGGTGTGGAATAACGTCGCGTTCGGATTGGCCAACCAGCCGAAGGAGGCTGTAGCTGAACGCGTGGCAGAAATGCTGGACCTGGTACGCCTGCGCGACGTGGCAACCCGCTACCCGCACGAACTGTCCGGTGGACAGCAACAGCGTGTGGCACTCGCACGCGCCCTCGCGCCCAAGCCCTCGATAGTCCTGCTCGATGAGCCTTTCTCCGATCTCGACCGAAGCCTCCGGATCGGGTTGCGAGAGGAGGTGCGCGCGGTGCTCAGGTCCACCGGCACGGCGGCGATCCTGGTCACACACGACCAAGAGGAGGCCCTCGCCCTCGGTGATCGGATTGCCGTACAGAACGACGGTCGCATCGAGCAAGTCGCCACTCCGGAAGCGCTGTTTGGCAATCCGGCGTCGAGGTTCGTCGCCGAATTTATCGGAGCGACCGACTTTCTCGCCGGCGAGATTGCATCCAACGGTATCCTCACCGAAATCGGAGCGTTGCAGCAAGAGACGGATGCGCCGATCGGCACCGCCGTGGAGGTCGCCGTTCGACCCGACGACGTGACGCTCAGCCCCGACCCTGCGGCCGCAGCAACCGTCGTCTCGCGCTCCTTCAATGGCATGTCGAACGTGTATCGGATAAGACTGCCATCCGGAGCGTTCGTTCACAGCCTGCAGCCACACACCCTGAGCCTCGCGGACGGCACTGCTGTGCGTGTCAAGGTGGAACCGGGGCACAAACTCGCATATTTCCCCAACCACGGAGGATCGCGTTAGGCTGGCCCGCTGCCCGCCGTTGTGAGCCGCCTTCATCGCGGCTTCACCGACGGGTCAACCCCCATCCCCTATCCCCTGTTACCTATCCCCTACCCACCTCTCTCAACGCCATCCCGAACTCTTCCGCCGTAGAGAAGCGATCTTCCGGCTTCCACTCGAGCGCCGTTGCCAGAGCCCTCTCTACTTCCGCACTCACTTCGTCTCGAACGTCGCGGATGGCCGGTATGGGATCGGCGAGGCGTCGCACGACGATCGCACGAGGGCTCGATGGAATGAAGGGCGGCGCGCCGGCCAGCATTTCATAGATGACGCAGGCCAGCGAGTAGATGTCCGTGCGGGCATCGAGGTGATACCGCGCCATGGCCTGTTCCGGGCTCATGTACGTCGGCGTCCCGAGGATCTCTCCGGGCGTCGTCAGCCGCTCGTCGATCGACTCCTTGATCGCGACGGCCACACCAAAATCGGCTATCATCGCGCGACTTCCCTCGAACAGCACGTTGTCGGGCTTGATGTCCCGATGGATGATCCCGTAGCCGTGGGCGCAGGCCAGTGCATCGGCGAGCTGCCACCCAATGGCCACCGCCTCGCCAACGTCGAGCTGCCCCTCCCGGTCCAACCGTCCTCTCAACGAATCGCCGCTCAGATACGGCATCACGAGAAACGGAAGCCCCTCGACTTCTCCGCCGTCGAAGATTGGCACGATATGGGGATGGACGAGCTTTCCACCAACACCCATCTCCCTGTGGAATCGCTCTCGCATGATCCGCGACGCCACCCCTTCCGCCAAAACCTTCAACGCCACCTGATCGCCGGTCTGGCGATCGACCGCGAGGAAAACGGTTGCCATACCGCCCTTGCCCAGCGATCGCTCGACGTCGTAGCGATCCGCGAGACCCTGGCGGATGCGATCGATCAACTTCCTCACGATGGATGCGGCCCTGTCGATGTCATGGCGGGAGAATATAGTTCCATCCTCGGACGGTCGTACAGCTGGGATGGTCTTTGTGGGAACTGGAGCCGGCTCGGAGGTTTTCCCGGCGGGGGGGGGGTGTGGATTTCGGAACTGATTGGACGATCGAAGCAACCACGCTCGCTTGGTCTCCAGGCCTCACAGCTGAGCCATGGACACACAAACTCCGCCCCACGATGTACGAGGGTGCTGGGTAATGCGCGCGATGCGTTAGGGGTTGACGATCCTGTCGATCAACGCTTGGACGTCGTTTACCAACTGACCACCCTGATCCTCGAGCGTACCATCCTGGATGAGGAGCCGAACGGCGTCGATTGCCGAAACGAGCTGGAGAATCACCCCCTTGGCGTCGCCGTCTTCCAGCTCCGGCGCCACCCCCACCCGCTCAAGGATCGCGATCGCGCCGTCCGCGCCACCTACGTCGGCGAGCTTGACGATCAGCGCGTCGACGCTCGCGCGGACCTCGTCGACGTTGAGCCTCGGCTGGTGACCACGCTCGACGCTGAGCCCCCCACGCCCCCCACGCCCCCCGCTTATGGCAGTCGCGGCGCTCTGTTGCCCGGAGCTGGTCGTCACGGTGAACGCCGCGAGCGGCGGACGGCTGGCCACCAGGCCGCGCGTCTCAGTGTAGTCGGCCGGTGTGCCACCCGTCGGCGTGTAGAGGATCGTCGCTCCGTCCAGCAACGGGATAGCGGCTCCCGATGCCGAGTTGGTGAACAAGCCAGTTCCCGAGCTGATCCCTACATCCATGTCGGCGTTGACCGACGGCGCGCTGAAGGTCCAGTTGATCCCATCCGTGCGCAGGCCGTTGTAGAGGAAGAGGACGGTGTTCGTGGTCTCCGACAACTGGACCTGGAACGTGCTGTGGCCCGTGTTGTTCGGCGAGTACTCCGGTACGTTGAGCCACGTGACGACAAACCGTTGGTTCGGCGCCGTACCCAGCGTGTTGTAGAACACGCCACCCGCTTGGGAGGGGTTGAAGTCCCCGTAGAGAGGCGCGATGAGAACGTTGGTGCCGTCCGGAACATCCGGGTGATCATAGTCGCTGTTCGAGGCCCCGAACGTCAGATTGCCATTCGAGTTGATCCAAACATCGGTATACTGAACACCGTAGAACTCGAACGTGAATCCAAAAGGTTTCAGATCGCTGTCGTCATCCGATTGGAACAACCCTCGGCCCAGGTTCGTCTCGAACACGCCGGTTACAACCGTCAGCGTCACCTGCGCGCTGTCTGCCCTGCCACTCCGGAACGCCGTGACCACCGTTGTGCCGGTATCCAGCGTTTGCACCACCCCGTTCGGTGTTACCGTGGCGACGCGCTCATTGCTCACTCGCAAGAACACATCGCCTACCGCGACAGTCGCGCCGCTCGAGTCAGTGGCGAGCGCAGCGTACTCTACCCGTGACCCGGTGAGCACGGTCGTGTCGCCGGGAACGAGGAAGAAGCTACCGAGGGCCGTCGAGGGGGCACAGGAACCCGGTGCGATCGAGAACAGCCGGGACCCGCTCACGTCGATGCCGAGTGCCCGCGACAGGATGATGAGTGCGTCGACCGCTTGCGTCAGGCCATCTCCGTCCACATCGGCCATCGCGGCGTTGAACTGCGACACGTCGAGACCCACCGCCGCCGACAGCGCGATGAGCGCATCCCGGGTGTTGATCAGGCCGTTGCCATCGGGATCGCCCCAACGGCCCAGCGCCGGACAATACAATCGATCGGTGAGGACAACGTTGGACGTAAGATCGGCTAACGAAGTCTTCGCGGTAAGTGTATCGACGGAGACTCGAATGGTGTCCGTGGCGGCCACGAGGGGACGCATCCGGACCACGGCCACGCTGAACAACCCGCCGACGCTCCTCGTGTTGGTGCCGCCAATTCTGAGAACGCCTTGCGCGACCGAATCTTCGCTAAGGTCCACCTGACCGAACTTTCCAGGCCCTCCGCCAACCAGTTCCAGCACGGCCGTGTCCCACCGCAATGTGAGGACGAAATTCTGCAGCGTGTCGGTGCGCTGCGACATGTCGATCTCGATCGGCAGCAGGAAATCCACGCCGACGAGCGAGGACGCGTTGCTAGCGGCGGAAACCGGGATACTCTGCGCCGCGGCCGGCGAGACGGCCAGCGGTGCAAGCACCAGCGCTCCCGCAGCGGCGGCGGTTCGAATGGCGCGGCTGCTGCGCCACCGCGGGATCACGGCCTACCTCCCAAGATCCGGATCTCTATACCATTTCTGCGGAACGTGCTCAGCGGTGGAGCGGTGTCGGTCGTCTCGATCACCGCACAACTCGGGTTGGTCACCTGAACCCCAATGGCGTTGGCCGACACCGCATAGAACACAGTTGCGGTCGGACCAGTTAGCTGCGTCACCTTAAATGTCACTGTGCTGTTTTGGACGATAGTCGTGTTCGTGAAGCTGAATTCCATGAGCAGGTTATTGCTCGTGATACCATCGAGCGTCACGGACGCGTTACCCGTTCCGAGCAATGTCCCGTCGTACGTCGCCGACCGCGCCTCGAGGGAGAACGTGTAACTGCCGGCGACGTTGGCGGACATGAAGAGTTGCACCCGGTTGAGGCTCGTACCCGGGAAGTTCTCAACGTAAAAGCCCCTGGAGATGTTGTCGCCACCGGTCCTACCCAAGACGCAGTCCGCGAGGTTGTGAACGGTGGGGGCAGGCGTGCTCGACACAATCAGTGCCGCGGCCGTCGGGACGAACAAGACCCGGGCCGTGACGCTGTCGCCTGTCGACGTCGCGTCACAACCGATCTGGCACCGCGGTCCCTTGGCATCGCCCCACCAGCTGTTGGCAGCGTCGAGGCGCGGAGCGGTGGACGATCCCCTGTTCTCGACTCCGAACCCGTTGCCGACAAAATTGTTGCCCTCGAAAACCGACCCGACGGCCGCCGAGTCGAGGATTCCGGTGGCGTTCCGCAGGAAGGAATTGTGTGTTCCCGTGACAACCGTGGCAGCCGATGACCCGAGGTAAAGCCCGACGCCTCGGTTGTCGGTAAATTGGTTCGTGTCGATGACCACCTTGGTGTTGCCCGAATCGACATAGAGGCTGCGGATGCCGTTGCGGCTGAAGTCGCTGTTGGTGACTACCACGAATTTGTTGTCGCGGAACCAGAGGCCCCCTTGCGGGTTGTCGTTGACGCTCGATGAGTCGACGGTCGCGGTGTCCGTTCGGGTAATGAAGATCGCACCCTTCACGGTGGCACCCACTGCGCCCGCCTCATGCGCACTTTCAACAGAAACGTCTATGAGCTCGAGAGTGGTCACGCTACCGACTAGCACGCCCTCGGACTCGGTGTTAGAAATGCTCGTGGACCGTACGGCCACCCAGATGTTTTCGGTAAATTCCACCCCGATCCCCCCGACGGCCCGGATCTCCGATCCAAAGAGCAACACGGAATCCGCGCCGGTGACCACAATACCACGCGCATCCCTAACCAAACCGATGCTGTCGACCACATCGTCAATCGCGCGAACCTTGACGCCGGAGATGCCCACCAAACGCGAACGCGTCACTTGGATCCCGGTTCCGACGGCACCTTCGACCGATACCCGGTTCAGCCCGACCCTCGACGCGCTGTCGACATGCAACGCGGCGCCGCGGATCGCACGGAACACCACCGACTGCAGGCCAACCGAATCGGCCTTGATGCGCAGCCCGAACCCCGACTCGACGAACTGCAGCCACTGGATGAAGACTCCAGTGGCTTGTATGGATCCGACGGACCGGCTGGGTGTGGAGATGGTCGGCATGCCCGCCGCGGTGGAATCACCGAGAAACACCAGGCTCTTCGTGGTGGAAATAGGCTCGTTGTACAAGGCAACGGCTATCGATATCGTGTCGCCGTCGGCCGCACGCTCGAGCGCCTGCGCAATACTGCTGAACGGATGTAGCAAACTGCCGATTTCACGGGATCGTCCCGCCGCAACGGTCGGATCGACTCGCCAAACGTGACGCGCAGCCACCGTTACGGTCGACGTTGCGGAGACACCCGGCGCCACGGCGGCTGTCAGCGTGGCCGTTCCGGCCGCGCGGGCGGTGAGGACTCCGTTGCCGCTAACCACCACTATCGTCGTGTCGCTCGACGTGAACCGCAGGCCACGAGCACCGATCACATCGCCCGCGGCGTTCTCGACAACCGCGGCGATGTTGAAAGCGTCGCCCGGCGCTAAGTCGACTGAAACCGGCAGCGTTATCGATGCCGCCGGCGTCGAGGAACAATCCGGACCGAACAGCCGCCCGACGCGGAAACCGGGTACGTCCAACAGTGCCGCACGGCTGACGATCCCCAAGGCGTCCCGCGGGTCAACGTCACCGTCCCCGTCGGTGTCCCCGGCCGTCAGATCCAACGCGACGCCGGCGCTCGTCGTGTCGATCCCCACCGAGTGCATCAAGACGATCCCACCGTCACTCGCATCGATGACCCGATCGCCGTTGAGGTCTCCGTAATAGAGTCCTTTACAGAACGCCATCGAGGTCGTTGTGAGCAACGGAAGCAGGTCTTGGAAGGTTCGGGCGGCACGCAGCTCGGCGAATGCAACCGTGAAGCTGTCCGCCTCGACGGCCAAGACCTTCAGAGACACGTTCCCCAAAACGATCTGGCCTGACGCCCCGGTCGCCGAAGCCGCGGCGAACTGCGCGGTGCCCGCAGCCGAGTCGATATTGAAGACCGGAGACCCGAACGTGCCGGCCGAAACTCCGGCAAAGGCAAAGCGAGCCGGGTTCCAGCGAAATGTCAGGCGATAGGCACCGAGAATGGTGTCACCGAGGTCGGCGGCGATGGGGATGGTCACACGCACGTTCGTATCGGCCAAGAGCTGACTAGTCGTAGGCCCGGCGACGATCTGGCCAGCGACGGGATGCGTCGCCAACGCCGCTACGAGAAGCGGCGCTGTCGCAACCAAGCGCACACGATACCGATTCAACACGTTATACAACCGCCATCTAATTGCGTCCCGTCCGCAGAAACACTCTGGGTTCCGTTACCAGGCCGGATTCCAGATCTGCCAGCGACTCGGCCGCCGTGAGTTCCTCCATCTCGAACCGCAAACCCTCCATGTAGCTCGCCGCCTTCACCGTGAATTCGCCACGATAGAGGAGGTTGTCTTCAAATCCTCGTGCGGAAGCCCCCGCAAACCGCACCTCACCCGGCGCGTTCGCGGCGTTGGTCACCCGCAGCCCGTCGTTGATTGCGATGTCGCTCTTCCATGCGAGAACCTCGGGATCGAAGTACAGCGCTCCCGTGTAGCTTCCCAACTTGAGATCCTCTTCCACTCCGAATTGCACCGCCACGAACACCCGTATTTGCTGACCAGGCGTGGCCTGATCGTTATCGACCTGCAGGAACGCCTGTATGCCTTGCGTGGGGGGCGGCGGCACGTCCGGACGCTGCGAATCAAAGGGCTCGTCGCAGGCGCCGAGCGCCAGCGCCAAGCCAGTCATAGTGAGAAGACGGACGTATTTCATGCCATGGCTCCTAGTTTACCGTCACCGTGCCATTGGTCACGGAGACTCTCGATAACAGATCTGTAAAGGTCACGGCCGCGGACATCTCGGAAATGGCGACGGTCGGCGTCGTCGTGCCCAATCCAACCTTGCTGAAACGAATCCGGGCCAATACGACCGACCCACCCGACCCCGAGGGACTTACTTGCGCAAAGCGAAGCTCACCTGTCGCGGCGTTCACGTCGTTGAACTCCGGTGTTGGAAAATCACCGGCCTCGACGGCCACTAGGGTGAGAACGCTCGGGTTCCACGTGAGCGTCGCGTTGTAACTGCCAAGCAACTCACTGCCCGCGAAACTCATGTCGGCGGTCACATCCACCGTTATTTCGCCTCCCAGCTGGGACTCGAAGAACGAACGGCCCTCGGTCGTGGTGGTCACGACTACGCGACCGTCCGCGGCAACGGTGACCACCAGCGAGTCCGTGAACCCTCGCGCACGAGCAACAACCACCGACGTGCCGGGAACGAGACCCTGCACGAGCCCGGTCGCATTGACCGAGGCCACGCGGCTGGTACGTGATGTCCAGTTGACTTCTTCTCCCACCACTACGGTCCCTGTCCGATCGATCAGAGTCGCGCTCAGCTGCACCGTGCTGTCCTTGGCGACGGTGGCCGAGCCGATGTCAAGCCGCAGCGCAACCGGATCCGTTTCGTTTACGACAAATACTCTCGTGGTGTCAGTCAAGCTGTCGCCGGTGCGCACAAACACCACGATCGGTTCAGAGCCGGCGGAAACCGCTTCGGCGGCACCGGTTGCTCGCGCCACTTTCAGGCGGAGGGAGTCCCGTGGATTCACGAGATTGAACGTCAGCGGCACTTCGATTGGCAGATCGAGCGTATCGAACACGGTGGCGCGCAGCTGGAAGGTGCTCCCAGCCAACACCGCGGTGTCGCGCGGCGCGATGGCCACTCGCGTTCCGCGAAGGCCAGCATATTGGATCGGGATAGAGATAGTCTGCGTGCCGTCATCCGCTGCTGCGCTGGCAGAAATGCTCACCACGGTCTCGCCTTGGAAGAGGATTGCTCCGTCCGAGGCCCGGAACGCTTCCAAACGAATCCTGAACTCCTGCACGTTCTCGAGCAGCACGACCGCAATGTTTCCTGACGCTTCCCCCGTCACCGGATCGATCGTCAGGACGGTATCCGTTACAAAGACGAACGTGCCGGAACTGTCGCGCTCGATGATGACTCGTAGCTGATCGGCGTTGTCGGCGAGCGTCGCCGCAGCGAACTCGTCGAACAGCGGCACGATATTGAGCGAGACGTTGCGCGTGCTCGGCCCGAAAAAGTCGAAGCAAGCGGTTGCGGTGAACGCAGCCAGTGCAAGAAGTACGTAGCGCTTCAAGGCGTAAACTCGAGGTGGAGCGCGCCTCGGAAGCCGCGGAAGTTGATTCGGGCCGCCGACTGCGTCACATATCCGGAAATACCACCACCCTGCAAGACTATTGCCCACCGGCGTGTCGCTCTGATGCGAAGATCGACGCCATACCGCAACGACTCTCCTAACCGTTCGAGGGATGTCGTCGAGGCGTCCGGCGCGGCGTCGGATACTCGATACTCGACGTTCGGCTCCACCGTGGTGGTTCGCCCCAACGGGAAATCGAATCGGAAGCCAGCGGCGAGCAGATTGCCGCGCGGGAGGATGGCTGCACCCGCCGCCGTGGACTCGAGCTGGGGATTCCCACGAAAGACGTCGAAGCCATAAACCGTGACAGACGCCGAGCCCAACCCCTGGTTGAGCGAAACGTATCCGATGATGCGGTTGCCCACGCCGTTGCGTGTGGAATCGCTCACCACGTCCTTCTCCCGCCGGGCGTAGATGGCGGCAAGGCGGATATACGTGCGTGTGGCAATGGCCCCCTCGAGACCACCCCGCAACCGGATTTCCGCGCCCGGCCGCAATTCGGTTGTTCGACCCAAAACCGGTTCGTAGGTCAGCGGCTTGCGGAATGTGGCGCCGAAACCGAGCGCCATGCGCCCTACCGGGACCGCTCCGGCGAACCCGGCGCCGACGTTGCCACCCGTCCCGAGATTGGCGGCCGAGAACCCTATCAAGTCGCTCGAGATGGCTCCCAGCACCGAGAGTTCTTCGAAGGCAACCGTCTTGGTACCCGTGGGCACGGCACCAGAGACGATGCCGACGAGGCGTCCCGGGATGAGATCGAATGACAGCCGGGCCTCGGTGTCGAGCACGCCCGATATTTGCTGATCGGATATTTGTGTTGGATCCGTACTGGTGATTTCGGCCTTCGCATACCCGGTGGAAATCGCAAGATTGCCGAATCGTCCGAGCCCAAAGCTGATTGCTATGGGGACAGTCATTTCGGTCACTTTGTTGAACAACAGACCGGCATCGAAGGTGTAGCTCTCGTAGAGGACCGCCGTGCGCACGTTCAACCCCGACTGGGCCGACACCACCCCGGGAGATACCGCAAGCGCGCACAGCGCCGGAACGAAGATGCGCCTGATCATGGGAGTTTGAATATGATGCGGATCGTGCCCGTGATGGTCCGCGGCGTGCCGGTTGAAGTAGTAGTCGTGTTCGGTTGCGACGCACTCGTCCCGGTGGACTGGCTGGTCTGCTGCGCGCCCGAGGTTTGGGCGGGCTGCGAGGTCTGAGTCGTCTGCTCGGCCTGGGTTGCAGCCACGTCGCCGACGGAGCTGTTCACCGCGCTCTGGACTACATCCGGCACCGGTGGAGCATCGGGTTGCGTCACGACGGCGGCGCTGACCGTGGTGACGTCACCCGCCGTGGCCGCTTGCACGGTCGGCGCGAGCGTCGCGGCCTCGTACTGCTCCCGTGCCTGTGTGAAGCCAGGGTCACTTTGAACGGCTTGGGAAAAATGGAGGGCCGCAGTCGCGTAATCGCCGAGGTCCTCCGCAATCAGCCCGTTGGAATAGGCCAAGAACGCTATGAGGTTTTGCGTGCCGTTCTCCAAGATCCGCTCCCGCTCCGCTGGGGAAACCTGATATCCCAATTGGGCGGAAATCGCGATGACGAGCTCTTTTTCCAGTCGCAGCAGATCGCGAAGGCGGCCGGTCACCCCGTCGGAGGGGCTGACCTCACCGTTCGCCAGAACAACGTTCGCCTCGAGGCTGACGTTTTCGTCGGGCGGGATTACGGCCAGACCTTGCACCATTCGGCCAGCTCTCACCAGCCGCCCCACACGGGCAGTGGTGGCGGGATCAAACCGGGTGTTCTCGGCCAGCGCGAGCTCGCCGAGGAGCGCGCCTATCTGAAGGCGCTCGACCAGGCGGAACTGCTGCAATAGCGCCAAGTCCGACATCAGCATCTGCGCCAAGCCCCGGCCCAGCGGATGGTATATGGAATCGCCGGTAATGCTCAGCGGCAGCACGGCAACGGCCTGCGGGTCGGTGGGTTCGGCCGTCAGCTCGGCTTCCCGGGCGAGCGCCTGCCGGGCAACGGCGTTCGCCCGGGTGCGGCGCGTCAACATGATGCGCGCTCGAACCGACGCTACCCCCTGAGCATCCGGATACCGTGTGACGAAGTTTTCATATGTCGCAATGGCTTGGTCGAAATCGCTCGCTTGCTCCATGCACTGACCGATTACCGTCGGGGCCAGGGCGTGGTCGGGCGCAAACCGAGCGCCCAAACGGGCGACCGTCGTAGCGGAGTCACACCGGTCCGCAGTGAACAGGGCCGCAGCGTAACGCAGCATACGGTCAGCATTGCGGGGTTCGAGTCGTATTTCGCGCTCGAGGTCCGGTATTTCCTCCGGAGAGACCGCGCTGGGCCCCGCTGGAAGGCAGCCGGCGGTGAACAGCAAAATGGCTCCCGCCATGAGAGGCCGCGAATGCCGCGTCACGTGAGGACGTATAAGGAAAGGTTCAGCCATGTGACTCTCTCGGCTAAAGCGTCTGACCATGAAACCCAGCAGAGAGGGCAGAACTTGGCTTTCCGACGAGATGGCGTCAAGTCCGCACGCTCTTTGGGGTTCGGCGTCAGGCGCCGCCGCATCCTACTCCTTACTTACCTACAGAGGTAGAGCCTTGCGAACAGTAATAGTGTGACAGTGCAAGTGGAAAAGCAGTGCGCTAGATCACACACCCGCGGGGCTTACCCTGAGGATTCCTGCAGGATGTCGCGCATCCGGCGCGACAATCGTTCGATTTCCTTGATGGACTGCTCCGTCTCGGCATCGAGCGGCTGGCCCATCAGGAGGAGTTGAGCCTCCGCCAGAATGGCGGAAAGCGGATTCGCTAAGTCATGCCGTAGTTTGCGGTTCGGATCGTCTAGCGACCCTGATGGTGAATTGGTCACTCAACAATCAAAGACCGATAGAGATCGCGGATGTGGTGGTCTGGCAAGTCCCGGACCGCCTCCCAAAGGGCGGGCTCCGTCGCGCCAAAAAAGATCTCTGCCGTCGAGAGCGCCTGATCGATTTCTCCCGCGCCGAATAGCAACCTGCCGCGCCATGTCGCGTCCTCCGCGCGATGGACCAAGAGCCGCACGGCAACCGACTCATCGCCAAACGGAATGGAAGAAAGATCGTGCATGACCGGTTCACCGGGATCGGCACGGCTATAGCGGTGGTTTGGGGTCGCGGGCATTCTCAGATTCGGTCGAGGTTGCGCAAATATAAAGGCAACTTTGACTTACGCAATGGTGAGCGAGTGGTCACTAAATATTTCACTCGCTCGATTCCAACGCATTCCAGCGCGGCCCAGATCTTGCGTTTTCCTTAATCAAGGCCGGCGAGATGGTGCGCCGCGGTTTCGCCACCGTCCAGGGTTCATGGCGCGTCCTTTAGAAGGAAAGCGATGGTAGCGGATTCGCGGTGAAGGTTGCGATGAACAGCGCCGCGGTCGCCAAGCCGACAGGCCAGCGGGTGGCCGGAATCGGTCGATGCGGTTCGAGCACGGAGGGGTGGGCAATCCGTCCGCGTCCCAAGAGCAGGATCAGCCCTGCCCAAATCCACCAACCGTGAAACTGGAATCCCATGAGAACCAGACCGTACCACATCAACTTCCCCACCGCGGCCTGATGCCTGCCCACCAGAGCGTAGAGGATGTGCCCGCCGTCGAGCTGGCCCAGCGGCATCAAGTTCAGCATGGTGACGAAGATGCCGAACCACCCCGCGAGTGCGAGCGGATGCAAGATGACGGTTCCCTCTCCAACCAGGAGCGATCGCACGGCGGTGAGCAACAACGAGTCACCCAGATAGAACGGGACCTGGCCGATGTAGATGAGTTGCTGGGTCACCCCGGGATTGCCGGTCAGTACCTGGGACTTGAGCAGTCCCACCGCCAGGATTCCCACCGCCACCACCAGGCCAGCCCACGGTCCCGCAGCGCCCACGTCGATCAGTTGGCGGCGGTCGACGATCGGGCTCCGCAGCCGGATGAACGCCCCGAAGGTGCCGATGAAGTTGATTTGCCAGGGAGCGGGAAGAAAATACGGGGGCGAGGCGTCGATGTGGTATCGCTTCGCGAGGACGTAATGGCCCATCTCGTGGGCGAGCAGTATGCCCATCAACGCGGCGGCGAACCCCAGGCCCTCGGCCGAGTCGGCAACCCACGCCACAAGGAGACCCCATAGCGTGGCGAAGTTCGCACCGGCGGGCACTCTAAAATCGGGAGATTGCCCCATCAGCTGCGCGGCGGCCATCCACACCGTCGCGAACGTCAACAGGAAGAGGAACACGTGAAGCCACCAACGCTCTCTGGGCGGCGGCCGCAGCGAGCGAATGAGAACAATACGGTGTGGCCCTTCGCGTCGTGACCAGTAGTACGTGCCGGGCCACGCATCCAGCGCCTCGCTGAGTTCCCGCGAAGGTCCGAGGTGCTCGGGTGCGACCACGGCATCGACCACTTCGCGGTCGAGGGCCGTGGAAGTTCGCCAATAGCTGAAATACGGAGAGATTTGGTTCAGGGGCACTCTTGACGGGTCCTTCTGCGAATCCTATATATTGAACACCATCACTTCGTAGAGAAACCCCTTACCGAAAACCCGCAGGCACCACACCCCCGTGCGCCACCGCCCAACACGGTGGAAGTCGCGTCCATTCTGCTCAAGAAACTTGCCGGAACCATGGAGTCCGCCGCCGTGGACATCACTGAACTCAAACAAAAATCCGTTCCAGACTTGCACAAGATGGCCGACGAGTTGAACATCACCAACTTTTCGGGCCTTCGCAAGCAGGACCTCATCTTCCGGATCGAGCAGTCGCTGCTTGATTCGGACACTGTGCTGCGTGGGGAAGGCGTCCTTGAGATCCTCCCCGAAGGATACGGTTTCTTGCGCAGTCAGGATTGGAATTACCTCTACGGGCCCGACGATATCTATGTGAGTCCGAGTCAGATCAAACGTTTCGACTTACGAACCGGGGACACCATTCTGGGACAGGTGCGACCTCCCAAAGATGGCGAGCGCTATCTGGCCCTCCTCAAGGTCGAGAAGGTCAACTTCGAGGAACCCGATAGAGCAAAGCACCGAATCGCGTTCGACAACCTGAAGCCACGCTATCCAAGCCGCCGCATCTCTCTCGAGCGCAAAGACGGCGACTTATCATGTCGGGTAATCGATCTGCTATCACCGATCGGATTCGGACAACGCGGCCTGATCGTCGCTCCACCCAAAGCCGGCAAGACCATCCTCCTCCAAAAAATTGCAAACGCCATCTCGGAAACCAGTCCTGATGCTACCCTCATCGTTCTCCTCATCGACGAGCGTCCGGAAGAAGTGACCGATATGGAGGAAAACGTCAAGGCGGAGGTGATCGCGTCCACGTTCGACGAGCCTGCCGACCGGCACGTGCAGGTAGCAGACATGGTGATCGAAAAGGCGCGGCGCCTCGTAGAACACGGGAAGGACGTGATCATCCTCCTCGATTCCATCACGAGACTCGCACGTGCTCACAACGTGGTCATTCCCCACTCCGGCAAGATTCTATCCGGAGGCGTCGACGCCAATGCGCTGCAGAAGCCGAAGCGTTTTTTCGGGGCCGCACGCAACATCGATGACGGCGGCTCGCTCACCATCATCGCAACGGCACTCGTGGACACGGGCAGCCGTATGGACGAGGTGATTTTCGAGGAGTTCAAAGGAACCGGCAATATGGAGTTGGTGCTCGACCGCCGCATCTCCGACCGCCGCATTTATCCGGCAATAGATGTCCAGAAGACCTCGACCCGAAAAGAGGAACTCCTGTTGGATCAAGAGGAACTCAACAAGACCTACCTCCTCAGGAATTTCCTTGCAGACATGCCGACGGTCGAGGCCATCGAGTTTCTCCTCGAGCGCATGAAACGGACCGACACGAACAAGGAATTCTTCGCGACGATGCAGCAGGGTTAACGATCGTGTCGGAGCACACCACCACGCCTAGTCCCGTCGGTGTAGGTAACGAGGAGGTGGTGTTGCCATCCGGCGGCAAGTTGCTCGCGATTGATTGGGGCGAAAAACGCATCGGTCTCGCTCTCTCCGACGCCGAACAGCACATAGCCCACCCGCTGGGCACGCTGACTCGCCGACTCGGGCGGCGCTTTCCCATGAAACAACTCCGAGTGCACCTCGATGCACACCAGCCCGTTGGCGTGCTCGTCGGCCTTCCCCTAGAGGAATCCGGCGAGGAGGGCCCCAACGCCGAGAAGGCCCGACTCACCGGCGAATTGGTTCGTTCCAAATCCGGCATTCCTGTGTCGTTTTTCGATGAGCGGATGACGACAGCGCGTGCCCTGCAGGCGGTTCGGGATCTGGGCGGGAACACCCGCGGGCGAAGGGAAGAGATCGACTCACTCGCCGCGACGGTGTTGTTGCAGACCTACCTCGACACCAATCGGTCATGAAACGGGCATGGATGGTGGTGGGGGCGCTTGCCGCATGGTCGCTGGCGGCGTGCGCGTCGCCACAATCACCAACCCAACCCGTCCGGGTAACGATTCCGCGCGGAGCCTCGGTGACGACCGTTGCCGACTCGCTCGTTGCGCGGGGCGTCATCGAATCATCGGGTTGGTTCCGGCTGTACACCAAACTCGTCGGCCGCGAGACGAGCCTTCAGGCGGGGGTATACGATTTGGCCTTGGGGTCAGCAGCGTCTGCAGTGGTTGGCGTGCTGGCCACGGGCCGAATCGCGCACGACCGGCTCGTCCTGCCCGAGGGGCTCATGTTGAACGAGATCGCCGAAGCGGTCGAGGCACAGTTGGGAATCCCAGCTGACAGTTTTCGTGCCGCCGCGCACGACGCCGCGCTCGTGCGCCGGGTCGGAGCCCGCCAGCCCACCTTGGAGGGTTATCTCTATCCCAACACCTACAACGTTCGCGTCGGAGCCACGGCGCTGGATGTCGTTCGCCAGATGGTCGCCGAGTTCGAAGCCCAGTGGAAACCGGAGTGGAATGAGCGGCTGGACACGCTGAATCTGAGCCGTGACGAAATCGTGACGCTGGCCTCGATTGTGGAGGCAGAGGTGGACGCTCACTCGGATCGTCACTACGTCTCATCGGTCTATCACAACCGGCTCGCTCGCGGAATGCGTCTCGAAGCGGATCCCACCGTCATCTACGCATTGGGTGAACGCAGACGCCTCTTTAACCGCGACTACAGCGTGGAGTCTCCCTACAATACCTATCTCATCGATGGGCTGCCGCCTCACGCCATCGGCCAACCGTCAGCCGCGAGTATCGACGCCGCGCTGTATCCCCGCAACAGCGACTTCCTGTTCTTCGTGGCCGGCCCGGGCGGTAAGCATGTTTTTTCCCGCACGTATCGGGAGCATCAGTCGGCAATTCGCGCGATCCGCAGCCAATAGCCAGAATCACTATCGGATACAGGCGTCCAACTCGTCGCGGATTTCCCTTGTGGCCCGCTCGACGTCCGAAGCGCCGGACACTGCACTGATGACAGCGACCCCGCGTGCACCGGCCTCTACTACGCGGCGAACATCCCCGGCACCGATCCCACCAATGGCGATGACCGGGAGCCCGGCCGGAGCCAGGTCCGCCAGCCGGCGGAATCCTTGCTCACCCAGCGCCGGTCCTGCGTCGGCCTTGGAACGCGTACGGTTGAACGGCCCGAGACTCCAGTAGTGCGCCTTTCCGGTACGCGCGGCGGCGGCCTCACCCTCGGAGCCAACCGAAAACCCCACTCGGATCGAGCCCGACGTGGCCGCGCCGACGCGACCCGGATCCAGGTCGTTAGCCCCCAAGTGCACGCCATCGGCTCCCGCGGCCCTCGCGACGTCCACTCTGTCGTTAACATATACTGGCGGTTCGACTGCTCGGAGCAAACGCTCGGTGATTCGGAGCAACGCGCCCGCAGACGCCGCCTTCCACCGGATCTGGAACGCCGTCGCTCCGCCGGCTTCGGCCGCTCGGGCGGCATCCAGAAAATCCAGGTCGGGACGCAGATCTGGCACGGTAACGACAATCAACCGGTAATCAGGAGTCATCAAGGAACACCATGCCAGTTCGGGGAATTCGCGGCGCCACGGTCGTCGCCGCTGACGAGCCGGAGCAGATTCTCGAGGCGACGAAGCGGCTGCTCGAGGACATCATCACCGCCAACGATGTGGACGTCGACGACATCGCGAGCATCATGTTCACGATGACTCCGGACCTGGGAAGTGCCTACCCTGCCCAGGCTGCGCGTTTGCTGGGCTGGACGGACGCCCCGCTCCTCGGCGCGGTCGAGACCGACGTCGACGGCGCGCTCCCGCGATGCATTCGTGTCCTGATGCATGTGAACACCGGGAAGCCGGTATCCGAGATCACTCACGTCTACCTCGGCAAGGCCGCGACCCTGCGACCCGACCGATAACCACGCATCCAGTCGCCCCTGGGCATGGCGTTGGCGCGATCCATTGGTCCATGCGGTCGCGGGGGCTGTCACTCACCTGGGTTGCCGTCTCCCCCTAGCCACACCACGTCGGGGCGTCGGTGCTGTCAGAACCCATCAACCTGACCCTCCACTTGAGGGTTGACCTGCTCGCCTGCGATCGCAAGGTTGACGGTACCGTGCTGAGCAATCTCCAGCCCGATAGACCACGCCGCCGTACTCAATCGCTGCGCCAGGAATATGAGCAATTCATCCTGCAGCGCATCGAAGAGTACAAGGATCAGTTGTCGCGCGCGCAGGTGTTGGGACTCGGCGACGAGGCGGTTCGGGACCTCGAGGTTGGGCCGGAAGGTCAGTTGGTGCTGACCGAAATTCTCATGCTCGATCACGTGGACCGGATCATCAAGAAACGGCTTCGGCTTCCCACCCTCCGCCGATGGCGTGAGAAGCATGTGAACATGCGCCGCGCGCAACGGCAACCCACCCACTGGGGGTTGGCATCCGACACACCACTCTCCGAAATCGTGCCCCTGCTCGAGGAATCCGATCTGACCCTAGTCGTCGGAACGCAGGTCGCAGCGGTAGGCTTTCTCGTCGCCGCCCATGATATCGACGTGTTGCTGATCGATCAGGATCTCGCCGGAGTCGAAGCCACAGAGAGTCACGCAGCGGCCGAGGCGCTTGCTGGACGTTTTCAAGCGCTGGTCATCAGTTTGGGCGGATGGTTCCCCGACGTGAATCCCACTCTGGTTGTGATGGATCCGAACCTGATCGCGACCCTAGACGACACCACCGCGGCACGAGTCATCAAGCTACTACAAGATCGAACCGTTCCGGGTGGAGCCCATGTGGTACTCGGCCTGCCACCTGCTGGCGGGGGAGATCTGGTTCCGCCGGATCGATGGCAGCATCACTACGGAGGGTGGCGAACCGAGCGGTCGAAACGCGTCGGTCGTTCGAGTTGGTTCTTGGCCAGGCGGCCATGACTCGACGGCGCCTCTAGGAATTACCCCTGAAAACGTTGCGGGGCCGGCAAAGCGTGCCGGCCCCCGTGCAACGACTTGCGTCCTGCGTGTCCGCCTAACGGCGGCGGCGCGCGGCCTTACGCTTGGTCGCCTTCTTCTTGGTGGCCTTGCGCTTGGTCGCCTTCTTCTTGGTGGCCTTGCGCTTGGTCGCCTTCTTCTTGGTGGCCTTGCGCTTGGTCGCCTTCTTCTTGGTGGCCTTACGCTTGGTCGCCTTCTTCTTGGTGGCCTTACGCTTGGTCGCCTTCTTCTTGGTGGCCTTACGCTTGGTCGCCTTCTTCCGCTTTGCTGCCATGAAACTCCTCCCGGGAAACAGTTACACAATCCGTCCCGATTGGACGGATCTCACACAGCGCGGCGCAGAACGCCGCAACCCACTCTGACCTGCTGGAACACCGGAGTGGAAACCGGCATCAGCTCCTCGCAACCACCAACCGTTAGGTACCGGTGTTGCGTTGATCTGATAAGTGCGTGGCTGGTCCTGTTGAGTTCGCTGTTACTGATTGGATCGCTACGGATGGAGGTCTGAGTACTGAAAGGGGACTGAAAGGGCCACGCTGCCCTGACATCGAGGCACCGCTTGTTAGGTCGTTTGTTGTTTGGTGCGTCGCGTCCGTTCATTCCGTTTGTGTGCCGGCCCGGCGCATAAACCGAAGCGAATATTATACATGCCGGTAGAACGCGCAATAGTTTTTTCAATATTCGCTCAAAGACGAACAACAAGATTTGCCACCAAGAAACGGATTGATGGCGGTCCGCGGAAATTTTTCGAATCAAAATGCGTGCGGTGCGGGGACCGAGAGCGACTTCTCGCGGTCCATCTTGATGGGGACCGACCGCGTCGTGCACGCGTTGCCGCGGCACTCTCTTGCTACTCCGGCTGTTCCCTTCTCCCTGCCGGATATCTGTCGCGGAGTGTATAATCCGGCACCAAATTCGTGAGATCCCAGCGAGCAACTGATGCGAGCAATTCAAAAACTCGAGCGAGCTCCCGGGCTCACCGTCACAGACGTTCCGGAGCCCGAATGTGGACAGGCCGACGTGCTGATCCGCGTTCGGCACGCCGGCGTTTGCGGAACCGATCTGCACATCGCCGACTGGGACGAGTGGGCTCAAAATCGGATCAACCCGCCTTTGGTGGTCGGCCACGAGTTCGCGGGAGAGATCGTTGAAATCGGCCCGGACGTCGAGGACACGTTTCACGTCGGTCAACGGGTAACGGCAGAGGGCCACATCGTCTCCGGCCATACGCGTCAAAGTCGAACCGGGGACGGACACGTATGTCCCAGCACCCGGATCATAGGTGTGGACCGGGACGGTGCGTTTGCAGAGTACATCGCCATGCCCGCCTCGAATGTGATCCCGCTGGGTGATATCTCGACCATCTTGGGATCCATCATGGATCCGATAGGAAATGCATTTCACACCGTCCTCACCGCGAATATTCCGGGCAGCACGGTGCTCATGCTTGGTTGCGGACCAATCGGGTGCTTCGCGGTCGGCGTCGCGAGAGCGGCCGGGGCCGCCAAAATCATCGCCGCCGACCCCAACCCGCGTCGGACCCAGTTGGCACGCCAGATGGGTGCGCACGTAACGGTTGACGTGCCCCAACATGATGTGGTGGAACGCGTCATGGCCGAAACCAACGGTGAAGGAGTGGATGTCGTGTGCGAGATGTCGGGACATCCCGAGGCCGTCCGGCAGGCGCTGCAGAGCGCGCGACCGGGAGGACGAGTGCAGCTCCTGGGGATTCCAAAAAGTGCAGTGCCGATTCGCCTTGCCGAGGACGTGATATTCAAAGGCCTGACCCTCTACGGTGTCGCCGGTCGCAAGATGTTCGAGACCTGGTACCAGATGCAGGCTTTTATTAGCTCGGGTCTATTCGATCCGTCACCCGTCATCACCCACACCTATCCACTGGAACAAATCGACGATGCCCTGGCTGTCATTCGCTCGGGACAGGCCGGTAAGGTCATCCTCGAAGTCGGAGAGAACGGATGAACATCACGGTCGAACAACGCGTGCGCGACCAACTCGATGAGTTCCGGAGGGACGGGGTCTACAAACGGCTGAACCACATCGAATCGCCTCAAGCCGCCCGCGTCGCCATGGAAGGGCGCGGCGAGGTCATCATCCTATCGAGTAACAACTACCTCGGGCTCAGCAACGAGCCCCAGGTCGTGCAGGCGGCCAAGGACGCCCTCGACCAGTACGGCGCCGGCACGGCAAGCGTTCGATTCATCTGCGGCACCTTCACGATACACCGCGAACTGGAGAGCGAACTCGCGAGCCTGGTGGGCACCGACGCGTCGCTCTCATTCGTGTCCTGTTGGAACGCCAACGAGGCCTTGTTCGCCACTTTGCTCGGACCGGATGACACGGTGATCTCGGATCAGTTGAACCACGCGTCGATCATCGACGCGATGCGACTCGCCAAGGCAATCGTGAAGTGCGAAACCGCAGTGTACAGACACTCCGACATGGACGACCTCAGAGCGAAGCTCGTGGCGGCGAAGGATCGACGTACCCGCGTCGTGGTCACGGACGGCGTGTTCTCGATGGAGGGTGACGTGGCCAAACTCGCCGAGATCGTCGAGCTCAGCCGGCAATACGATGCCCTCGTCGTTGTCGACGACTCTCACGCCACCGGTGTCCTCGGGGCGACCGGGCGTGGCACCGCCGAGCATCGACATGTGCTCGGCGAGATCGACATCATCACCTCGACCCTGGGCAAGGCGTTGGGCGGCGCTGCCGGAGGTTTCGTCGCATCGTCCGCCGCCGTCTGCGACTACCTCACTCAGCGCTCGCGACCACAGCTGTTCTCTAACGCGCTCCCGTGCACCGTAGCGGGAAGCGCCTTGGCTGCCGTTCGTCATCTGCGCGGCCACCCCGAATCGGTGACGCGGCTCCACGAAAACACTGCCTACTTCCGGCAGCAGTTGCTCTCTCGCGGATTCAAGCCTCTCGAGGGAGAAACACCGATAATTCCCGTCATCCTGGGCGAAACGGCCAAGGCCATCCAGATGAGCGAGATGCTGCTCGACGAGGGGGTGTTCGCGACCGGCTTCGGATACCCGGTGGTGCCCAAAGGCGAAGCGCGGGTGCGATGCCAGATTTCGGCCGCCCACACCCGAGCCGACCTCGACCAGGCGCTCGAGGCCTTTACCAAAGTCGGGCAAAAACTAGGTCTCATTTAGCCCTCCGAAAACCCATCGGAGCCACCAAGCTTCAAGTAATTTCACAGATCAGCGCCATAAACTACCCACTGACAACGAGCTACAGTGTTACTCGGCCTGGCGCTCTGAGCCAGAATTCCCTATCTTGGGGCCCCTGATCGCGGGCGAGCCCGCAAGCCGAGGCAGTGGAGGCGACTCAGATGCGGAGCCGATGCGGAATATTGATGGTTATGGTGGTGCTCGCCGGTGTCGCGACACCGGCACTGGGGCAGGATAGGTCGTGGCAAAACAAGTGGTATTGGGGCACCCAGGGCGGGGCTCACGGCTACGGCCTCGGAGGGAAGCATCCGGGTGGCCCCGACGGCCGGAGGCCATTGGTTCATAACGGCCGGGCGCTCGGCGCTCTACCTGGGCTTCGACCAACAGTTCTTCCCGACCGTGGCGTTGAGGATCCCGACCGGCCAACCGATTCGGTTCGGGAGGGGGCAGCGGTTCCAGGCCACGGTCTACGCGGTCCCCACCGACAGCAAGTTTCAGGTCATGTTGGGCGGTGGGTTCGCCATCAGCCGCATTACCGACGCCCGCCTCACCGCCCCGCTGGCCTCGGTATTGGACCAACGCCATCTGGAGGACGCGTCCACGAAGGCCTTCCTCGTCTTGAGTGCGGGCTGGCAATACCGGGCCGGACTGCGGTGGGCGATCTTCGGCCAATACCAGTACATGCCCGGCAGTGCAGACTTCGTCATCAGCAGCAATCAACACATACTCAACTTGGGGATACGGTATGTGGTGACCCACGCCGAAGAGGTCGTCACGACGGAACGCTAAGCCCATCCGTCGGGAGGGACAGTGGGGCGGAGGACCGCGCTCGCGACTTCGTGAGAAACCGCCTCCCACGATTGCCTCGGTCGGCAAGTGCGGGTATCGAGCCTAGGAGATCCGCCGATTTGGTGACGTAGGCCATTGACACCATCGGCCTTTTGAGGCCCTATTTTAGGATACGACAACGGCAACCCCAGCGGAGGCTGGATGCGAATTCCAAGATCGGCGTTCCTCGGCGTAGCACTCCTTGCCGGACTCACCACATCCGCGGTGGCGCAGGACCGCTCGTGGCAGAACAAATGGTATTGGGGTACGCAGGGCGGAATCCAGACGTTTGCCCTGGGCGGCGGCAAGGTGGCCGCGACGGCCGGCGGGCACTGGTTTATTACGGCGGGCCGTTCCGCACTGTATGTGGCTTTCGACCAGCAATTCATGCAGAACCTGACCCAGACGATTCAAACCGGGCAGACTGCAAGCTTCGAGCGCGGGCAGCGCTTTCAGGCAACCGTGTACGCGGTCCCGAGCGACAACAAGCTGCAGGTGATGCTCGGCGGCGGCTTCGCCATCAGCCGCATCACCGACGCCCAGCTCGATACTACCGTGCCCACGAGCGTACTCGACGGCCGGCAACTGGACGACGCAGCGACCAAGGCCTTTCTGATTTTGAGCGGCGGGTTGCAATACCGGGCCGGACTGCGCTGGGCCATCTTCGGCCAATACCAGTACATGCCCGGAAGTAACGACTACGTCATCAGGAGCGCCCAGCACACGTTCAACTTGGGGTTACGGTATGCCGTGACCCATTCTGAAGAGGTCGTAACGACAGAGCGCTGAATCACCCTCGCCGCGAAAGCCAAGGCGAATCACTCACAAAGAAACGAAGCGGCCAATCCGCGGCTCGCGATATGCCGATCCGTGGGCCCGATCCAATTTCGGACCCGCGCGGGGCACCCGCCACCCGTTTCAGACGAACGCGCGTCCCGTTCAGCGGCATCCCATTCAACCCGTCCGTAATCGCCAACGCCTCGCACAACCTCCCCGGACCCGAGCAAAGTAAACGGGCGTTGCGGAAGCCGCGCCGGCGCGCCATCACGGTTGCGCCCGCGATCGGCTCGAGGGCCCTCACCAGCACTGCTGCGGGAAATCCGCTCTGTTGCGTCACGACGTTGAAGCACCAATGAACGCCATAGGAACGGTACACGTACGCCGTACCTGGCGGACCATACATGGCTTCGTTGCGGGTCGTCTTACGCCACTTGGCGCTGTGAGACGCCGGGTCATCGGGGCCGAGGTACGCCTCGACCTCAACGATCCGACCGGCGGTTCGGGTGTTCCGAGTCCGAGTCTCGAGGACACAGCCCAACAACTCGCGCGCCACTAGTTCGGTGTCGCGGGCGTAGAAGCTGCGAGGGAGCGTGCCGCTACTCTTCGTCGGCGCCCTCGCCGAGCATGACGCGCTGCAGCGCTGCCGACATGCGTTTGAAGATGCCTCCCTCGGTCGGAGTACGCGACGCCGCATCGTGGTCCACGCCCGCAGTGGTGGCTTGCGTCCCACCTCCTCGCTGCTCCGAGGGTTTGGTTCGCACCGTCTTGGGGGGCGGGCGGGCGGGTGCCGACGCGGACGCCGTGGAGTCATCGTGCCGCGCAGCGGGCCGGCGTGCCGTGGGAGCCCGTTTTCGACCGACGGTCCCGGACTTGGCGGCTGTGTTCCTCTGGGGCTTGGCGGCCCCCGAGCCGCCACCTCGAACACTCGACGCCTGCCCGTTTTCGATAGGGGAGCGACGAGAACCCGCCGGCCGGCGCGGGGACCGACGCGCTGGTTTCTTTTCCGGTGCCGTGGCGGGTTTCTCGCTGAAAGGTTCCACCGTGCTCTCGCCTTGCGGCAACTGCGCGGCGTAAGGTGCTGCCGGCCGCCGGGTCCGACTGCTACCGCGCCCGCGCACTGAGCGTCTGTTCGAACTGGCCGGCTTGTCAGCGGGCACGGCCGGTCTTGGGCCAGACGGCGTGGGGGCTTCAGGCGCCACGTCACCCGTACCCAGAGTAGTAGAAGAGGAGGCGCTCTTCTCCTTCGTTTTGCGGGTCGAAGTCCTCTTCACCTTCTTGCGGGCGGGGGCAGCAGCGACGCCATCTTTGTCGACGCCCTCGCCATCGACTGGCGATTCGCCGTCGGGGGCCTCTTGCGGAGCTACACGAGTGCGGCTCTTGCGGGCGGTGGTGCTCGTGCGTTTGCGTTTCGTACGAGCCACCGGCTTCTCGTCGTGTGGCTCGTCGTCATCTCGAACTTCGGAGTGGAGCTTGAGGAGGTAACCGTCGCCGTCCTTCACGAGGTCGATCAACGCAGCGTCGTGCGCCTGCCGGAGCATGCGCTGAAACCGCCTCGGCTCGAAGATCGGATCGTCGGCAGCGTCTCCCAACTCAGCCGTCTTCGCGCGGGCCTGATCCGCGGTGATCGACTCAGACCCTACCGCACCGAGAGCCTCCAACGCCTTTCTGAGAAGAGCGAACGCGGATGCCAGAGTGAGTCCCGTCGCGCCGACATCGTCGGGGGCCTGCGCACGGCCACCCTTGGCGCGCCTAGCATCATCTTCCGGCGCTGGCACGTCGACTTCCAGTGGGATATTGGCATCGGGACCAATTCGAATGGCATACTGTCCACTCTCCATCTTGGTGAGCACCAGCAAGCCACGTTGCTCCGCTCCGAGCACGAACTTGCCGAACCGATTGAACCCAGCATCTTTTTCGTCGAAGTGCGGATCGATTTGTTGCATCACTTGCTTCAGCCGATCCGATCGCATGACATCACCGGTCTGCCCCATCCGCAACACCGCCTCCACGACGAGTTCCCACGGATCACGCCGCATCACCTCGATCTCGCCCTCTTTCGTGAGGCCGGTGAGTTCGGCGTAGCTGAAGTATTCGTCGCAGTTTTGCACCAGCAAGTTGCTGGCTGATTCGCGTATACCGACCCCGATCACCCACTTGCCGTACTCCTTGAGCTTGAGCACCAGACTCGAGAAATCACTGTCGCCCGATAGCAGGATGTACGTTCCGATCTCCGGACGTGTGAAGACCAACTCGAGCGCATCGATGGCCAACCGAATGTCGGTGGCGTTTTTCTTGTTCGATCCAAAGGCAGGAGCGAATATGAGGTCGATCGAGGCCTCGGAAAGCGGCACAATGTATTGCGGATACCGCCGCCAGTCCGCGTACGCGCGCTGCACCGTCACTTTACTCTTGATGATCTCCGAGTTGAGCAGCTTGCGCAGCTGATTCTGAAGATCAGAGCGGATCCCCATCGTCACGTTGTCGAAATCGATCAACAACGCCGCTTTCGTCTGGCCTGCTCCGGCTTCTTGTCGTGAAGGCGCTGGCCCTCGTCCCGGTTCGGAATCGTTCACGTGGGGCTCATTTCAAGCCGCACCATCTCCGCCAACTCTCTTCGCTTCACTTTGCCACTCCCGGTCATTGGGAAGGTGTCGAAGAACCGCACGACGTCAGGGACTTTATAATCGGCGACCTGATCACGACAGAATGCCTTGAGCTCGTCTCCCGTCACGATGGCGCCCTCGACCGGAACGACCGTCGCACAAATCAACTCCCCGAGGATCTCATTCGGTACGCCGAGGACACACACGTCGTCGACGGCGCGGTGTGCTCGGAGCACGTCCTCCAACTCGCGGGGATAGATGTTGTAGCCGCCGCGAATGATCATTTCTTTACGAAGCCCGACGATCGAGACGAATCCGTCCTCGTCCAGCACCGCCAGATCGCCCGTGAGGAAGTAACCTTCGGAGGTGAACGACCGCTCTGTTTCCACCGGCATCCGGTAATATCCGGACATGACGTTGGGACCCTTGACCGCCAGCTCTCCCACCGCTTCCAACCCGTGGTGCGCCTCGGTCTCAACATCGATAATGCTGACCTCGACTCCCTCGATCGGGCGACCAACCGTGGTCTCCCGCGTCTCCTCCGGATCGTCAAAACGTGTGATGGTGACGGTGGGGCCCGTCTCGGTGAGGCCGTAGGCGATCTGCACGTCGTTCCAGCGACGGATACGCCGAACGAGATCCTGCGACACAGGGCTCCCCGCGACAATCCCAGTTCGTACGGTGGAGAGATCTCGCCCTTCCATAGACGGGTCGCGCATCAGGAGGCGAAACATCGTCGGCACGCCGTGGCAGATCGTAATGCCCTCCCGCTCGATGGTGTCGAGCACAAGTTCGGCCCGGAACCGCTCCAGCAGGACCAGCGTCGCACCGGTGACGAGCGCCGAAATCGCTATGTGCACACCAAACACTGTCGACATCGGAACGCTGCCCAGAACTTTCTCCCCGTCCTCCATTTGCAAGACTTCGGAGGTACGCAGCGCCGTGAAGACGAGATTGTCGTGGGTGAGCACAACGCCCTTCGGTTTACCCATGGTACCTGACGTGTACATGACCGCTAGAGGCGCCGCAGCCGGATCCACCTCGGCGATCGGCCGCGGCGTCCGGCGACCACCACTCACCAGGTCGTGGAACCGGAACACCCGGTCGTCGTACCACCGGTCTTCGTCACCGACCGTGACGAGGTACTGTAGATCCGGAAGATCCACGATGAGTTCCTCGAACACCTCCAGCGGATCGAAATCCCGGGTCGACTCCGGAACCACCAAGACGCTGGCTTCGGCATGCCGCAGTTGGTACTTGAGCTCGGGATAACTCACGGAGGGATCGATCGGGACCACGACGGCACCCATGCGCGCCGCCGCCAAAAGCGAAATCACCCACTCGGGGCGATTGGCGAGTTCGACCGCGACCGCATCCCCGGACTCGATCCCGAAGTCGCCGAACGCTGCCTGCAACGCTCTCGCTTCCTGGTCTACCTGGCCGTACGTCATCCGCCGATTCCCAAAAACAAGGCACTCTCGGGTGGGGTGTTGCGCCGCCCGTTCGGCGAAGAGCTCGGCTAGGTGGTTGTTCGCCAAATCTCCCCTGACACACGGTGGGTACTTGTTGAAGATAGCGGACTCACGGCTGGCTCACCACTCCCCTCACACCCGGCCGCCAACCGACGGCGGCTACTCTCCCATCACCTTGATCACCACCCGCTTCTTGCGCTGGCCGTCCCACTCACCGTAGAACACGCGTTGCCAAGTGCCAAGATCAAGCTCGCCGTTGGTCACCGGCACGATTACCTCGTGCCCGACGGTCAGGCTCCTGAGATGTGCCGCGGCATTGTCCTCGCCGGTCAGGTTGTGTCGGTATCGTTCGGGATCCCAGGGCGCCACGGTTCCTTCGAGCCACTCGAGGATGTCGTGCCACAAGCCAGGCTCGTGATCGTTGACGAACACCGACGCTGTGATGTGCATAGCGGAGACCAATACGAACCCTTCGCTGATGCCGCTGGCCGCAACTTGCTCGGCGACTTCGTCGGTGACGTCGATGATCTCCTGCTTCTTGGCGGTGTTGAACCACAGGTAGTGCGTGCGGGCCTTCATGATGGCTCTCTAACGACTCGGGTGAGACGGACCGGGCTCGGTCCTAGGTCCGTGGCAGGGCAAGAACCCAACGTCAAACCGCGTTTACCATCGAGACAGTTCCGCGAGGGTTGCCTCACCGTAAAACATACGAATGTATTTTGCCTGGATGGACGTCAGGCGGCGCACCGCCCACGCAAGGTGCACGAAATGCGGTTCGCGCGGTGAAGTGCGTAACCGCATGCCGCACTCTGCCGCCGGCCGATTGCCCTTCTTGGTGTTGCACGTCGAACACGCCGTGGTAACGTTTGTCCATGCGTTCGTGCCCCCCAGCGAGATCGGCCTGAGATGGTCACGGGTGAGGCACTCGCGGCCGCGCAACTCTCCAACGGAACGCCCACAGTACTGGCACCGGTAGCCATCACGCGCAAACAAGAAGGTGTTAGTCACTTGGCGACGGAACTTGCGTGGCACGTGGACGAACCTGACCAAACGGATCACCGCCGGCCGAGGGATGGCGAGGCGCTCACTGCGGAAGAATCGTCCTCGCTCCGCCTCGACGATCTCAGCCTTGCCATCGATCACGAGACGGAGCGCCCGACGGACCGGCACGAGCGTGAGGGGCTCGAAGGACGTGTTGAGTGCGAGGCAGCGTGCGTGTGGCAGCATAGCAAACAAATCCCGCCGCATGACGCGAACGCCGGAGGCCGAAGAAGTGTGTAGCCGTATTCTATCCTGGCCCTTAAGTGATTGCAAGAGTTCGGGTTGCCAACTTGGACCACTTTAGTTTCGATTCGCCACGATGGTGACGCTCGAAGACCTGAAGGCTCAGATCGAACTCCACGCAGAGGGCACGCTCGCGCTGGAGGACCTCGCCGCATGGGCAGAGACTGTCTTCCGTGATGAGGAATTCGAGCCCGAGCACGAGGATTTGATATCCGAAATCCTCGGGACGATTCGAGATGCGGTCGACCCGCATCGATTCCGGTGGGAGGCACCCGACTTCGAAGAGATGTGGAATCAGATCGAGGACTTGACGAACTGATCGGCTAATTTTCTCGCGGGACGCCGTCCAGTTCAGGCAGCGGGCGGCACGGTGAAGCGAGGCGCGAGTCCTTCGATCTGTGCCACCACCGATGCACGCGACGTGCCGCCTGCGCTCACCCTCCTCTCTACTGAGTCCTCGAACGATCCCAGGCCGGCCAAGATATCCGGCAGCGACTCGTGAATGGCCGCCACCTCCGGGCCCGGCACACTCCTGAGTGCCACGCCCGTCTCTTCTGCCGCCCGCACGAGACGGCCCACCAAACCGTGCGCCTCGCGAAAGGGGATGCCGCGTTTCACCAAGGCGTCGGCGACGTCGGTAGCCAACAGCGTTTCACTCAGAGCGGCCTGCATGCGCTCAGGCACCGGCTCCATGGATTCTACGGCACCACACACCGCCGAGAGGGTTACGGTGGCAGCATCGACGGCCTCGAACAGCAACGGTTTGTCCTCCTGGAGATCCTTGCTGTACCCGGCCGGTAACCCGTGGAGAATGCCCAGCATTCCGGCAAGCTGCGCGGCCGACCGGGCCGCTTTGGCTCGTGCCAGTTCGAACACATCGGGGTTTCGCTTTTGAGGGAGGAGACTCGATCCGGTCGAGAAGTCATCGCTGAGGCGAATGAAACCATACTCGCTGGAATTGTACATCACCAATTCCCCGCTCAGTCGAGACAGGTGAACCGAGATCATCGCCACCGCAAACAACACCTCGACGACAAAGTCCCGATCGCCGGTCGCATCCAGAGCGTTCCCTGAGATGGTCCGGAACCCCAACGACTTTCTCAGCAACTCCCGGTCAATGTCGATACCCGACCCGGCTAACGCCCCTGAGCCCAAGGGTAACTCGGCAACGCGCCGGCGCACCTCCGCCAGTCGCTCTCTGTCCCGGACCAAGGGCCACGCGTGCGCGAGGAGTACAAAAGCCCAGCGAACCGGCTGCGCCCTCTGCGAATGCGTGTACCCGGGCAACAACATGTCCACACCGGCGCGCGCTTTGGACACGAGCACCGCTCCGAGGGCAGCCACGTGGTCGTCTAATGCATCGATAGCCTCGAAGCACCACAACCGAAGGTCGGTTGCCACTTGGTCGTTGCGGGACCGACCAGTGTGGAGCTTGCCCGCAACCTCGCCGACCTCTTCGTACAACAGCCGCTCAACGAGCGTGTGCACGTCCTCATCCGTCGCCCCGGCCCCGGCACCACCAGCAAGACGCTCTCCTACCCGATCGAGGCCGCCGCACAGTTCGTGATGCTCTTCGTCGCTGAGCACACCGGCGGCGCGAAGCGCGGACACCCAAGCTTGGCTGCCGCGGATGTCCTGCGGCCACAACCGCAGGTCTACGGCAAGGCTGTTGTTGAGCGCCTTGAGGGCCGCGCTAGGTGGCTTCGCAAAACGTCCGCCCCACAGTTGATGCGCGGCGGACGCTGGCGAACTCTCCTCTGAGCTGCCGTGGGTCACAGCAGAGCCATCCGACGCGGTTTCTCAACAGAGCGTCGCTCGGACGCGATTCTATCTTGCAAGCCATAGAGGCGAATGAACGCCCCCGCATCGGCATGCTCGAACACATCGTCTGCTTCGAACGTGGCGTGTTTTGCGGAGTACAGGCTGTACGGACTCCGGCGCGACAGCACCGTCACGCTTCCCTTGAAGAGCCGCAACCGCACCTCTCCCGTCACCTGTTGCTGTGTGGCGGCGACCAACGCGTCCAGCACCTCGCGTTCCTTGGTCCACCAGCGGCCCTCGTAAACGAGATCCGCGTACCGCGGCGCCAACTGGTCCTTGAGTCCCAACGTGCGGCGATCCAACACGATCTGCTCGAGATTCCGATGCGCTGCCCGCAACACCGTCCCACCGGGCGTTTCGTACACACCACGCGATTTCATGCCGACCATGCGGTCTTCGACCACGTCCGCGCGTCCGATACCGTGAGCACCCGCAACCTCGTTGAGGTGCTCGATCAACTGCACCGGACCCAGCGGCGCGCCGTCTACCGAAACGGGAACACCCGCCTCAAACTCTACCGTCAACTCCAATGGATCGTTCGGGGCATCGACGGGATCGGTGGACATGAGAAACAAGTCGGCTGGGGGCGCTGTCTCGGGATCTTCCAGCACGCCTCCCTCATGCGAGCAGTGCCACAGATTTCGATCCCGGCTGTACGGCTTTTCTGCCGTCGCCTCGACCGGAATCCCCCGCTCGGCGAGGTAGCGCCGCAAATCTTCCCGGCCCTTGAACTCCCACTCACGCCAGGGCGCGATGATCTGAAGGTCCGGAGCCAAGCACGCATACGTAAATTCGAAGCGAACCTGGTCGTTCCCCTTGCCCGTACAGCCGTGTGCGAGGATCTGGGCGTTTGCGCGCCGCGCCGTAGCAACCTGCGCCTCCGCGATCACCGGCCGGGCCATCGCCGTTCCCAGCAGGTACTCTCGGGAATACACGGCGCCGGCCTGCAGGGTCGGAAAGATGAAGTCACGGACCAGGCGTTCTCGCACATCCTCCACCACGCACCCAACAGCCCCGGACCGAACCGCTTTCTCCTCCAATCCCTCCAACTCACCGGCTCCCTGCCCCACGTTGGCGGCGAAACACAGGACGCGCGCATCGTACGTTTCCTTCAACCATGGCACGATGGCCGACGTGTCTAGACCACCTGAGTATGCCAGGACTACCAAGGGACCCATGTTACGCTCGCTGGGAATCAGAATTATGCATTGTCATGCATAAAAATACAGCAAACTCGCCCTCTGTCAACAGCTAGAGACCAGCCATTTCCCCCAGACGGCGCGCCACATTCACCCGGTCCTCTTCACTACGAGCGATCACGAGGAGGGTATCGTCACCGGCAATGGTTCCGAGCACCTCGTCCCAAGCACCGTAGTCGAGCGACCCCCCCAATGCCTCGGCGCTGCCGGGAGGGGTTCTCACCACCAGCAGAGGGCCGACCCCCTCCATAGACAGCACGAGGGTCGGCGCCAGCTGATCGACAGGTGGGAAGGGCCCCACGTGGCCAGACGGGGCAGCGTAGTGGGCGCGCCCCGATGGATCCGCCACCTTGGCGAGCCGGAGGTCGCGCAGGTCCCGCGACAGGGTGGCCTGGGTCACCTCCGTGCCCTCGGCGGTCAACAGGTCGCGGAGCTGTTCCTGACTGTGGACCCTGTGCCGTTGGATGAGGCGCAGTATGAGTGCGTGTCGTTGCGTTTTCATTGATCGTTCACGTGCGTCACGCGGTGGGCGCGAGGTGGGCGCCCGCTATTCCGTGCGACAACAATCCGTCAGAAATTGCGGAGCCCGGCATGCACGTCACCACCCAAGACCTGAATTTCCGCGGTCTCAGCGACCCTCACCACCGTTGCCGTTGTGGGATTGCGCAGCCCAACCACCGGGCGGCGCGTCGGCGGCCGAGCTGGTAACGCCGAAGCGGAAAGGATCCGGATGGTAGGGACATTCCTCAGTGGGCTCCGTGCCGGGAATGTACCACTCTTGGTACACCTCCTGGGGCGGGCAGAAGTTGGTCGCAAGAAACCCCGTGAAGCGGTCCACGCGACGCGACTCGAGGCTCCGCGGCCGTCGCCACGCGGCGGGGGCCGCTCGACGCGCGTACACCTCGTTCATGTAGTCGGCCCATGCGGGCGCCGCCAGGCCGCCGCCGGTGGCCGCGTCCATGATGCGCTGGGGACGATCGAACCCCATCCAAATGCCGGTCACGAACTCGGGCGTGAAACCGATGAACCAGACGTCCGATCCGTCGTCGGTGGTTCCCGTCTTGCCGGCCGCGGGTGCGTTAAATCTGCCCCGCGCCCGAATCGCCCCGAAGGCCGTGCCTCGGTTCACCACGTCCTGCATCATGCTATTCATGATCCAAGCGTGCTCCTCGTCCATGATGCGCTCGAGGCGCTGTTGCGGTTGCCACACGATATTGCCGTCGGCGTCCTCGACGCGCAGAATGCCCACCGGAGCCGCATGCACGCCCAGGGTGGCGAACGCGGTATAGGCCGACACCATTTCGATCGGGTAGACCGTGCCCGTCCCAATGGCAACCGATTCGACCCGCGGAATCCGCGTGGAGAGTTTGAAGCGAAGCGCCTCTCCGACGACCGCGTTGACACCGATCTCCCGTCCGAGTTGGATGGCGATCAGATTCCGCGACTGCCGCAGGCCCTGCCTGAGGGTCATCGGACCGCGATAATCTCCCTCGAAATTGCGAGGCTCCCACGGTTGGCCTGTCTGCGGTTGGTAGATGCTGATCGGCTCGTCGACGACCACGTGGCTGGCCGGGCGGCCGGCTCGAATGGCGGCGGCAAAGACGAACGGTTTGAACGTGGATCCCGGCTGCCGGTCTGCCTGGGTCGCGCGGTTGAACTTGGACTCCTGATAGTTCCGCCCGCCAACCATGGCGCGCACGTAACCGGTCTTTGCGTCCATCGTGATCAGGGCGCCCTGCAAGTACGGCGTCATGTTGGACTTGGGGATCATGCCGCCGAGACTATCGCGGTACTGCTGGTATGACGGGTGTGGGAAATCGTACAGAGGGCGATCGGGTCTCAGGTTGCCCGCCTCGATTTCTTGGAGTCGGTCCTCGAGCGCGCGCTCCGCGGCGAGCTGCATGTCGAGATCCAGCGTGGTATAGATGCGATAGCCCCGCGAGAACAGGTCGTCACCAAACCGGGCATACAACTGCATCCGGGTCCACTCGACGAAGTACTCCGCCACGCCGAGGAAGTCCTCTCGCGAACTCACTCGCATGGGATAGGCTTTCCACCGCTCTGCTTCGTTCGCAGTGAGAAACCCTTGATCGCGCATTTGGTTGAGGACCGTATTGCGTAGAATCAGCGCCGTCTCCGGATTACGTCGCGGCTCGTAAGCGTTCGGGAGCGGCGCGATCGCTGCGAGCGTCGCCGCCTCGGCCACATTGACTTCGGATGCTGATTTACCGAAATAGCGGCGGGCGGCTTCTTCCACTCCATTGGCGCGGCCACCCATGAAGATCTGATTCAGATACAGCTCGAGTATGCGCTCCTTGGGATACGTCTGTTCCAGTTCCAGCGCCACTTGTATCTCGCGCAGCTTCCGCTGAATGCTCCGCTCCGCCATTGGCAACTGCTCTTTGAACACGTTGCGGGCGAGCTGCATTGTGATGGTTGATCCGCCGGCCAGCCGGCGTCCGACGAGAAGATTGCGAAACTGGCGAACAAATCCACGGAAATCCACTCCGTTGTGCTCGAAGAACCGGCGGTCCTCGGAGGAGAGGAACGCCGCCGGAATCGCAGCAGACATTTCCTCCAGGGCAACGACCGTCCGGCTCTCGCCGAGGTCGACGATCAACCGACCGTCCGCGGCATAGAACTTCGCAGCCTGCACCGGCTGGTAACCCTCGAGGTAGCCGATGGAGGGACAAGCCAAACCGGCGCACGCGCGGGTCCAGGCACCCACCGAGAAGCCGGCCCCCAAACCCACGAAGGCGAACAGGCCGACGCCGACGGTCCGCCGTGCGCTGGATTTGCGCCACATGGCAACGAGGGGTTTCACCGGAGACACCATCAGACGCTCAAGCTAGCTAGAACCGATTCTGCTTGCCAGCGCTCGGTGCGTTTCGTAACCTTCGCCGCGATGAATACACTGATCGAAGAGCTGACGTGGCGCGGCCTGATCCATGACGTGACGCCCGGTCTGACCGAGCGGCTGGCACGAGGCCCGATTGCCGGGTACGGGGGATTCGACCCCACCGCACCAAGCCTCCAGGTCGGCAACCTCGTCCTCGTCATGCTCCTCGCACACCTCCAGCGTGCTGGTGGCACCCCGATCGTCCTCGTTGGGGGCGGCACCGGGCTGATCGGCGATCCGAGCGGCAAGCGCTCCGAGCGCCCGCTGCTGAGCCAATCGGACGTGGACGAAAACGTCGCTCGGCAGCGCCGCCAACTCGAGCGATTTCTCGACTTCTCCGACATACCCAACACCGCGACTGTGGTGAACAACGCGGATTGGTTGCGGACAACCCCTCTGGTCGAGTTTCTTCGCGACATCGGCAAGCATTTCACGATTTCCTCGATGCTGCAGAAGGAGTCAATCCGTTCACGATTGGACTCCGGGATCTCGTTCGCGGAATTCAGCTATATGCTACTCCAGGCCTACGACTTCCTTCATCTATTCCGCACACACGGCTGCGAGTTGCAGTTGGGAGGCAGCGACCAGTGGGGTAACATCACCGCCGGTGCCGAGTTGATTCGGCGAGTGGAGAGCGGGGACGCTCACGGTATCTGTGCCCCGTTGGTGACGACGTCGAGCGGCGAGAAGCTCGGCAAGACCGCCGCGGGGACTGTGTGGCTCGACGCCGACGACACCTCCCCATACAAGTTCTATCAGTTTTGGATCAACGTGGACGACGCGCAGGTCGAGCAATTTCTGACAATGCTCACCTTCAAGAGCCGCGCGGAGATCGACGCGTTGAGGGAACAGCATTCGCAAGATGCCGGCGCGCGGCACCCGCATCGAGCATTGGCGCAGGACCTGACCGCCCGGGTACACGGGGAGGAAGCGGAACACCGCGCTGCGGAAGCATCGCGGGTTTTTTTCGACCGTCAGAATGTAGCAACGCTTCGGGCTGCGTCTCCGACCGTGTGGGAAATGCTGGCAGCCGAGCTCCCGTGCTGGGACACAATGCGGACCGCAATGCCGACGTCTGTGGTGGACTTCATCGCCTCGGCCGGGTTAACCGAGTCCAAGGGGGAGGCCCGACGTCAGTTGCGGCAAGGTGGCATCTACGTAAACGGCATACGCGCTGGCGGCGACGACACAATCGATGTCGAGCAGCTCATGGCGGACCGTTACATCTGGCTGAGACGCGGCAAGAAGAAAGACGTAATTGTCCGCGTCGCCTAGCAAACAGACCGGTTCGTCAGCCAGTTCTCCATCAATCCTCTGCCAATATTCCCGCCACTCGATCCATTTCGGCTAGCGTATTGTAGCAATGCGGTGAAAGCCGGATCGCCCCTTCCCGCACCGAGCAGACAACGTTGGCGCGCTCGAGCCGGGCGAGCGTCACAGAGAGACGTTTCGGCTCCACACACGTTATCGCCGAATCGCACTCAGGCGACGTCGGCGACGTAATGCGAAACGCGCCCGAATTGGCGAGTCGATAGATTGGCTGCCGCAGAAAACGGAGATGCGACGCGATCGATTCTACCTCCAGCTCCAGGAGGATCGACACGCTTTCCGTCATCCCGAGAAAATCCTGGAATGGCAGTGTGATCATCTCGAACCGACGGCCGTCGGGATGAAAGCTCGGGTTGTAGTCGGTGAGATGGGTAAAATCGTCCGTGCCTTCGAAGGCCATCCACCCCGCTACCACCGGTTCCAGTGCTTGCACCAGTTCGGCGCGAACGTACACGAAACCGGAGCCCCACGGCGACAGCAACCACTTCTGCCCGCCGCACGCCAAGATGTCCACGGGCGTCGCTTGCACGTCCAAGGGGCACTGTCCCAAACCTTGGATGGCGTCGACGACGAAGAACACATCGCTCTCGCGGCACGCGTTCCCGAGCCTCAGAAGATCCGCCCGGTACCCATTGGAGAACTGGACGAACGAAATGGCGAGGACACGGACCCTGGGATCCCGTATCCGCTCCAGCAAACGGACTTCGTCGGGCCAGCCAGTCTCGGTCGGGGGAACAAACTCCACCCGCACGTCTTGGTCACGGAGCCTGAGCCAAGGATACACATTCGCCGGAAACTCTTTCTCCGGGACGAGTACGATGTCGCCTTTGCGCAGCGGCAGCGATCGCGCCGCCAGGTTCACGCCGTGGCTGGTGTTGGTAGCCAACCCGATTTCCGACACGGACGCGTTGATCAACCGGGCAGCGACGGCTCGCGCATCCCAGAGAATCTGCTGCAGATCCGCATCCGGAAGGAGGTGAGGCGCCGTACGCTTGGCGGTAAAAGCATCGGTTCGGCGTCGTGTCGTCTCGGGAAGCGGGCCGATGCTGGCGTTGTTCAGGTATGTCGTCTCCGCGGTCCACGGAAACTCGCTCTTGCGGAGCGTCTCAAATCGTTCGCGCAGCACGCCTCCACTCTGGTCGATCGTGGTCAAGAGTCTCCTGCCAGTCCGAGCGTGCCACCGCCACCGCAGCGCTCGCAAAGTAATACAGCGTCGCGAAGGTTAGCTGCGACGCAGAATCAAAACGACATCGAGCTGATCGTCACTGCCGCTTCCGAAGGGTATCGTACCAGTCAGCGGATGGTAATGGCGCGCTCATGCTCCTCGAGAGGCAAGTTCCACCTCGTGCAGCTCGTGGTAGCGCCCGCCGGCCCGGACGAGGTCTTCATGGCGGCCGACCTCAACGATCCGGCCACCGTCTAACACCGCGATGACGTCTGCTCTCAAGACGGTGGAGAGGCGGTGCGCTACGACTAACACCGTACGGTTTTCCATGAGGCGCGCAACGGCTTCCTGCACCAGGCGCTCCGCCGTGGCATCCAAAGCCGACGTGGCCTCGTCGAGAATAAGCAGTGGTGGATCTCGCAAGAGGGCACGGGCGACGGCGATTCGCTGCCGCTGGCCGCCGGACAACATGGTCCCGCGTTCGCCAAGACGGGTTTCATATCCCCGAGGCAACTCCATGATGAACTCATGAGCGTTCGCCGCCCGTGCCGCGGCGATCACCGCTTCCCGATCGACGGGTTCTCCGTACGCGATGTTCGCCACCACCGAATCGTTGAAAATGATCGTCTCCTGCGACACCACGCCGAAGGCCTGCCGCAGCGACCGTCGGCTATATTTCGTGGTCGGAACGCCGTCCAACAACACCGCGCCACGTGTGGGATCGATGAACCGAGGCAGTAGATCGACCAACGTCGATTTCCCCGCGCCCGAGTGTCCGACCAGGGCCACTACCTCACCGCGATGGACGGTCAGATCGACGCCCTTCAAGACCCAATCGTCATCACGATAGGCAAACCACACGTTGCGGAATTCAATCGTGCGCTCGAGCCCGGGAAAGCGCGCCGCCTGCGGTGAATCGACATCGTCAGGAGGGTGATCCAACACCTCGAACACCCGATCTGCTCCGGCCAACGCCTGCTCTGCGAACGAAGGAAACTGCGCAACATGCTTCACGGGAGAGAGTAATCTGAGCGCGACGACGAGGTAGGCGATTACCAGTTCCGGCCGCACCGCGGTTCCGTCCAGCGAGACCCAGACACCGGTAAGCAGCAACAGTACGAAGGCCCCCGCGGCGAGAGTCTCGCTCAGCGGACTCGCTAGGGCAGAGAGACGATGCGCGCGGAGCATGCTGCGGAGATACCGCGCCAGCGCCTCACCAAACCGTCGGGTCTCGAACTCTTCGGCGACATAGATCTTCACTTCTTTGGCGCCGCGCAATGTCTCGACCAACTGCGCCGTAAGGTCCCCCCGCACGCGCACGGCCTCGGCAAACAGCACTCTGATTCGGCGTAAGATCGGCTTGAGACCTGCGGCGATTGCCGGAGCAACGACCATGGTAACGAGCGTGAGGCGCCAGGAAAGAGCGAAGAGCATAGCGAGGTAAACGAGAATCAAGACGCCATGCCGTACCACCGACTGCAACATCTGGTTGAAGAACAGGGACGCTTGATCCACGTCGGCCAGCATCCGGCCGACAAGATGGCCCGACTTGGTCCGTCGGTGAAACGCCAGGCTCAGCCGTTGCAAGTGTGCAAACAAGTCACGACGAAAGTCGCGGATCACGCCTTCTTGCACGTACGCGCTGAAGTATGCCGCAGCGAACGCGCTCACGTTTTTCACGGCGATCGCGGCCAAAATGAGCAATACGACATTACGCAACGCCGCTGCGGGACCGGCGTTCGCGATCAATCCACCCGTCACGAAACCAACGACTCGCTCCACGGGTGTCGGCACGCTGGGCAGCGCGGACCCCACTTCGAAGACCAGCCGGAGGAGGGGGATCAACAGGGCGAACGTGAATCCGTCGAGAACGGACGCCACCACCGTAGCCAGGAGACTGCCCGCGAACAGGCGCCGGTAGGGCTGGAGGTATCCAACGAGCCGCGCGTAGCGGCCCACGTCAGCTCCGCCCGCGCGGCGTCAACAACGCGACCGGAGAGATCATCTCTTCCGGCGTCACTCCGCCGTGAAGGAACGCCCCACGGTAGCGGGCCTGATATTCGCGAAGCTTGGTGGGATACACGAAGAAGTGATCGCCGCGGGCCAACAGCATCCGCACGCCTAGTCCTCGATGGGGTAGCCCCCATGAAGGAAGATCCTTCACGAGAATCGCAGTGTCGGCACGTTCGGCGCGTAAGTCCTCGCCAAACTTGTAGCGGAGACTGGCGGTCGCATCACGCTTGGCAAACACCGTCGATGGGGTGTGACAGTGGATCGAGCCGTGATCGGTAGTCAACAGCACCGACACCCGACGCCGCTCCGCCTCGCGCAGGGCGTGATACAGCGCCGATGTCCGGAACCACGTGCGGGTGAGGTTGCGCAGGGCGGATGCGTCGCGCGCAACCTCATACAGAATCGCGTGCTCACCGCGCCCATGCGTTAGTTGATCGACGAAATTGAACACCAGCGCCGTGACGCCCTCCGCCGCAAGGTGAGCCGGCAACCGCTTGAGCATCGCCGCGCCCTCGCCCAGCGTTGACAACTTTTCGTAGCGCACGGGCATATCTGTTCCCGTGATATCTCTCATGTGCTCTTGTAACAGTTCCTTCTCATGTGCGTTCAGGCTCTCGTCATCCCGATCGCCCCACCACTGCGGATACCGCTCGGCAATCTCCACCGGAAAAAGGCCGCTGAAGATCGCATTGCGGGAGAACGGTGTCGCCGTCGGCAGAATGCCAAAGTAGTACGACACTTCGATGTCGAAGAACTCAGCTATCAGCGGTTTGAGCATCTCCCACTGATCCAGCCTCAAGCAGTCCACGATGATAAGCAGCACGGACCCTTCGGCTTTCACAATCGGAACGAGAAATTCCTCACCGACATCCACCGAGAGCGGCGGCCGGTCTGCTCTCGGATCCGCGAGCCATTGCGGGTAGTTCTGCTCCACGAAATCGCCGAAGTCCTGGTGGAGGCTCTTCTGCAGCGTACTAAGGGCGTCGCGAAGCCCCGCCTCGTCTCCAGGAGCGAGGCGCACCTCCCACGAGGCAAGCTCGGCAACGATCTCGACCCAGTCGCGCCACTGCATGTCCGACGACCGGCGCTGCTCCAGTTCGCGAAACCGCTGCACAAAATCCTGCGCCATGTGCTGGCGGCGCAGCTGCGGACCCTCTATCAAGCGCGTTATAGCACTCAACACTTGCCGGGGGTTCACCGGCTTCACGAGGTAATCGTCCATCTCCATCCCGATCGCCTCGCGCATCGTGCCCGCCTCCTCACTCTTGGTGATCATGACTAAGGGCACCGCGGCATCGATCGCACGAATTTCGGACACGAGTTCGAGCCCCCGTTTGCCCGGAAGCTGCTCGTCCAGGAGGATCACCCCATAGGGCTGCCGCTGCAGCAGTGCGATCGCGTCATCACCATGCGGAGTGCACTCGACATCGTACCCGTGCTCTTCCAGAAAGAGCACGTGTGCCGCCAGCGACTCGACTTCATCGTCTACCCAAAGAACCGTTCTCGGACGTGCCATGTCGCGAAACTTACACGATGCCGGCACGGCCAAGCAACGCGACCCTGGCGAGGCACGAATGGCTGCTCTACCTTGACCCCCCATGTTGGAGAGCGCGTCGATCGAGAAGAACGTTGACATGGGCACGATCCGTCGCACGCCGACGGTCGCGGGCCCCGGAACCCTCCGGAGCCGACCCCGTGAGTGACGCCTTGGCACGCCAGGAAACCGTGTTCGTCGAAGCGCTGGACACCGCCATGCGTGGTCCGCGTCGCAACGGGTTGTTTGCGGTGTGGTTGATCATCCGGGCGTGCGGCGATCTGCTGCCGCCGAACCCCGTGAGCGATAGCGGCCACCAGAAGCGCCTGAGCGCGTTGGCGAATCGCTTGCGAAGCCTCTCGATGCCGCCCCCCCTTCACCGCGCCATCGCCGGCACTCTCCAGGGGTTGAACGAAGGCACCCCCCACTCAGCGCGGATCGCCCTGCGGCAACTGGTGGCTCCTGTCCGCGAGACCCTCGGGCCGGTCTGCGGAGACGCCTTGGACCGAGCGGCCGAGATCGCGCAGCAGGTGCGGATTTCCACGCCAAAGTAGATATTTAGCAGGTCGGCACCGGTCGACGACCACGCGCACAGAATCCAGCGAGCCGCAGTCGCGCTGTAGGAGCGGCTCTTGGCTCGGTAGTGAGGCTCATGACCGATCCACGCCGAATCCAACGCATTTCAGTCACCCGCCTCATCCAGCGGATCGATTCTCAGACCCCGGGGGATCTCGCGGGCGACACGGTTCCCACCGGTTTCCCATCGCTCGATCGCTTGCTCGGCGGCGGATTGAGGCAGCGAGACTTGGTCGTGTTGGGCGGGGACGTGGGATCGGGAAAATCCGCGCTGGCGCTGAGTATCGCAATCCGCAGCGCCTCGCTGGGCACCCCCGTCGTGTTCTTCTCAGGAGAGATGGATGAGGACCGCATTTTCGAGCGCGCCATGGCCATCGAGGGCCGCACCCAGATTGATCAAATTCGGTCCGCAACGTTGAGCGATCAAACGCGCTCGGCGATGGGCGCCGTTGCGTTGAGGCTTCAGGAACTCCCTCTCCACATCCATCCCATCGTAGGGCGCCAGTTCGATGAAGCCCTCGCATCGGCGTGGCAGCATCACCCGAAGATGATCGTGGTCGATTACCTCCAATTGCTGCCGGCCCCGTCCGGCAAGCTGACGCAAGAGGAAGACAACGCTTCGGCTTTACGGGCGTTGAAGGCGCTCGCGCTGGACCGTCAAATCGTGTGTTTGCTCGTGGCCCAACTCCCGAATCTTGAGAAGGACCGCGCCGACCCGCGTCCCACGCTCGACGATTTCGGCGCCCTTGGTTCAGTGAAGCAACACGCGGACATCGTGCTAGGTCTCTATCGTGAGGAGATGTACAACCCGGGCGGCGGCGTCGAGGGTGCTGCCGAGTTGATCGTCGCTAAGAACCGCAACGGGCCAACCGGCTTCGTGGACCTCTACTTCTACCATCAGTGGATGCGGTTCGAAGACATGCTCGATCCCGACAAATGAGAGCCATCTGCGCGCGTTTCTCTCACCCACGCACGTCGATCCCCATCGCCACCCCACGACGGGCCGGGCGTCACCTCGGCACCGGCGGCGGCGCCGTCGGGCCAACGCACCACAGACATCCACATATATTGTGACAGCAGAGACAGCAAAGAGAGCGGCATGTCCGGTCATAGCAAGTGGAGTCAGATCAAGCGCAAGAAAGCCGTGTTGGACGCCAAACGCGGGGCGAAGTTCACCAAGCTGATTCGAGAAATCACCGTCGCCGCCCGTGCCGGTGGCGGCGACCCCGAAGGGAATCCGCGGCTCAGGCTCGCGGTCGATACGGCCAAGGCCCAAAACATGCCCCACGAGAACATCGGACGCGCCATAAAGAAGGGCACCGGCGATTTGGAGGGTGTGTGCTACGAAGAGGCGACGTATGAGGGGTACGGACCCGGCGGCGCCGCCATCCTCGTGGAAGTCACTACCGACAACCTGAACCGAACCGTCGCGGAGATCCGCCATACGTTTACGAAACACGGAGGGAACCTCGGAGCTCCCAACTCGGTGGCGTGGCTGTTCGAACGGCGTGGGCAAATCCTCATCGGGGCTCAAGAGCGTGATGAAGATGCCGCCTTCGAAGCCGCCCTCGAGGCCGGCGCGGAGGACGTAGTGAAGGATGGCGATCAGTACATCATCACCACCGATCCGATGACGCTCAACAGCGTGCGCCAAGGATTGGCCGATGTTGGATTGGTGCCGGAAGAGGCGACGTTGGCGATGATCCCGAAGAGCACGGTGCAGGTCACGGGCAAGGACGCCGATCGCCTGCTGCAATTGATGTCGGTGCTCGAGGCCAACGACGACGTGTCACAGGTTTTCAGCAACTTCGACATCGATGCAGAGACGCTGGCGGCAGCGGGAGAGTGACGCCCCCGATTCGGGTGCTCGGCATCGACCCCGGAACTAACGTCACCGGGTACGGTGTCGTCGAGCGGGCGAACGGCACACTCGGCCGGCTTGTGGAATGCGGCATCATTCGGACCAATCCCAAGCAGCCGCTTTGGCACAAGCTCGATGCAATACACGACGGCGTCGTGCAGCTCATAGACAAATACCACCCGAACACCCTCGCCATTGAGAGTATCTTCTACGCCAAGAACGTGCGAACCACGATAGTCCTGGGCCACGCCCGCGGCGTGGTGTTACTCGCGGCCGCCCGCGCGGGACTCGACGTAGCGGAATTCCCGCCAGCGACCGTCAAGAAGACCATCGTCGGCAACGGCGGAGCCGCCAAGAAACAAGTGGCGTACATGGTTCGGCAGCTCTTGAATCTGAAGTCCCCGCCGGAGCCCTCTGACGCGGCCGACGGCGTAGCGGTCGCCTTGACGTTCTTGCTGACGAGCAAAGCGTGATCGCGGCGGTCAGGGGTACGGTAGCTGCCCGCGACGGAGACCTGGTCACGATCGCCACGCCGGGCGGCGTAAGTTATCAAGTATCCGTCCCCCTCGACGTGCTGGAGCACCTGCCGAGAGCGGGTGCCGAAGTGCACCTCCACACCGTGTTGGTCGTGCGCGATGACAGCTGGGCGCTGTTCGGGTTTGACGCTCCAAACGAACGAGCTGTCTTCCAACGCCTCCTCGGCGCAGCCGGGGTGGGCCCGCGGTTAGCGCTGAGCCTCATATCGTCCCTCGGGGGCGATCGAGTGGTTCGGGCCGTGACGGAGAACGACATCGCAGCACTGTGCACGGTGTCCGGCGTCGGCAAGAAAAAGGCCGAGCGGATGGTACTGGAACTCAAGGACCGGATGCGCGACCTTAAAACGGAGGGCGGAATGAGCGTTGTCAGTTCGGTCGGCGAGCAGGCGACGGCGGCGCTGATCAACCTCGGATATGGGCAACTCGAGTCGGCCGACGCCGTACGTGCGGTGTCGGCATCGAACGGAACGGCGCTCATCGACGAAGTGATCCGAAACGCGCTCACCCTGCTCTCGGTTGGCAAATGAAATCCGCCGAGTGGATCTGCTCCGCGCGGGACGGCGCCGCTCGCAACATCCGGCCGGGTATGACGATCCAATCATCAAGAGGCTTTATCCACAATCGGCGGCGCGTCGGCCAGCCAGCCGCGACCCTCGTCCGCGGGCGAGCCACAACTCGATGAGCCGCCCACACGCCACCACTCCCGAAACCTTGGCCAACGAACACTCCGCCGAGACGTCCCTCAGACCGTCCCGGCTCGCGGAATTCGTGGGGCAAGACCAGGTCAAGGAAAGCCTCCAGATCGCCATCGACGCTGCGAAGAAGCGTCAGGAGCCCCTCGACCACGCGCTGTTCGTCGGACCGCCAGGTCTCGGCAAGACGACATTGGCCATGCTGATCGCGCGAGAGATGGGCGTGAACATTCGAACCACCAGTGGCCCGGTCATCGAAAAGGCGGGAGACCTAGTGGGTTTTCTGACGACGCTCAAGGCCGGAGACATCTTGTTCATCGATGAAATCCACCGGTTGAGACCCGCCCTGGAAGAGTTTCTGTATCCAGCCATGGAGGATTTCCACGTCGACGTGCGGATCGCAGACGGTCCGAACGCTCACACCGTGCCCTTGAAAATCGAGCCCTTCACCCTCATCGGCGCGTCCACCCGGTTCGGCATGCTGACTCCGCCCATGCGGGCCCGGTTCGGTCTCATCGAGCGCGTGGGCTACTACCCTTCCGACGACATGCAGCGCATCGTGTTGCGGTCCGCGGCCATACTCAACGTCTCCATCGACGAAACAGGGGCAGAGGAAATCGCCCGGAGGAGCCGCGGCACACCCCGCGTCGCTAACCACCTGTTACGACGTGTGAGGGACTACGCCGAAGTGCGAGCTAACGGCGCCATCACGCAGGACGTCGCTCAGGACGCGCTGAGCCGCATGAACGTGGACGAATACGGCCTCGACGACATGGATGGCCGCGTGCTCAAAACCATCATCGAGAAATTCGATGGCGGGCCCGTCGGCCTCGGCACGATCGCCGTGGCGGTCGGAGAGGATCCCGGCACTCTCGAAGAGGTGTACGAGCCCTTCCTGATTCAACAGGGCTTTCTCAACCGCACCCCTCGCGGCCGGACGGCGACGCCGGCTGCATACCGCCATTTCGGCCTGGTCCCTCCTCCGACGCAGGTTGCACAAGGTTCGATCTTCGGAGAAGAGCAGGCGTAGCACGGTTGCTCGCGGTAAGCCTCGAATACTGATATCTCACCCGTCATATTCTCCGTCGTGTTCTCCGTTAGCGATTTTGACTACGAGTTCCCGCCAGACCTCATCGCGCAACACCCGCAAGGTGAGCGCGACCACAGTCGATTATTGCATCTCGACCGCGTATCAGGTGCCGTCACACATCGAGGTTTTCGCGAGTTCCCAGGTCTCTTGCGCCCAGACGACGTGCTAGTGCTGAACGCCAGCAGGGTACTCAAGGCGCGACTCCGCGGAACGCGCGAAAACGGGCGGGAGGCCGAAGTCCTGTTGGTCCGTCCCGATTCGGACGACACCTGGGTGGCGATGGTGCACCCCGGGGGCAAGCTAAAGCGTGGCCGCACCGTCACCTTCGGCAACCAGGGCCAGCTCGAGATTGTGGAAGTTCTCGGAGGCGGTCTCCGGCGCGCACGGCTCACGGGAATGACATGGGCCGAACTCATGGCTCGATTCGGCGCCGTTCCACTGCCCCCGTACATTCACCGCGATCCTACCGACGATGACGCGGTCCGTTACCAGACCGTGTACGGACACGTCGACGGGAGCGTGGCCGCCCCCACTGCCGGGTTGCACTTCACACCGGAACTCCTCGAATCCATCACGGCCTCCGGCGTCCGTGTGGTCGAGGTACTGCTTCACGTGGGGCCGGGCACCTTCAAACCCGTCGTCGTCGAGGACGTCTCACGACACGTCATGCACGCCGAGTGGTACAGCGTCCCCAGAGCCACGGCCGACGTGGTAAACGATGCGCGCAGAAGCGGGAAACGCGTCTGGGCCGTAGGAACGACCGTGGCCCGGGTCCTCGAGACAGTGGCAAGCGACGGAGCGGTTCGGGCGGCCGACGGATGGACCAAGCTGTTCATTCGGCCGCCTTTCGAATTCTGCATCGTCGATGGGTTGCTGACAAATTTTCATCTTCCGAAGTCCACTCTGCTGATGCTGGCCTGCGCATTCGGAGGATTCGACCATGTCATGAACGCGTACGGTGAAGCCGTTTCGCAACGATATCGTCTGTACAGCTACGGCGACGCGATGGCCATCGCCTGATGTTCGACTTCGATCTCCAGCAAGAATGCGGTTCGGCGCGCGCTGGCGCGCTACGACTCCCTCGGGGGGACGTGGACACGCCTGCCTTCATGCCCGTGGGAACTCACGGCACCGTACGTGCCCTGTCTTCGCGCGATCTGCGTGAGATTGGAGCGCAGATCGTCCTCGGCAACACGTATCACCTGCACGTGCGCCCCGGAGAAGAGGTCGTCACGGCGCTGGGGGGGCTCCATGGTTTCATGGCCTGGAACGGTCCTATCCTCACGGACTCGGGGGGGTTCCAGGTGTTTTCGCTGGAGAGCCAGCGAAAGGTCGATGATGACGGGGTCACCTTCCGATCCCACGTAGATGGCGGAACGCGGCAGATCTCGCCGGAAAGAGCCGTCGACATCCAGTGGGCGCTGGGCGCCGACATCGCGATGGCTTTCGATCACGTCGTTCCCGGAACGTCCGATCGGACCACGGCACAGGACGCATTGGAGCGAACCAGCCGTTGGCTCGAGCGGTGTCGGGCACGTCACCGAACGCTGCTGGAGCAGACACCCGAACACCGCCAAACGCTGTGGCCAATCGCGCAGGGAGGCACCCACCCAGACCTGAGGCACCGCGCCCTCGAACACATTCTCTCGATGGGCGATTGGACTGGTATCGCCATCGGAGGGTTGGCGGTCGGGGAGGAACGCACCGCCACGTACGACGTCCTCGAAGCCCTGGAACCGTCGCTCCCACCCACGATTCCGCGTTATCTTATGGGGGTAGGGTTGCCGGAAGACATCTTGCGAGGCGTCGCACTCGGGATCGACATGTTCGACTGCGTGGCTCCGACCCGCAACGGCCGCAACGGATCGGCGTTCACGCCCGACGGGCCGGTCAACATCCGCAACGCCGCCCACAAGCTCGACACCGCGCCCCTCGACGAAACGTGTGACTGCGAAACCTGTCGGGATTACAGCCGTGGGTACTTGCGGCACTTGTTCATGGCCAAGGAGCTTTTGGGGCTACGCCTGCTGTCGCTTCACAACGTAAGGTTTCTCATCCGACTCGCGGCGGACGCGAGACGACATGTCATTGCCGGCACGTTCGCCCCATGGCATCGTGACTGGATTGATCGCTATCAAAGCAAAGGAACACCGTGACATCGCATTGGCCGCTGGCATTTGTGTTTCAACAATCGTCGCCGCAATCCACTGGGCCCAGCAGCGGGTTTTTCCTATTCCAGCTCGCGCTGATCTTCGGCATTATCTACTTCTTGATGATTCGTCCCAAGGTCAAGAAAGAAAAAGACCACCGCGAGCGCGTATCACGGCTCAAGAAGGGCGATGAAGTCGTAACAGCAGGTGGCATCGTCGGGAAGATAATTCACTTGGAGGACGACCGAATCACGGTGAAGAGCGGCGAATCGCGGTTTGTCGTGATGCGAGACCGCGTGGCTGACATTCCCTCTGACGATGGGAAGAAGGAGAAGCCCGCCTAGTGCCGCTGCGTCCGATCCACCTCCTCGGTTCTCCCATACTGCGAAAGCGGTCCGACGAGGTTGAAACCATCAACGAGGATGTGAGAACGTTGGTGCAAGATCTCTTCGACACGATGTATGCCGCCGAGGGCATCGGACTCGCGGCCAACCAGGTCGGAGTGGCTCGGCGGGTGGCCGTGGTAGATGCCGAAGATGACCCGCGGTTGGTACTGATCAATCCGGTCGTGCTCGAACGTGAAGGTACGACGCGTGAGGAAGAGGGATGCCTGTCGATCCCCGACATCTTTGGCGACGTCAACCGCGCCGAGCAGATCGTCCTCGAGACGACCAACCTGGACGGGAAACGAGAACGCTTCGAGTTAAAGGAACTCACGGCGCGCGCGGTGCAACACGAGATCGACCACCTGGACGGGGTGCTGTTCCTCGATCATCTCAGCCCGCTCAAGCGCCAGATGCTTCTCAAAAAGTGGAAAAAACTACGCAAGGGAGAGACCGGCTATTTGAAGGAGGTCTCCCCCGCAAGCACCGCGGGCTAGTGCGCGTCGTTTTTTTCGGAACGCCGGAGTTTGCAGTCCCATCGCTTCGTGCGCTGATCGGCGAAGGATTCGACGTCGCTGCCGTGGTCACACGACCCGACAAACCCCGGGGAAGAAGTCGCTCGCGCTCGCTGCCTTCGGCCGTCAAGGTGGCCGCCCTCGAAGAGGACATTCAGGTTGTCCACCCCACTCGACCGAGTGAGCCGGGGTTTCTCGAAACGCTCCAAGCGTTCAAACCGGACATCGGCGTGGTTGTGGCGTATGGTCACATCCTGAAACCTGACATTTTGGCGGTTCCGCACCTTGGCTTCGTCAACGTTCACGCATCCTCGCTTCCTAAGCTCCGAGGCGCCGCGCCGATCCAGTATGCGATTCTGGAAGGACTGGATGAGACCTGCATCTCGATCATGAAGATGGAGGCGGGTCTCGATTCGGGACCAGTGCTTCTGCGTGTTCCCACGCCGATGGCAACCGACGAAACGTACGGGGAGCTTTCCGTCCGGCTGGCGGAGCTCGGAGCCTTGGCGTTGATCCAGGGCCTGCAACTCATCGCCCTGGACATGGCGGAGTGGGAAGCCCAAGACGAAACACATGCTACTCATGCTCCCAAGATTACCAGGGAAACCGCCAGGATCGACTGGAACGACTCGGCAGAGGACACGGCAAGAAGGGTGCGCGCTATGGATCCGGTACCTGGCGCGTGGACGCAATTGAAGGGCATGGATGTGAAGCTGTTCGGACCCAGCGGGGCCGATCTGCCCGTGGGGTCCGGACCGCCGCCTGGCGAGATCGTGGAGACCCGCCCGGCGCTTGTCATCGCCGCGGGCAACGGGGCGCTGCAGTTCTTGGACGTGCAACCTGCGGGTAAGCGGCGCATGGCCGCGACGGACTGGGTGACCGGCCGCGGCGCGAGCGTCGGCCAGCGATTCACGTGAGATCGACGCTCCCGCGACTACACATCGTCACGAACAATGAAATTGCCGACCTCCCCGACCTCGACCGTCGCGCCGCGGACGCGGCTCGAGCCGCTCCCGTGGCATTTCATGCACGCACCACGAACCGCCCAGGCAGGGCACTGACCGACCTAGCCGAGCACTTGCGCGCCGCAACCCACCCAGCGGGGTCGATGGTCTTCGTGAACGACCGTGCGGACGTGGCCCTGCTCGTCGAGGCCGACGGCGTGCATCTCCCCGCGGGAGGCCTTCCCGTTTCCGCGGTGCGCGCACTTCTTGGGTGCGATGTCTGGATCGGACGATCGGTGCATCACCCCGACGAAGCGCAGCGGGCCGCCGACGAGGGGGCGGACTACGTCTTTCTCGGACCGATCTGGGAAACACCCACCCATCCGCACCGCGAGGGCCTCGGTGTCGCCGCAATCGAGCGTGTGTCCTCCGTCGTGCGAGTCATCGCGATCGGCGGCGTGACGGCGGCGCGGGTCGGTGACTGTGCGAGCGCCGGAGCATACGGGGTCGCCACGATCTCCGCTTTGTGGACGGCGGCCGATCCCGGTGCGGTCGCGGCCGAGATGTCGCTATTATTAGGGACACCCGACCCATGAATGTTTCCTTGAAGGTTACGGTCAACGGCGAGCCGAGGGAGATCGCGGCCGGATCGTCCCTCGACGATCTCTTGCGATCACTTGAGCTCGATCCGCGCATGGTGGTGGTAGAGCACAATCGCAGCATCGTACGGAGTCCGCACCTGAGAGAGAGACGCCTCGAGGAGGGCGATCAGGTGGAACTCGTGCATTTCGTCGGTGGCGGCTGACCACCCCAGAATTGACCTGGACATGACGACGACCGTCGACACCCAAACGGACCCACCACTCGTTATCGGCACGCGCGCATTCCGGTCCCGGCTCATGGTCGGTACGGGGAAGTACCGGGACAACGCCACGATGGTACGCGCCATCGAGGCGTCACGCGCGGAGGTGGTTACGGTGGCGGTGCGTCGAGTGGATCTAAATCGGACCAAGCAGGACGGCATCCTCTATCACCTCGATCCCGATCGGTTCTTCCTGCTTGCCAACACTGCGGGATGCTTTACGGCCGACGAGGCCATTCGGTATGCCCGGCTCGGCCGCGAAGCCGGATTCAACGAGTTCGTGAAACTCGAGGTCATCGGAGACCGTGACACGTTGCTACCCGACACCGCTGGTCTCATAGAGGCAGCCGGCACCCTTGCGAAAGAGGGCTTTCAGGTAATGGCATATACCAATGAAGACCTCATATCCGCGCTGCGCCTCGAGGACGCCGGCTGTGCCGCGGTCATGCCGCTCGCCTCACCGATCGGCAGTGGGCTTGGCCTGCTGAATCCCTACCACATCCGGGTGATCAAGGAACGCCTGACCGTACCGGTCGTAGTTGATGCCGGGGTGGGCACCGCGTCCGACGCATGCGTCACAATGGAACAGGGTGTCGATGGAATCTTGATGAATACCGCGATCGCCGAGGCTCAAGATCCGGTCGCCATGGCACACGCCATGGGACTCGCGGTGGAGGCCGGCCGGGTGGCCTATCTCGCAGGCAGAATGCCGCGGCGGGAAATTGCGGTACCGTCCAGCCCTACGACCGGCCTTCTCGACTGAGCGTGGCCACGGGCGCGGCATCGCGGGACGCAGCACTCGATATCCTGCGGGCGGTGCGAACCGGGCAGCGGTTCGACCGCGCCCTCGACACCATCCTCCCCCTTCTGCGCGACGCCGATCGACGCCTGGCTCACGAAATCGCGGCGGGAGTGCTGAGGGAGCGCACGGCTCTCGACCGGCGCATTGCCACATGCCTCACCAAGCCGCGCAAGAGGATGCCCGACGACGTGCGCGACGTGCTGCGCATTGGGGTGTATCAACTCTCCTATCTCGACCGCGTCCCTCCCCATGCGGCAGTGCAGAGCGCGGTCGACCTCGCCAAGGAGCGGTGTGGTGAGCAATACGCCCCCTTCGTCAACGCGGTGCTCAGAAGCGTCACACGTGCGCACCCAACCGAGGGAACCCCCACGGCCGCACCGAGTAACGACCTGGCGCAGCGATTTTCCCATCCCGAGTGGCTGGTTGACCGATGGATCGCACGTTTCGGACACGCCGACACGGAGTTGCTGCTGCGGCACAACAACACGCCCCCCAAGCTGGTGATCCAGCCGGCCCGATGGACCGCGGCGACCCTGCAGTCGGCGCTGGCGGCGGCTGGTATAGACCATCAACCGGGCCCAATGGGGTACGGGTTCTCGGTCGGGCCCACGCGGGTGCGGGATCTCCCCGGTTACCTGGAGGGTGGATTCATCGTGCAGGACTCGGCGCAACGCCGCCTAGTGGACTACATCGCCGCCCCGAGTGGGGCGCGGGTCTGGGATGCGTGCGCCGCGCCTGGAGGGAAGACGGCGGTACTCGCCCAGAGCTGCACCGTGGTAGCGTCAGACCGATCGCGGGCCCGCCTCCACCGCCTCCATACAAACCTCGGTCGTGCTGCTCCAGGGGCACACACTGTGTGCGCCGACGCCCGATTCCCACCGGTGAAGCCGGGGGAGATCGACATCACCGTAATCGATGCCCCCTGCAGCGGCACCGGTACGATCGCGCGGCATCCCGACGCACGGTGGCGTTTGTCGCCGGAAAGCATCTCAGAGCTGGCGCGGAGACAAGCGGAACTCCTCGAAGCGGCCACTGCCGCAGTGTTCCCCGGTAGACTCTTGGTGTATCTCACCTGCTCCCTGGAGGCCGACGAGAACGAACAACAGGTGGACGGGTTCCTGGATCACCACCGCGATTTCGGGCGAGAAACCGAAGACCTTTTCGTATACCCGTGGACGTCCGGCTCCGACGGTGGGTTCGGCGCACGCTTGAGGCGCGCCGCGTGAAAGTACGCCGACGCACTGCCACGGGGTTCACCTGGCCGCGCCTGAGCAAACTGCTTCCGGCGCGCTGGCATCCGAGCCCGCACGGACGAGACCGGAGATGGTTCATCGGCGCGTTCGCTACCGCGATGGTCCTCGGCTACCTGGTCGCGGCCGTCGCCCTCTTTCCGGCGCCGATCTTCACCGCCAGCACGACGGTGCCCAACTTGCTGGGACTCACCGAGCAGGAGGCCCTCGATCTGTTGGCAGACGGGGCGCTGACTGGCGGAGACATCGAGCGCGTCAACCATCCCTCGACCGAGAGCGGCAAGGTCGTGTGGCAGGACCCCCCACCAGGCATCGAGGTGCCCGAGGGAATCGCGGTGCAATTGTCGGTGAGCCAGGGAAAACATCTAGTCCCCGTGCCAGACGTGGCGAACTACACCGGCGAGCTCGCCGCGCTCCTCATCGAGTCCTCCGGACTCACGGTTCGGGTGGAATCGATCCAGACTGCCGCTCCGCGTGGGCTCGCGGTCAACACGAGACCAGCCACCGGAACGACCAGACGTCCCGGGGATACCGTCAGGCTTCTCATCAGCGTGGGCGCCCCGACGATCGCGGTGCCGAACTTGCTAGGCCTGACTTTGGAGCAGGCGCTGGATACCTTGCAGGCGTTGGATTTGGCTATGGGCAATTTCACCGCGGGACGATCGCGAAGCCAGGAACCGGGAACGATCTTTCAACAGGCGCCGCCGGCGGGCACGCTCGCCGCGCCGGGAACGAGAGTCACCGGCTGGGTCGTGAGGCAGAATCGATGATGTCCAAAACCGTCCGTATCGCACCAAGCATTCTCAGCGCCGATCTACTCAAGCTCGCCGATCAGGTCGCGGAGGTGGAGGCCGCAGGCGCGGACTGGATCCACATCGATGTGATGGACGGTCGTTTCGTCCCCAACCTGACGTTTGGGGCGGGGATGATCGAGGCGGTCCGCCGCGTAACCGACCTGCCGCTCGACGTCCATCTGATGGTCCTGGAACCCGAGCAGTACATTGAACCGTTTGCTGAAGCGGGGGCGTCCGTTTTCACGTTCCATCCCGAGGCGACCGTGCATGTCCAGCGACACCTCGCGGCGGTGCGGGCTCGTGATATGATGGCTGGTTTGGCGCTGAATCCCGGTACGCCTTTGGCCGCCCTGGAGGAGGTGTTGGATGACGTCGACCTGGTGCTGATCATGAGTGTCAACCCGGGGTTCCCCGCCCAGTCGTACATCGGGTCGGCGACCGCCAAGCTGGCGCGTGCCCGCGCCTTGCTGGACCGTCACGGTAGCGGGGCGGCCCTGGAAGTTGACGGCGGTATCTCGCCGCGGACGATTCGAGCAGCCCACGCTGCCGGAGCTGACACGTTTGTGGCCGGTTCTGCTATCTTTTCAGCATCCGATCCCGGGGCGGTGATCGGCGAACTTCGGGAACGTTGCAGAGAAGGAGTGCCAGTATGAGCGGCAATGGATCGAGGGGACAGTGGATCGCCGTCGGCGTCATCGTGACGATACTTGGAGCCGCGTTGACGATTGGCATGATGCTCTCTGAAGACATCTTTCAAATCCAGCCGGGGGCCAACGCACCCGACTTCAAGGCCGTGAACCTAGCCTCAGGCGACTCCGTTACGCTCGCCGACTACAAAGGTGAGGTGGTTCTGCTCAACCTTTGGGCGACTTGGTGCGCCCCGTGCCGCGTGGAGATGCCGTCCATGGAGCGGTTGTACCAGGAGCTTGGCCCGGAAGGACTCAAGATCGTGGCGGTGTCCGTCGACCAGATCAGCGGGGACAAAGTGATGGAATTCGCCAACGAGCTCGAACTGACTTTCGACATCTTGCACGACCGAAGCGGACAAATCGAGTTGGATTACCAGGCCACGGGGCTCCCCGAAACCCTGATTCTCGACCGGGAGGGAGTAATCGTTCACAAGGCGATCGGGCCGGTGGAGTGGGATGATCCGGTGCACAAAAACCGTTTCCGGCGGCTCCTGGAAACGAGCCGGCCGGACGAGCCGGCCGCAACGGCTTCCCGCCAGTCAGAGGGCACAAAGGCAGACGCTTCAGGAACCTGATGCGGCTCGGCATCCCAAGCCGGATCGGCTCCAATTGGCCAATCAAGGTGACGGCGCTGGGGCTGGCAATGGTGCTGTGGGCGGCGGTTTCGGCCGAACAGCCCACCACGCAGCTCGTGCCGATCCGACTCGACATTCAAACCCCCACGACGAAGACCCTGTTGCAGAGCGTCCCTATGATCCGCGGTCTCTACGCGGGATCAGCCCGGGAACTGGACAAGTTGTCCTCTGCCCCGCCTTCCATCAGCAAGGTGATTCCCGACACGGTCACTGAGTCGTTCTTCACCATCAACCTCTCGCTGCAGGACGTATCGGTGACCTCGGACGCGGCCGTGGAACTACAAGACATCTTTCCGAGAAGCGTTGTAGTAGCGCTCGACGAAGTGTTCAGCCGGCCGGTGCGGGTCGTGTCTCGGGTGGATGTTCGAGCGGCGTCCGGATACCGGCTGATGCGGTCGGCCGTTTCACCTGAGAGCGTCCTGGTGAGCGGCCCGAAGGCGCGAGTCGAGCGGATCGGGAGCGTGTTCACGATCCCCGCCCTATGGAACAACGTTCGGGATTCCATCCGTCGCACGGTCGCCATTGATACGTCGGCGTTCGGTGTGGTCCGGCTTTCCCAGTACGAAGTAGAGATCGACGCTCGGGTGGAACAGATCACCCAGCGGACATTCACCCAAGTTCCGGTGATCATCGCCGGGGGGGAGTGGGAAAGTATTCCGCCCACGGTCCAAGTCACCGTCACAGGTCCGCGGTCACGCCTAAACGCCATGACTACCGACAGCCTGTCGGCCACCGCGCCCGCCGCTGCAGTCGAGGGCGACATGGTTCCGGTGAGTATCCGCGTGTCTCGCGGGCTTTCCGTCACATTCACTCCGGATTCGGTACAAGCGCAGCGGATCATCTTGTGAGCGACGTGCTGCTGGGTATTGAAACGTCGTGTGACGAAACATCCGCTGCCGTGCTGATCACCGATCGCGGCGTACCGGAATTGGCCAGCCTGGTCATTCTGTCACAGGACATCCACAAAATCTTCGGAGGTGTGGTGCCAGAGCTGGCCAGCCGCGCCCACCTGAAGGCAATACAGCCGGTAGTCGACCGCGCCTTGACCGAGGCGGGAGTGCCCCTCAATGCCGTGGACGGGATCGCGGTGACCGCGGGCCCGGGGCTGGTCGGAGCCCTGTTGGTCGGCGTTTGTTATGCCAAGGCGCTGGCAGCGGCTGGCAATCGGCCGCTCGTTGGCGTGCACCACCTGGAGGGCCACCTTTTCGCCCCCGCGCTGGACTATGCCGACCTCAAACCTCCGTTCGTAGCACTGGTCGTATCGGGCGGCCACACCGTTTTGCTCGATGTCCCCGAGTGGGGCCGCTATCGGCTCCTCGGAGCCACGCGGGACGATGCAGCGGGAGAGGCCTTCGACAAGGTCGCCAAGTTGCTGGAGCTCGGATACCCCGGCGGTCCGGCGATCGAACGGTTGGCGGCGGGTGGCACAGACAGATATGATTTCCCGCGACCGATGTTGAACCGGGGGTTTGACTTCTCGTTCAGCGGGCTCAAGACCGCGGTGCTGTACGCCGTTCGGGACTGTGGCAGCTTGGAAAACGAGCGGCAAGACATCGCGGCGTCGTTCCAGTCCGCCGTGATCGACGTCTTGATAAACAAGGTCGCATTGGCTCTCGACCATACGGGCTATTCGACCGTCGTGATCGGCGGGGGCGTGGCATGCAATCGTGAACTCGCCGTCAGGATGGCCGACGCCAACGCCGGCCACGCGCGCGTGGTCGTTGCCCAGTCGCGTCTCAACACCGACAACGCCGCGATGATTGCCCGTGCCGGATGGTTTCACCTCCGACAAGGCAGACGGAGCAACATGACGCTCGATGCCGATCCCCGGATGCCGTGGCCGGGCCTCGAACGGGATCCCGAGATGTATCCCAGCCCGAGATAACCATTGACTGTTTACCCCTTGGTACTCCATCTCGGCCCGATCGAGATGACCGGATACGGCGTGATGCTCATGGTGGGCTTTCTCGTCGGCGGCTGGACGATCCAGCGGCAGCTTCGGAGCCGCGGATTGAACGAGGAAGCCGCTTCCGACATGGTCATGTGGGCTGTAGTGGGCGGCATTGTCGGAGCCAAAATCTGGTACGTCGTGCTCACCCAAGATCTCGGAGCCTTGTTGTCGCGTAGCGGGTTGGTGTGGTACGGGGGTTTTGTCGGCGGAGCGGCAGCAGTTTTCGTCAACGGGTTGCGTCAACGGATACCAGCCCGGTTAGCACTCGACCTCGCCGCTCCTGCCCTCGCAGTCGGGTATGCCCTGGGACGTGTCGGATGTTTCCTGGTACAGGACGACTATGGAGTGCCGACCTCACTGCCCTGGGGCATGAAGTTTCCCGAGGGACTACCGCCCTCGACGGCACAGCGCCTGTTCACCGACTTCGGTGTCCCGATTCCTGACGGCGTGATCCCACTTGAGGTGCTCGCTGTGCATCCGACACAGCTCTATGAAGTGGCAGCGATGATGGTAGCGTTTTGGGCGTTGTGGCGTTTGCGGAACCATGCGCGCGGCACGGGGTGGCTCTTCGGCGTCTATTTGCTGTTCGCGGGCACCGAGCGGTTCCTGGTCGAGTTCATACGGGCCAAGGACGATCGCTTTCTGGCGGGGTTCACCATGGCGCAGCTCGCGAGCATTATCGTCACGATCGTTGGCGCTGCCTTCATGGCTCGATGGGCGAACCGGGACAAGGTGGTTGTTCCGGCCGATTCGGGAATCCGCAGAACCAACGCGCCGGGGCGCCGACGGACCAGCAGCAACTAAGTCAGGTCACCTCCCCCAACAAGATCACCACGGCGGCTGCGGTCGAGTCCGAGTGAGTCAGCGACATGATCGCGCTAGAGACACCGAGGTGGTTCGCCGCTCGCTCCGCGGCACCGTGCAACTGCAAGCTCGGCTTGCCGTGGGCGTTCAACACCACTTCGCTGTCCAACCATCCGACCCGCCTCGCGTTGCCGGCCTGTTGTAGTGCCTTGTACGAAGCCTCCTTGGCCGCGAGACGGGCTGCCACATGCTGAGCCGGCCTCGCCGTGGCCATGCAGTAACTTTGCTCCTGCTCGGTCAGTAGCCGGCGTAACGCCCGTTCCGGATGGCGTCGAAGCAGCTGTTCGACGCGGACGATATCGACCAGGTCTATCCCCACGGCGAGCGGCCCCGTCACTGAAGTTCGACGCTCCGGAACACAGTACTTTGGGCTATTGAAACCGAATACGTTGCCAAAACGCGGACATCCACGCCGGTGGCACCACCAGACCGCCCAACACCAACCCACTCCACAGCGCCGCAACCACGCCGACAACACCTGTCAAAACCACCGGCCAAAGCGGCTTGCGCCAGCGCGCGATTTCGTCCGCGACGCTGCGCCAGACTGAGTACTCCTGGTCCACCCTCTGTTCCAACTCCAGCCAGGCCGCTTCCAGACCGCGAGCAGCAGCGGTTTGTGCGCGTTGCCAGTCGTCCAGCACGTCGCGCTCGAATTTGGTCGCGCGTTGCAACGCAACGCTCCTGGTCTCGATCTCGTCGAGCAGTGGGATGAGTCCAGCTCCGGACGATCCCATTCGAACTCCGATGGCACGCCGTTCGGTTTCGTCGATCATGATTTTCTTACGGGCACGCCTCGGCATGCGGACCGCATCGGCTTCCGCCTCGAGGTGCGCGGTCAGATAGTCGACCAGTTTCGCACTCACCGGCGCAACGCCCTCCTCCCACGCCATCATCCACGCGTCCCGCCCCAGCGTGCCCAGCGCCGCCGCACGCTCTTCATTTGCGGCCAGGCGGCGCGCTTCACCGGCCATCTCCATCACTTTCGTCGCCAGCCGGCATCGGTTGGCATCGAGTGAGATCCCCTCACCAACCGTGCCCGTGCCCGTGACCAGCTTACCCAGGGACGGGCCGAGTTCGGGAATCCGCAGGACCGGCTGGCCCACGCTCACGAAAGAATCGCGGCAACGACGCGGCTCGTGTCGGACAAATCCTCGAACACGGTGTGCGCGCCCGCTGCCGCCAATTCGTCAGCCGAGTAGGACCCGGTTGCAACGGCAATCGCCCGAGCGGCGATCCCCGCCCCACACGTCACATCCGCCGGCGTGTCCCCGATGATCACGATTTGAGCGCCGGCCGGCGTGCCTTCCATGAGATCCGCCGCTCGTGCGGCGGCAATTTGCGGTAACCCGCTGCGGGCAGGAGCGTCCGAGCCAAAGGCCCCAACGCGGAAGCGGTCGAAGTCGATGCCGGCGGCCCGCAACTTGAGGCGGGCACCAGCTTCGATGTTTCCCGTCAAGAGGCCAACGATTACTTGCGTCGCCTCATCCAGGGCATCCAGCAGCGCCACCACCCCCGGTAATGCGCGCACGTTGCGACTGCCGTTTGCCAATTCTCGCTCGAGGAGTTCGACATAGCGATCACACACGGCATCGATGCTGGCGGGGCTGCCGGCATCGGGATGCCCGGCCCCGCGCATCAACTCGCTGATGATTTGCGGATCCATCTTTCCATCGAAGCGGAAACCGTCGATCGGACCGGTCGCTCCCGTCTCGGCCAGCAACGCCTGCCGGATCGCGCTCCGTCCGGCGCCGTCGCTCCAGAGCAGCGTCCCGTCGATATCAAAAAGCACCAGCTTCATCGAAAATCCTTCCGGTGGAACACGTAGCTAGGTTACGCTGCCGCCGCACCTACTCATCTGCCGATTGCCTTGCCGGCGGATTGGGGGCACCCGCCTTCTCGGCGCACGCGCTGCAGCGGGTCACTCCACGGAAGGAACACATGAGACAAATGAACGTCCCGCAATCATCACATGGATAGCCCTCTGACGCCCTTTCGTCCCTGCCGCATGCGCGGCAAACCATTCCATCGGTTTCGTCTGCCATGGCTGTCGATTCCAGTTCGGGGATCGTTGACGGTGCGGTCGCTGTGCCTCCGTACGGGAGCGGTGATCAGGATGCCCCCAATCATACTCGATTCCCGTCCAAACTACCGCGATTGGGCCGGCACCAAAACCGACAGGGCGTTGTGGACTACCGTTGCGGTAAACGGCGTCTCCCCGTCGACCTCCCCGTCGAGTTGCACCGGTTGGCGCGGGGTGGACTCTACCTTCACTTCTTGCCCTCGGAGGTGTCGAATCGTCAAGCCGTCGACTCGTCTCGCGAAGAGCTTCAGCATGACCTGGGCCGCTTCGGCGACACCGCGCGCGCTGAAAATCAACGTGTCGAGCACACCGTCGTCGAGAGCGATGCCCGGACCAAGCCGCAGCAGCGGCGGGATGAACTCCGAGCAATTGGCTACCATCACGGACGACGCCTGTAGATCGAGGACGCGGCCATCGATCGTAACCGTATACGGCACAGGGACCATATCTTTGGCGAGGTGCCAGGCACGGGCCAGGTACGCCCCAACGCCCCATCGCCGCTTAGCCTCTCCCGACGTGTGTGCCATCAACTCCGCGTCGAAACCCGAGCCACAGGCCACTGCGAAGTACCGCACACCCGATGCCCGCTCCACCTTGCCGACGTCGATGACGCGGGGCCGACCGTGGGCCACGATGCGTGCCGCCTCCCTGGGATTTTTCGGAAGCCTTAGATTCCCCGCCAGCAAATTGCCCGTCCCGCCCGGAATCAGGCCGATGGGGATATCGTGGCCGATCAGCGACTCCACTACTTGCATCACAGTGCCGTCGCCGCCGTAAACGGCCACGGCGTCGACTCGGTCTTCCACACCAACGGTCGCCATCCCGGCCGCGTCACCGGGCCCGCTGGTTTCAACCACGTCGACGGCACATCCCTCGCGCCGTAACACGGAGGTGATGGTTTCTCCAACTTGTCTCCGGGTTCGCGCCGCCGCGGGATTGATGATGAGCAAGATGCGGCGCACTAGTACCGCGCCAACCGGATTTCACGAGTCGAGCTGCGGAATCCCGCGAATCGAGGTCTTCCAACTGGCGCCATGGCTGCCGCCCTTCGCAGAGAGTTGGTGCGTAGTATCAGAATCGTCTCACTCTGGGGGGGGGGAGGCTGAAACGGTATCAGTATCGCTTTTCCCAGACCAAGTCCAACCCAAACTGCGATTTGAGCACTCGCGATGGCCCGCCTAGCAACGTACAGGTGTTGGCCGGATCCCGACTCGCCGCGAAATGCCAGTTCTGGCTGAAGCGATATTCCAGACTGGCGCCAAAATTGCGCACGAGCCCCTGCTGCTGCTGGCAGATTCGCGGGCTCAACGTTACGAACAATCGCGGCCCCAGCTGACGCCCCAGCGCGATCTCCGTCCCCGACAATCCTTGTCCGGGTGGACGGATCCGCAGCATATCGAGGGGCACACCGAGGTCCGAGATCAACGAACGCTCCAGTTCGCTGGAGAGCGCGCCGTACAGCTGAGAGATCGCAAAATCGACTTCGCGCCCGCCGAGCGCCTCGACCGTCGGAGCGTTGAACAAGAGGTAGGAAATAATCTGGTCGTCGGGCAGAGCGGGAACCACATCAGTGGTAAGGGTAATCTGCGGCGTGTAGAGCGTACCACCCACGTTCACGAAGACAGTGATGTTGTCACCGCGCGTGGCCGGAACGACATACCGCGCGTCGATATTGACGTCCGCATTCAGGTCGCTGGTGCCAAAGTACTGAATCTCTCCGCCCGTCACGTTGAATTCCCGCACGATGAGCTCGCCAACCCCGAATCCGCGGCCAAACGGAAGGCGATAGGTCCCACGGGGCGTGCTGAAGGTTCCGTCGAACCGGTATTGATCGCCTATCTTGCCGATGAGTAGCCGGCCGACGAGCTGGATGTCAGCCTCGGTTGACAACAACCTCACGTTCGACCCCAACTCGAGCGCCAAACTGTCCACGAACAGGCTGTCCAGCATTCGGTTCTGAAAGGCCTGGGTCAGACCCTCCTCCCGAATGATCGTATCCACGAGATACGCGTACAGCGTGTCCTCGAGGTTGATGATGGTCTTCTCCACGAGATCAGCGAAGTAGAGATCGCCGTCCGTGACGGTCCCGTGCCCCGTGAGCCTCGCCCCATAGAGCGGACCCTCCAGCGACAAGCTTCCCGTCGTGGTAAAAGCAAGAAACTGCGGGACATCCAACGTGCGGAACTCGTCCGCCTCGAGCTGCAACGCGAAGATCGGCTTGGTCAATTCCTCGAGCCGAACGAATCCGTCGATCTGGACAAGACCTTCACCGCTGTGAATCGTAAGTCCGTCGATGAAAACGGTGTCGCCCATTAGCCGAAGCTCGCCGTCGATATCGCGGTACGTGACACCAAGAGCTGGAAAACGTCCGCCGGCTTGGGAGAGCGAGACTCGACCGGTCAGTGTCGGTTGCTGCCACGTGCCTCGGATCCCCACGTCCGCGAAAAGACGGCCGCTGGCCTCACGGACGATTGGCGTGACGAACTCCATGAACGAGAGATCGACGCCGTCGGCCACCGCATTGATAGCCAGTGGCCCGCGAAGCTGTCTGTCGCCCGAGCCTTCCAGCGCAAGATCGAGCGGCAACTCGAAGTCGAGTGACAGGATGGGCTCGCCCTGCTGCCACAGGCTCCCCTCCCCAATCAGAGTCCGATCGGCGTAGTTGGCTGTGGCCTCCACGAGGGCGGCCTGAAATGTCCCCCACCGTCCGTCGTTCAGTTGCAGGGACGCACCCCAAACGGGATCTCGAGCCGTGCCCGAGAGTTCGATGACCCCGCTGATCGTACCGTCGACGTCGTCAACATCCAACTGCGCCAGGCCCCAAATGTCGCGCTGCGGAAGTTCGACGAGGCCAACGCTGAAATCGCCGGGAGATCCGCCGCGGGGGATCGTTCCATTCAATTGCACCCGCGCGTCACCGTCCTCACTGTGGAACACGACGCTGTCGAGGCGATAGCCCGTCTCGCTCAGATACGCCGCGGCTCCCGGCTGTAGCAGCCAGTGATGAGAAGGAAGTCGCAGACTCATGGAATCGACGCGTACCGCGATAAGTCCCGAATCGACCCGCATCTTCCCCCGGGCGACTCCAAACCCCTCGGTACCTATGCCCGCGCGAGCGGACCAATCCGCCGCGTTGCGCGCACCCGAGGCGTCGAGCGCGAGATCAGAGAACACGAATCGCCCCTTCACCAGAGAGTCCGCGGTCCCGTCGATTCGCACCGGTCCATCTCGTGCCGACGGCCAGTTCGTGCGGAGGTCGAGACCCTCGAGCAACGCCCCCGCCGAAGCTGCATACGGCACGGTGAGAGCCATCGCCACCCAGTAGTCATCGATGGAACCCGTCACCGCAAGCTCGAGATCGAGGTCGCCCTCCATCCGCGTGAGCATGCTGTCGCGATCGAACATGGGGAAGCGATCCCGCAACAACGATTCGATCACCCCTAACGAATCGACGTCAAGATGAACCCGTAGCGTGCCCCAGCCGGATCCGGCCAGTCCGAAACCACCATCCGCGACCATCTTGAGAAACGGACCGTCCAGGCGCGCACTATCCACGTAGAGGATGCTGTCCGCGAACCGCACGACCGCTCTCATCGTGTCGAACGGGGCTCCTGCCACGTACGACGTGTCTAGTGCGATTTGCAAAGCGCCAAACAGCGAAGATTCGGCACGGGACACCACCTCACCTGACAGCGCGCCGTACAATTCCGTCTCCGGCGAAGCCGGTTCCATTTTGGCGACGTCCAGCCGGGTGAACTGCGCGTGGAGATTACGGACACCGACGGTCGACGGGAGCAGCACAAAATCTCCGGCTGCCACGATGCGGCCAGGCGGTCCCGATACGTCGGCGCTAAACACCAGAGAGTCGGAATACCCGTTCAACGAAACCGACCCGCCGAACACACCCCGCTTGGGCACCCGCGGATAGGACGGATGCACGCCGGCGAAATCGAGCGAATCCAGGATGAGCTCTGCCCACACGCCCACCGTGTCCGACCGGCTGTCTAGCCGCACGGTGCCGATGGCTCGACTCATCGGACCATTGTCGTCCCAATGCCACGCCGTCCCGCTGAACGTGACGTCCCGCCAAGGACCCCTCAGCGAACCCGCCAGTCCCAATCGGCCGTGCAAGCCCACCATGGGAACCAACCTCTGCACAGTCCCCAAATCGACATCCGCCGTGTCCACCAGAAACGGACGAAACGCGAATCCGTCATCGTGACCGAGCTCCATGATCCCGGTACCACGGATGTGGGTCCTGGGAACACCCGCCACCAGACTGTCCGCAAACCAGAAGTCCACGTCGACATCGAGCGAGTCGCGTGGGCCATGCGCGATGAGGCGGCCGGTTAGCCGCCCGGCGAACGGAATCGTGTCTACGAGAGGACGCAGGTAGTCGATGGCCAAGCTGTCGAAGGAGAGGTCCGTGTCCTCCAGGGTCCAACCCTCGCCCTCATGCACCAGGATACCGAACCGGCCGGCGAGATCGCCGCCGCCGCTCGGGCCGCTCAGACGCACGGTATCCAGCCAAATGCGGATGCGGTCGGCGTCGAGGGACTCCACGAGCATGTGGGCCTCCCCCTCGAGCCCCCAAGGAAGGTTGCTGGCAAACGGCCGTGCGTCGTTCACGGCCCAGCGATCGGCGTCGATGTCGAGCGCGACCATCAGATCGCCTCGGCCCCACTGGAACGAACCCCGGAATCGGCCTTCGCTCCCGGGTAAGGCGAAATGGGAAAGATCGAGGCTCATCGAGTCTCCGTCGATCTCCAACCGGCCTTGGAGCGAGCTGATATCGAGGAACGGATCGGAAAACCGCGCCGACAATTCGTCGATGTCGAACCGCAGGCCGTTCTCTCCGGGAAACGGTGATGAAATGCGGGCATAGGAGATCGTCGCGTTCAGGTCGTCGATCCGGCGCACGCGCATCAGGCCCGTTTCGCCCTGTTCCGTCATAAACGTGTCACCGGCATCGGGTGGGTCGGTCGGCGTGTGTATCACTACCGTGCCACCGCGGATCTCCACCCCGCGGAACGCGACCAAAAGAGCCGGCCCACCACCACCGGGGCCACCGAGCCCCAGCACCTCTTGGAAGTTGAATCGGCCGTTGGGATACTTCACAACATTGATGTACGGCTCCGTTATGATGACCCGACCGAACGCGATCCGCGTACTCAGCAGGTCCAGTGCACGGTAGCGGAGCAGGACCTCGGGAAAGTGCGCCAGCAACGTGCCGTCCTCCCCACGAATCACCACGTCGTGCGCTTCCAGGCCGTCGAACAGGTTGCCGGTGACCTCTCCGATCTCCGCGGTGCCGTGTACGACTTCGTTCAGCACAGCAACCGCGTATCGGGCGATCAAATCGCGCCCTGTGTCGGTGCGGAATCCGACCCCGATCGCCCCCAGCGACGTGGCGAGGAGCGAAGTCGTCAACAACCAAGCCGTCGCGCTGACCCGGTAAAGCATTAAAAGGCCTGCCCGATAGAGAAGTTCACGCGCAAGCGCCGCAGGAAGTCGAACCGCTCTCCGAGACCGAACAGTCCATCGCCGCTCGGTCTCGAGAAGTCCAGCTGTTTCAGCGGGGCTTCAGCATCGCACGTCCGCCCGGTGGGCCGCGTCTCGCAGGTGCGGGCAAACAAGGGCCCTTTTTCCGAACCGTGCGGGTTGTATGCCAAATCGAAACGCACTGGTCCCAACGGGGTGAAGATACGGAGACCGACCCCGGGAGTCACTCGAATCCCAGGCTTGTTACCGGCGGTTTGCGCGGCGAATACCTGTCCTGCGTCCACAAAGACCACGCCACCTACACGACCGCTCACCGACAACGGGAAGCGGATCTCGACGTTCCCGAACACCATTTGGTTTCCGCCGGTCGGCGATACGAGCGTGTCGACGATGGTAGTGTCAGGGAAAACGGAGTCGTCGAACTCGAACACGTCGACGGTCTCTTCCACGTGCACGAGCGGACCCAGCTCGTTCTGGCGAAACCCCCTCACGGTATTGGATCCACCCCCATAGAATCGCTCCTCCGTGGGCACGAACCGCACGTCTTGACGTTCGAACAGATCCGGTGAGAGGATCGATCCCCAGCGAACCCTCCACGCGAATACGGCGCGCCGACCCACGGGATGGTACGAGGCAAACTCACCGACCCCCTTGGCGAACTCGATTTGCCGGTCCGAACCGATTGCCGCACCGGCAAACCGCCCCTCCAACGTCAGCACCGTGCCGCGTGTGGGGTTCAGCGGCGAGTTGGTTCGGTCGCTGACCAACAGTGCTCCCGTAGTCGATTTCACGCGAGGTTGTTTGAAGATCGCGGCATCCTCGGTCTTGCACACGTTCAGAATCGAGCAGAACACGGCGTCGTCGGCTAGAGTTTTCCCGTAGGACAGAGAGTAAGAAAACGTGAGCGGTATGTTCCAGCGTGTCTGTTGCGTGACCGCGACGGTGACTCCGACAGCATCCCGAACGTAGGCCTGGAACTCGCTGAACCGTTCGGCAGAGAGGGATACCGTTGCGCTGCGGCGCGGAGAAAACACCGTGGGAAACCGCAACCCGGCAGTCAGATTGTAGTTGAGGTCCAGTCTCGCGGTGCCCGCGTCTGGCTTGAGGGAGCGACACACCGTGTTTTCGAAACCGGCATCGAACGGCGCGCCCGTGCCGATCTTCGAGAATCCCGCACTGAGGTCGAGACTCCGGCCTCCGCCGAGAAAGTTGCGGATCGTCCATGACGTGAGGGTACGAAAACAGTCGCTCGTCCCGTATCCGGCCCCGAGCCGAACCCGGTGAAGGCGGCCCTGCGACACCTGCACCTGCACCGTCACCAGGGAGTCGTCCGGTCCCGTGCTGATCGTGTCGGCAAGGCGTACGTCCACAAAATCAAACACACCCGTCCGATAGAGTTCCTGTTGGCTCTGATACAACGCGCGCTGGTTGAACTGCTGGCCTGGTTGCACCCTGAGCACCTTGCGAACCAGGGCTGCCTGAAGGCCGGGGGGGCCAATGACATCGATGCTGTCAATCCACGCTCGGGGACCGGGATCGACCAGGAACTCGACCTGGGCGGCGCGTGCGGCGTTTTCAACCGAGAAGCTCCGGTAGACCTCCGGAAACGGATAGCCACGATTCTGGAGGGCCGACCGAATCGAGTCGGTGGAGCTGATCAGCCGCGCCCGGTCGAACGGTTCTCCTGTCTTCAATGGTAAGTCGCGAATCAACCGGTTGACGGGCACGATGCCATCCGTGCCGCGCACGGCGAGCGACTCGACCAGAACCGGATCCCCCTCTGTGATGACAAAGCGCACCCCCACTTGGCCCGGCTCGCGAGTTACGATGGTGTCCACGGTTGCGTCGATGAACCCCGACCGCCGATACAACAGCAGCAAACGCACCACGTCGCGGCGAAACTCGTTTTCGTTGAAATACCGGCGCTCCCCAAATCCCACGAGGCGAAACGGCCACACGCGGGCGAGCCAGGCCGACTCGGATGTCACAATGGACATCCGTAGCGTGAAGTCGTCGATCGCACGATTGCCGTCAAACTTCAGCGCGCGCACGGCCAGCCGTTCGTCGTTGTCTTGAGCGGCCAGCGGGAATCCCACCAGAGCCAAGACAACGAACAACGAAGCGGACTTGCTGCTATGCCTCAGAAGCCTTGCCACCATCCGTTCCCACAAAAAAACGGCCCGCGAGAGATCGCCGGATGGGGCTACCACTCACCGCGGTACCGGAAGTCAGGTTATCTGCTAACCCGTTTACTTTTAACAACTTGGACGACTTTGTCAATGCCTGTTCCCCCGTTACGCCGCGGCCTCGCGCTGCCCCACCGAGAGCATTCGCGCCCACGATCCTATCACGCTTGCTACCCCGCGAGCCCGGCACCGGTGCCGGAGCGTGGGGCGAGCAGAACATGGGCGGCCACAACGCCGGCAGGGCGCTCGTGCAGTCGCAAGGAGCCGCAGCTAGTTTCCACCGATGACGATCTACACCAAGACCGGCGATGGGGGTGAGACATCCCTGTTCGGAGCGGGCCGCGTGCCGAAGAGCGACGCGCGTGTGGCGGCATACGGCGACGTCGACGAGCTGAACTCGGCTATCGGAAGCGCCATCGCGTGCGAACCGCAGGATTTCGAGAGTGAATTGCTGTTGTCGATTCAAGGAGATTTGATGGCCGTAGGCAGCCAGTTGGCCACGCCCGACCCCGAGAAGGTGGCGAAGACACTGGCTAAGGCTGAAATCGGCGACGGTCGCGTGCGGGAACTCGAGGCGGCGATCGATGCAGCCGACTCTGAGTTGGAAGCGCTTCAGTCGTTTCTTCTGCCCGGAGGGACCCTGAAAGCCGCGTTGCTGCATCAGGCGCGCACCGTATGTCGCCGCGCCGAACGAAACGTCGTTGCCCTCGCGGGTGAAGGCAAAGTCCCCGAGATCATCATCGTCTACCTGAACCGACTGTCGGACGTGCTGTTTACTTTGGCGCGGCTGGCCAACCACCGAGCCGGCCGTGCGGAGACGCTGTGGTGATGTCGAAATACACATTCCATCAACTCGACGTATTCACAGACACACCATTGGCGGGTAACCCGCTGGCTGTGTTTCCCAGCGCCGAAGGTCTTTCGAGCGACACCATGCAGGCACTGGCGCGCGAGATGAATCTCTCCGAAACGGCGTTCGTGACGCCGTCGGACTCCGCAACGAGACGAGTTCGATTCTTCACCCCCACCACCGAGATTCCGTTGGCAGGACACCCAACAATCGGCACCTGGTGGCTGCTCGCTGAACTCGGCGAGGTGGACCTCCCGCAAAATGACACGGTGCGCGTGACCCAAGACACCGGAGCTGGTATTCTTCCCGTCGACATCACCGTCGTCGATGGCAGACCGACCGACGTCGCGATGACTCAGCCCTTACCGGACTTCGGTCCCTACCTCGCCGACCGGAACCGGCTCGAGACGGCGTTAGGCGGCGGTGATGCCACGGTTAGTGAAGAGCCAAGGGCGCAGGTCGTGGCGACGGCGTTGCCGCAACTCATGATCCCGATCAATTCGCTCGAAGCCATTCAACAACTCCCTTCCGGTGGCACCGGAGGAAATCTCGCGGCGCTGCTGCGCGAAATGAACACCGACTGCGCGATGTGCTACTCGCTCGACACCGTCGGTCGAGACTCGACGGTGCACTGCCGCATGTTCGCTCCCGGCCTCGGAGTGCCCGAAGACCCTGCCACGGGGAGCGCGGCCGGCGCCCTGGCATCGTATCTCGTGCGACACGGTATCGTCCCGCCGCACGGCGGCGTGGCAAAGGTGGTCGTCGAGCAGGGCCTCGAAATCGGACGGCCAAGCCTGATCCACGCGGAGATTGCGGTGGGAAACAGCGGAGAGATCACCGACGTGCGGGTCGGAGGACATGCCGTGACCGTGATCACCGGCGAGGTGACGCTATAACCCACTGCACGACGCCCGTATCCCTGCGCGGCGCAGACACCTCGTACGACATCGTGGTCGGGGACAGTCTACTCGACGATCTGCCCGGCTGGCTCGAGCAATCATGTCCGGCGGCGGTGTACGTGGTCATCACCGATGCCACCGTCGCGCCACTCTACGGCGAGGAGATCGCCGAGCGCATCGGCGAATCAGCTCCCAGTCACCTCGTGACCTTTCCGGCTGGCGAGTCGCACAAGACCCGTGAAACCTGGGCAACACTCACCGACAAACTGCTCGCCGCCGGGGCCGGGCGGGATGCCGCAATCGTCGCGGTTGGGGGTGGCGTCGTCGGCGACATGGCGGGCTTCGTTGCCGCGACGTATCTGAGAGGCATTCCCTTGGTCCACGTGCCAACCACGTTGCTGGCCATGATCGACAGCTCGATCGGCGGCAAGACAGGGGTAGACACCGCCGCGGGGAAAAACCTGGTGGGCGCGTTCCACCAACCGCGCCTCGTCCTTGCCGACGTCTCGACCCTGGGCACCCTATCACCCGTGCACATTGCTTCGGGGGTGGCGGAAGCACTGAAGCACGGTGCGATTGCAGATGCCGAATACTTCGAACGTATCGCCGCGCAACACGTACAGATCAAGGCGTGTAGGCCTGCGGCGATGATCGAACTCATCAAGCGTAGCGTCGAGATCAAGGCGGCCGTGGTGTGCGAAGACGACCGCGAGGAGGGGCTGCGCGCGGTGTTGAACTTCGGGCATACCATCGGCCACGCGCTCGAGGCCACAACCGGGTTCGAAATGCCGCACGGCGAGGCCGTGGCGATCGGGATGGTGCTGGAAGCCGAATTGGGAACGAGCCTCGGGGTCACGGACTCAGACACGGCCCCATTGCTGCGCTCCGCGCTAGAGGCGTTCCGGCTGCCTACTGTCCTGCCGGCCGGAGCCGACTCGCAAGCCATGGTAGCGAACATGCTTCACGACAAGAAGGTCCGCCAGCGGGAAATCCGCCTGACGCTCCTCAAAAGCGTTGGCCAAGTTGCGAAGACTGGGGGCGGTGCGTGGACCCATCCGGGCAGGGAAGACGTTATCCGGGCGGTACTCGGGTCAGGTTCCTAGTTGCAACGTAGAACGGCTTCCACACCACAATCCACACGATCTGTCACGCGCAAGCTGTTACGCGACAGAGGTTTATTCGACCAGGCTTCGAAAATATGCCCCCGATCGACTTTTCCACGTGGAAAAAACGCCGAACTCGCTCCTGGATAACAAGTTGCGATGTGGAAAACACCGTGTTTCTTGACGCTCAAAATCGGGTCGTCTATATTGCGCGCCTCTTCCAGTCGATCAAATCCGGGGACGGCGATTCCTACTCTCATATAGCTACAAGATCTTCGACGGGGACAAATATGGCGCAGCTCCGCACGAGCAAATCCAAAGCTTTCTTTCGGGCCGGCGTCTCGGGCGCCTTTGACCAGTATCTGCAGGACATCCAGAAACTTCCCCTCATCAAAGATCGCGACGAAGAACGTCGGCTGGCGCGACTCGCCCAGGCGGGTGACGAGGAGGCCGCTGAGCGGATCGTCACGGCAAACCTCCGGTTTGTCATCTCCTATGTCAAAAAGTACCAAGGTCACGGCCTCGATTTGTCCGAGTTGGTCGCCATCGGCAATGAGGGACTGCTGCGTGCGGTGAAGAAGTTCGATCCGGAGCAAGGCGTGAAGTTCATCTCCTACGGCGTATGGTGGGTCCGGCAGGCTGTCCTAAAAGCGCTCGCTGAACAGACGCGTTCGGTGCGCATCCCTCTCAATCAGAACAGTCAACTGATTCGGTTGGTGCGAACCGAGACCTACCTCACCCAGGAACTGGGGCGCGAGCCGACCGACAACGAGATAGCCAAGGCCCTGGCGCAGCCCGTCAGCAACGTGCGCAACGCGCGGAGAATGACGGCCGCAGAGCTATCTCTCGACGCGCCCATCGATCGATCCGACAAGGATGCTGCCACGTTCGGAGAGCGGTTTGCCGGAAACGATGGCAACGAGATCGAAGAGAATACCGACGGACGTCTGATGCGCGAATTCATCGACCGCATCTTCGAGAAATACCTCACCCCCCGAGAGCGCCGCATTCTATACCTGTATTACGGGTTGGAGGAAGGCTCCGAGGGAATGACGCTGGAGAAGATCGGTGGGCTGATGGGAGTAACCCGGGAGCGAATCCGTCAGATTCGAGAGCGTGCGTTCGAGAAGCTCCGCGAATGCCCGTACAGCAGCGCGCTCCAGGGATTCTGGCAGGCGGCCTAACAGCCGATCCAGCGCGAGGGTACCTCTACCTACGGAAAGGCTCGGGAAGCACCCGAGCCTTTTTCCTTGTGAAGACCCCGTCTCGCCACGAGCCTCATTGCGGCTGCTGGGTCACCGCCTCCGTTCCCCGCGCTATCGCGACTGCTGTATCTTTGGACGCCACATGGCCGACATCGAACTTCCGGTATTCCCACTCCCCCTCGTGCTCTTCCCCAGCATACCGCAGTCCCTGCACATCTTCGAACCGCGGTACCGCCACCTCGTGACAGACTGTCTGGCGGGCGATCGCCGCTTTGGCCTGTCCCTCCTTCATCCGGGAAAGGGTGAAAGCGACACTCCGCAACCCGGCCACGTCGGCTGCAGTGCGATCATCCGATCGCACCAATCACTCCCCGATGGAAGATCCAACATCCTGATCGTGGGCGAGCACCGTTACGTATTCAAGCGGCTGCTCAACAGCGACCGGCTCTACTTTGTGGGGATGGTAGAGCCATTTTACGACCAATCCACTTCCAACCAGCTACTCTCCGATCTCGCAGTCAACGTGGGCAAGCTCTTCGAGGAGTTCATGAAGTCGGGTGAGAGCGCGGAATCCGGGTTGGCAGCGCCAATGAGCCTGCCAAACGATCCAGAGTTGCTTTCTTACCATGTGTCGGCCGCGTTGCCCATCGATCTGGCGGCGAAAGAAGATCTTCTCCGGCTCACGTCGACGACGGTGAGACTAGAGCGGCTTCGTAACCTGCTTAAACCGCTGATGGCGCAAGCGGCCAGACGCAGCTCCGTACAGCGACTGGCCAAACGCAACGGGAAGACTCACGCCGTGCCCACGGTTTCCACCGAGTGACGCTCCCCAAGCAGGTCTTACAGGCGCTGGCGGGCATCGTTGGGTCCCAGTCGATACGCGTCTCGCGCACCGCACTGGAGACGTACGCCAGCGACGGACTCCCTACCCATCATCGTCGCCCCGGCGCGGTGGTGCTCCCTGACGGTCGCGACCAGGTCGTCCGAATCGTAGAGGTACTAGCCCACCACGGCGTTCCGTTCGTCGCACGTGGAGCCGGTACGGGATTGTCGGGCGGCGCATTGGCCGGTCCGGACGCCGTGGTGATCGTGCTGACGCGCCTCAATCGGATCATCGCGATCGACCCGTCCAACCGCCACGCGACCGTGGAGCCAGGTGTGGTCAACGTACACCTCAGCGAAGCGGCCGCACCCCACGGCTTGCATTACGCGCCGGACCCATCGAGCCAAACGGTGTGCACCATCGGTGGCAATGTCGCCGAGAACGCGGGAGGCCCTCATTGCCTGAAATACGGTGTTACGTCGAACCACATTCTCGAACTCGAAGTCGTTCTGCCGAACGGGGAGGTGGCCACCCTGGGATCCCGGGGAGGGGAGCCTTGGGGACCGGACCTCGTCGGGTTGTTCGTTGGTAGCGAAGGCATGTTCGGAATCGCTACGCGGATCACGGTGCGTCTCACCCCCATCCCTCGGCAGATACAAACGTTGCTCGCAGACTTTAGCTCGGTGCGCGCAGCGGGAGAAGCCGTGTCCTCCATCATCGCATCCGGCCTCCTCCCAAGCGCGCTCGAAATGCTGGATCGGGCATGCGTGGCCGCCGTCGAGGCTTCCATTTACGCGGCGGGATACCCGACCGACGCGGAAGCGGTTCTGCTCGTTGATGTCGACGGGCGCGACGCGGGAGCGGTGCAGGCGGAAGCCCACGATGTCGAGACGATCTTGCGGGAACACGGCGCCCGCACCGTTCGAATGGCAACGGAGGAATCGCAGCGGGCCCGTCTATGGCAGGGGCGTAAGAAAGCGTTCGGCGCCCTCGGAAGAATCAGCCCCGACTTGATCGTTCAAGACGCCGTGGTTCCGCGGTCGGCACTCCCGGATGTGCTGGAAAGAATTGCTGACATCGCAGCCACCTACCGCGTCAAGGTAAGCAACGTCTTTCACGCCGGAGACGGGAACTTGCATCCCAACATCAACTTCGACAGGAGAAACAGAGATGAATTCCGACGTGTCGAAGCCGCGTCGGCCGCCATCATGAGCGCGTGCATCGACGCGGGGGGATCGATCACCGGGGAACACGGGGTCGGCATCGACAAGCTGCGCTACATGCCGCTCATGTTCGACGGAGATACGCTCGCGGCGATGCGAGCCACGCGGCGCGCATTCGACCCTGAGGAGTTGTCCAATCCGGGAAAGGTCGTGCCAGTCCACGCTTGCAGAGAGTGGTCGGCGGCACGCTCACTTCGGCGTGCGGAGGTGGTTGCTTGAGCGCACCGACGAGATCGCCAGGAAGAGTGTTTCGGCATGTCGAGTAGTGACGGCAGCATAGAGCGTCGACTCCGGGCATTGGTGGGGCCGGATGGCCAGATGACCACGGACGACGACGGGACGCCGAACGTCGCGCCGAGCACGGCAACAGGGTGCGCGCTCGTGCTTCGTACGGCTTCAGCCGAGGGATGGAGAGTTCGCATTGTCGGGAATGGGTCGTGGATCCCGCCCGATGCCCCCGCAGAGCTCACGCTGTCATCCCGGGGACTCGGGCAGGTGGAGGACGTGCACGCCGCGGACCTCGTGGCCACGGTGCAGTCCGGGGTCGATCAGCATGCCTTGCGTGAGGCCCTCGCGGATCGAGGAACATGGTGGCCCGTCGATGCCCCGGGCGATCGTCGGTCGGTCGGATCGCTCGTGGCTACGGCCACCGCCGGCCCGCTCCGCTCGGGCTTCGGAAACATCCGCGACCACCTGCTCGGCCTCACCATCGTCACCGCTGACGGCCACATCCTCAACTATGGCGGGCGGGTGGCCAAGAACGTCGCGGGATTCGATTTAACGAAGCTTGCGACCGGGAGTTTTGGAGCGTTTGGTTTCATTAGCTCGGTGCATCTCCGACTGCGCCCCATTCCGCGTGCAGATGCAACCCTGACAACCAACGACCGCCGCGACGCCCTACTTGGGCAAGGCCAGGCCATTCTCGACGCCGGTATCACGCCGTCAGCTCTCGAATTGCTTTCTCCGGTGGCGGGATCCACCGATGACTGGACACTCGGGGTTCGATTGATTGGGTCCGACGCGACCGTCGAGGCCGAGCGTGCTGCAGTAGCAGCGGCATGTACGGCCCGCTGGACCAGCCTATCGTCACGCAACGCCGCAGATTTTTGGCGAGACGTGCAGCAGAGAGCAACGCAACACGCGACGACGATTCGGGTTGGTTGCGTGATAACCGGACTGCGCCAGGCCATCAATCTCGTGCTGCATCACCTCGATGACGCAACCATCACCGCCAGCATTGGGGCGGGGGTCGTCCGCTGGAGCGGTTCGGCATCGGCGGCGCGGTTACAACTCCTCAGACGCACCGCAGCGCAAGTCGAGATGCCGGTGACGATCGAACGAGCGCCCTGGCCGCTGCGAAATGAGCTAGGACACTTCGGGCTCTGTCGCGAAGGCGTGAACCGGTTGATGGGCTCGCTGCGACACACGTTCGATCCACAAAGCACTCTCACCGTAGCGCTCGCCGGCCGGCAGTGAGTACGGCCATCGCTGGGCTCGATCCGTGTGTCCGTTGCGGCTTCTGCCTGCAAAGCTGTCCCACATATGTCGCTACCGGCGACGAAGCCGATGGTCCTCGGGGAAGGATCCTGCTGATGCAGCAATTAGCACGAGGCGAGATCAACCCCGGGGATACTCACCTGGCCCATCATTTGAATCGGTGCCTCGGGTGCCGCGCGTGCGAATCCGCCTGTCCGTCGGGAGTCGTCTACGGACCTGCGTTAGAGGAAGCTCGATCGGTGCTCGTAAAGAAGCATCCTCTCAGCCTCCTCGCGCGCGTGGTGCTCGCGGTGATGGCGGATCCCCGCCTGCGGCGGCCGCTGCTGACCCTCAGTCGGATGGTACGCCCGCTTGCGCGGTTCGGCGCCGGCAAGTCGGCGATCGGTTTTCAAATGGGGATGCTAGCAGCCACGCACATGATCCCCAACACAGGAGAGCACTGGGCCAACGACGCAACGGGATCGGGCGGCCGCCTCCGTCGGGACCATCACGAGCCTCGGCTCGCCGATGGGCCGCGTGCCCGGCGGGGCGATGCAGCGGTTTTTCGGGGCTGCATCATGGAGGGGTTGTTCGGGCATGTCAACGCGGCCACGCAGCGAACCTTGCGCGCAAACGGCTTCACGATTTCGGCCGTGCCGAGTCAGGGATGCTGCGGCGCGTTGCACGCCCATGCCGGTTTGAACGAGCAAATGAAGCAATTAGCACGCCGCAACGTGTTGGCGTTTTCGCGTGTGCCCGATGCCATCATAGTGGTAAACAGCGCGGGTTGTGGCGCGACAATGAAGGACTACGGTCACCTCCTCGCCGGAGAAGACCTCGCGAGCGAAGCGAAACGGTTTGCCGCCCGTGTCAAGGACGTGAGCGAGGTTCTGGCGGCGGCCGGACCGCGTATTGGCGCACCGCTGGAAATGACCGTGGCAGTGGACCCGGCCTGCCACCTGCAACACGCCCAGGGCGTGGTGGAAGCGCCCCAGGCCGTCCTGGCGGCCGTGCCGAGGTTACAATGCCGCTCCCCGGCAGACGCTAGTCACTGTTGCGGTAGCGCCGGAGTGTATTCGCTCGTGCAGCCGAAACTGTCACGCCAAGTGTTGGCTCGCAAATTGGAGAATCTCGATGCTATCGCGGCCGACGTGATCGTGACGGGGAACCCCGGTTGCATCATGCAACTGGGGGCCGGCATGCTCGCGCGGGGCCAGCAGCGTCCGGTTCTCCATCCCATCGAGTTGCTAGATCTGTCATACCGGAGGGCCGGTTACTACGCCCAATGACTCACCGGCGCGCATCCCACGGTACTAGATTTCATGTGATATGACAGAGACCGGTCCCACTATGTGTGTGCTGACCCCCGAAACCGTTTCCGACGAGGTGGCGGAGGCTGCCATCGAGGGCACTATCGTCGCGGAGGCTGACGTTGCCGTCATGCATGTCCGGGGACCGTCTGTGACAACGTGCCTGCAAGGACTCCTGACGAACGACATCGAGGCAGTCGGTGACGGCGGATTCCTCTATGGCGCGGTGCTGACCACCAAAGGAACGATCGTGTGCGATATGTGGACGTCGCGCGGGAGCGGTCCAGCCTGGCTTTCCGTCCCCACCACCGGAAAACAGGCCCTGCTGGACCTCTTCAAGAAATATTTGCCTCCGCGTCTCGCCACAGTGACCGACCGGTCGGACGAACTCGCCGTTCTACGCATCGCCGGGCCGACGGCGACCCAGGTGGCGCATCGCGCGCGGATCGCGATCCCCGAGCTGGGCCGAAGCACCAGCGCCGTCCTAGGTGAGGCGACGGGCATCGTATCCCGCCCCTCCACCCACGCCAATTTCGAATTGCAGCTTCAGTTGGAACGCGACCGCATGCCGGCGGTACTGGATTCGCTCGAGGCAAGCGGTGCGGTGTTGGCTGGTCACGTCGGTCTCGAGCTTGCTCGCATCCTGGCCGGCTGGCCGGGGCTCGGCACCGAGATCGATGCGAAGACGCTTCCGCAGGAGGTCCGTTACGACGCGATCGACGGCGTATCGTATACCAAGGGGTGCTATACCGGACAGGAAACCGTCGCCAGGCTCC